>JAZRVV010000015.1:0-94653 GCA_045599345.1 Acutalibacteraceae bacterium
GTTTGCTCATCGTCTGCTCCTTTCCAATCAGACAGCTAGAGTTATGCTCATTATGATATATTAATTTGTTTTTGTAAAACTAAAGGCAAATTTGTAAGGTTAAAAGTAGTGTATTTTTTGCATTTACTAATACTAGTAAGGAAAAATGGGCTTTATCTGAGGTCCGATTTATGGTACCATAGGGTTATGAAGGGGGAAGGGAAATGGCAGGAAATTCAGGATCAAAAGCTAAGGTTTTGGCAATAAATGATATCCTTCGTGAGTATACTGACGAGGACCATCCTATCACAGCAACTACAATAGCGGACATGCTTAAAAACTGTGGCCTTAGCGCAGAACGTAAAGCTATCTATAGCGATATCGATATGCTCATTGATTATGGTTATGACATTATTAAGAACCCTCCACCAGCAAAGGGTTATTACCTTGGTGAGCGCGATTTCCAGATAGCGGAGGCGAGATTGCTCATTGATGCGCTTCAGTCGTCTCAGTCGATAACTGAGAAAAAGACTGAAGAAATTATCGGCAATGTCGAGAAGAGCTTATCTAGGTATCAGCGCGATACCTTGCATAGACAGCAGGTCTATGTTGAGCATAAAAACAAGAGCACCAATGAGATGCTCTATTATTGGATAGACGCCCTCTCAACGGCAATTCAGACTAAAAAGAAGGTTTGTATACATTATATTAAGAGGCGCCTTATTGCTGGCGAAGAACCTAAAAATGAGGAACATATTTACAATGTAACTCCATATGCTCTTATTTGGAACGATGGACATTATTATTTGGTATGTAATAATGCAAAGTATCAAAACGCAATGCACCTTAGAATCGACAAGATTACCAAGGTCAAAATTCTTGATGATGCAGCAAGACCAATCTCAGAAGTATTTAAATACAAGAGTAGCTTTGATGCTGCTGACTATCTGTCAACTCAGTTTAATATGTTCTCTGGCTCACCAGAGAGGGTAAAGATTAAGTGTAAGAATAGTGCTTGGGACATAATTGCTGATCGCTTTGGTGAAGATGTAGCGATTATTGACCACACAGAGGATACTTTTACAATTGCTGTAAATGCGGTTGTATCAGGCCTTGTATCATGGATTATGCAGTATGGTGATTCCATGGTGGCACTTGAGCCTCAATCATTTAGGGATCAAGTAGAAGAAAAAGCAAAGGCACTTGTAAAGGCGTACAAAGAATGAACTATCAATTAGAACTTGATAATTTAATAGAAAGTCTTGGCGACAGGCGTCCAAAGTTGCTACTTCATAGCTGCTGTGGGCCTTGTTCATCATACGTAATTACATATTTGAATCAGTATTTTGATATTACTGTTTTGTACTTTAATCCGTCCATTGCACCGGATGAGGAGTACAATCATCGCAAGGAAGTACAATTGTCACTTATTTCTCAGTACAATGAAACGACAGAGGATAAAGTTCAATTTATGGACTGTGATTATAATCACCAATCATTTTTGGATTTGGTTTTAGGTTTTGAAAGTGAACCAGAGGGTGGCGAGCGCTGCCATATTTGCTATCGCCAGCGCCTTGAGGCAACTGCCATACGCGCACGTGATGGCGGATTCGAATTCTTCTGTTCAACACTGTCTGTTAGTCCATATAAAAACGCAGTTGTGCTTAATGAAATAGGAATGGAATTATCCCATACTTATGAGGTTTCTTGGCTACCATCAGACTTCAAAAAGAGGGAAGGATATAAGCAATCAATTGAACTTAGTAAAGTATATAACCTTTACAGGCAAGATTATTGCGGCTGTGAGTTCTCGAAAGGGGAATAAAAATGAAGTATAGAAAAGACAAAAACGGCGTCGAGATTTCACAACTCGGATACGGCTGTATGAGGTTTACAAAAAAGGGCGGTTCTATTGATTACGAAAGGGCCGAACAAGAGGTCATATATGCTATTGAGCATGGCGTAAACTACCTAGATACGGCATATCTCTACTCTGGAAGTGAGGAGTGCCTTGGTAAAATCCTTGCAAATAACAATCTCCGTGACAAGGTTATGATTGCGACAAAACTTCCTCAGTATTTGATGCACAGCAGTGCTCAAATTGAGAAGACTTTTAATGAGGAACTAAAGAGACTTCAGACAGATTACGTCGACTATTACCTTATGCACATGTTCACCGAGATAACCGAGTGGGAAAATTTGAAGTCGCTCGGTATTGAGGACTGGATTGCAAAGCACAAGGCTGATGGAAGTATCAAAAATATTGGCTTCTCCTACCACGGAGATTCTGCAATGTTTATACGAATCCTTGAAGCATATGATTGGGATTTCTGTCAGATTCAGTATAACTATCTTGATGAGAACACTCAGGCAGGCCGTGTCGGTCTGGAAACGGCTGAGAAAATGGGCATTCCTGTTATCATCATGGAGCCATTGCGCGGTGGCAAACTTGTCAATTTGCCAGATGACGCGCAGGCAGTTATGAAAAAGACCAGACCGGACTACACCCCTGCCGAGTGGGGCCTTCGCTGGCTTTGGAACCAGCCAGGCGTAACATGCGTACTCTCCGGTATGAACTCAATGGAGATGGTAGAGGAGAATGTCCGTATCGCATCAGAGGCAGAGGTAGGCTCTTTCACAGATGAGGACTTTGCTACAATAGAGGATGTTAAAAGGATTATCCGTTCTAAGGAAAAGGTTGGCTGCACTGGTTGCCGTTACTGCATGCCATGCCCAAAGGGCGTCGACATACCAACCATTTTCTACTATTACAATTTGATGTATGTCGACAAGAAGCTCCCTGCTCGTTTCAACTATGCCCAGGTAATTGGCACGCGAAACGAGCCTGGATTTGCAACGCAGTGCATAGGCTGCGGCAAGTGCGAACAGCATTGCCCGCAGCACATCAACATTAGGGAAATGCTAAAGGAAGCAGACAAGGATTTGCGACCTGTTGCATTCAAAGTTGGCACATCAATTGCAAAGCAATTTATGACTAAAAAGGGCTAAGATAAAAACGTGACCCGCTCGATTGTCGAGCGGGTCTTTTGCTTTATATTACTTTTTGAGAAGAGGGTTGTGTGCATTGTAGAAATCAAGCTGATCCTTGAGTACTTCTGCCTTGATCTTGCCCTCGTTGTGTATTTCGTGTTTGCCGTGATAGAGCTTCATTCTAACATCATGGCCAGTTCTTTGAAGCTTGTTAAATGCTTCCTTTGGACCGATTGTATAAGCACCTGCAAGGTCAGCCTTACCTGATACTACAAAAATTGGAAGCTCAAGTGGAACCTTCTTTGCCCAACCGTGTCTTCCTGCATTGAGTGTAGATGGGAACATATCAAGCAATGTTGTTGAGAAGAGAAGTGTTGTATATGGATTGTTGAAATAAGTGTAGCGGTTGTCATAGTCATATGAGAGCCAGTCTGTTGTGAGCTTACCCATGAGGTCCATCTTGTTGTTTGTAATCTCCTCAGAGATTGGGTTCTCGCTAAACTTTGCTTCGTTAGCTGCTACTTCTTTGCCAAAGTTGCAAACGAACTTTGCAGCTGTGTAGAAGATAGGGTTAAGAAGGAAAGCATAGCTTGGGATTGGAACTGTACCGCAGATAACGCAAGCTGCAAGTCCCTTGCCGTACTTTGAGATGTATGTACGAGTCATGAGTGAACCGAGGCTGTGACCATAGAGCATGTATGGAAGCTTTGGATACTGCTTCTGCATAAGTTTGCGAAGAGTATTCATGTCCTCAACCATCCACTTGCCTGCCTTTGGAGGATAGACACCTCTGTTTGCAAGACCACATGTCTTGCCGTGTCCCAAGTGGTCCTGTCCACAAACGATGTAGCCCTCTTTTGCAAGGTAGCGAGCCATCTCGTCATAACGTTCAATGTACTCAGCCCAGCCATGTGTGAGCTGGATAATGCCGATTGGCTTTTTGATTGAGTCGTCCTTCCATACGGCATAGAATATATCGATATCGTATGCTTTACATGTTGATTTGTAAGTGCTAGTTGTTTTAACAATTGCCAAAATAATTACCCCCTAATTGTTTGTCCAAAGAAGAATTATATACTTTTTCTCGAATAAGTAAATATTGAGAAGGTTAATGTATATGTATTTCTGGATAAATGGACATGTGTAGCGCAACTTTGGACAGAAATGAAAATGTGTACAAAAAGTATTTTAGACATTTGTGCATGTAAATGAACTTTGTTTTTGGCATTCAAAAATGGCACCCCTCTGCCCACAATTATGGTAAAATAAATATGTCTTAAATTAAAAAGGGGAGGCGTGTTCTTTTGAAAAAGAAAATGAGCTCCATACCTTTCAAAGGTACACCGGAGCAAGAGGCCAAACTTGACGCTGTAATCGCAGAACTTCGCGGTGAGAAGGGCTGTCTTATGCCTATTATGCAGCAGGCACAGGACATCTATGGTTACCTTCCACAGGAAGTACAAGTGATGATTGCAACCAAGCTTGGTATTCCAGCAGAAGAAGTATTTGGTGTAGCAACATTCTATTCAATGTTCAACCTATCACCAAAGGGCAAGTTTAGAATTAGCGTATGTCTTGGTACAGCTTGCTATGTTAAGGGCTCTTATGAGGTGCTCACTAAAATTTGCGAACTCCTTGAAATAGAGCCAGGTGAATGTACACCAGACGGACTCTTTTCAATAGAGGCTTGCCGTTGCGTAGGCGCTTGCGGATTGGCTCCTGTTATGATGATAAATGATGACGTTTATGGACGCCTTAAGGCATCAGAGGTTGAGGAGATAATCAACAAGTACAGAGAATTTGAAAAGGAGGAGACAGAGTATGAAAACATGGGCTGAGTTACAAGCTATCAAGGCTGATGTAAATGCTAGAGTTTTTGAAGCTTCTGATCCTTCAAAAATTAGAATTTTAGTTGGCCTTGCTACTTGCGGTATTGCTGCTGGTGCTATGCCAGTATTTGACGCATTTAAGCAAAAGGCAGAGGGTAACGCAAATGTTACTGTTGGCCAGGTTGGTTGTATTGGTATGTGCCAGTATGAACCAATTGTTGAGGTAGTTCAACCTGGTATGCCTAGGATTACGTATGTCAAGATGGATGCCGAAAAGGCAGCTCGTGTTTATGAAGAGCACATTCTTGGCGGTCATGTAGTAACAGATTTCCTCCTCAAGGAAAACGGTGCAGCCGTACATTCACTTGAAGAGACAACATTTTATAAACTTCAGAAGAGAATTGCTCTTAGAAACTGCGGTATCATCAATCCAGAGGATATTGATGAGTACATAGCAAAGGACGGCTATGCAGCACTCAACAAAGTAATCTCTGGTATGACATCACAGGATGTAATTCAAGTTATGTTGGATTCTGGCCTTCGCGGTCGTGGCGGCGCAGGCTTCCCAACAGGTAGAAAATGGTCATTCGCAGCAGCAAACCAGGCTCCACAGAAGTATGTTTGCTGTAATGCTGACGAGGGTGACCCAGGTGCATTTATGGACCGTTCTGTTTTGGAGGGCGACCCACATGCACTCCTTGAGGCAATGACAATTGCTGGTTTTGCAATTGGTGCAACACAGGGTTATATCTATGTTCGTGCTGAGTATCCAGTAGCTGTTAAGCGCCTTAACATCGCTATCAAGCAGGCTCACGAGTATGGCCTTCTTGGTAACAACATCATGGGAACAGACTTCTGCTTCGACATTGGCATCCGTCTCGGTGCTGGTGCTTTCGTATGCGGTGAGGAGACAGCCCTTATGACTTCTATTGAGGGTAAGCGCGGCGAGCCTCGTCCACGTCCTCCATTCCCAGCAGTTAAGGGCCTTTTCGAGAGCCCAACAATCCTCAACAACGTTGAGACTTATGCAAACGTTGCTCAGATTATTCTCAATGGTGCTGATTGGTTTGCATCAATGGGTACTGAAAAGTCAAAGGGCACCAAGGTATTCGCACTTGGTGGCAAGATCAACAACACAGGTCTTGTAGAGGTTCCAATGGGCACAACACTTAGAACAGTTGTTGAGCAGATTGGTGGCGGTATTCCAAATGGCAAGAAGTTTAAGGCTGCTCAGACAGGCGGTCCTTCTGGCGGATGTATCCCATTTGAGCACTTTGATGTTCAGATTGACTATGACAACCTCATTGCTATCGGTTCAATGATGGGTTCTGGTGGACTTATCGTTATGGACGAGGACAACTGTATGGTTGATATCGCAAAATTCTTCCTCGACTTTACAGTTGATGAGTCTTGCGGTAAATGCACACCTTGTCGTATCGGTACCAAGAGGCTCTATGAGCTCCTTGAGAAGATTACAACAGGTGAGGGTGAAATGAGCGATATCGATGAGCTTGAGGCTCTCGCAGCTCATATCAAGGACAACTCACTCTGCGGTCTTGGACAGACAGCTCCAAACCCAGTACTCTCAACACTTCGTTACTTTAGAAACGAGTACGAGGCTCATATTGTTGATAAGAAGTGCCCATCACATGTATGTCGTCAACTTCTTACATTTACAATTGACCCTGAAAAGTGTGTTGGTTGTACCAAGTGTGCTAGAAACTGCCCAGCTAATGCTATTACTGGTACAGTTAAGGAACCACATGTAATAGATCATGATAAGTGCGTAAAGTGCAGCGTTTGTATGCAGAACTGTGCATTTGGCGCAATTACAAAGGACTAAGAGAGGGGTGTGCTTTATGGATATGATTAACATTACAATAAACGGTACACCACTTAGTGTACCAGCTGGTACTACAATTCTCGAAGCAGCTAGAACAATGGGTATGGAAATCCCAACTCTCTGCTACATGAAGGGCAAGAACGAAATCGGTGCTTGCCGTATCTGTATGGTAGAAGTAGTTGGCGCCAAGACATTGGTTGCTGCATGTGTTATGCCTGTATCAGAAGGCATGGAAATCAAGACACGCTCTGAGCGTGTACTCAAGGCAAGAAAGAGAACAATCGAGCTCATTATGTCAAACCATAATTGCTCATGCCTCTCATGCGACCGCTCAGAAAACTGTGAGCTTCAGACACTCGCTCGTAACTATGGCGTAGAGTTTGATGCTTACAAGGGCGGAGAAAAGACAGAGGTTGAACTTGATGAGAGTTCACCATCTATCATCCGCGACGACTCAAAATGTATCCTTTGCCGCCGCTGTGTTGCAACTTGCCGTGAGCAGACAGGCGTTATCGGCGCGAACCACAGAGGCTTTGACACTAGCATCGGCTGCGCATTCGAATTGAATCTTGCGGATGTATCTTGCGTAAACTGCGGACAGTGCATCGAGGCATGCCCAGTTGGCGCTTTGAAGGAAAAGGATCAAATTTCTGAAGTATTCGCTGCTATTAACGACCCATCCAAGACAGTTGTTGTTCAGACTGCTCCTGCAGTTCGTGCAGCTATTGCAGAGGGCTTTGGTAAGCCAATCGGAACAATGGGCAAGGGCAAGATGGTTGCTGCTCTTCGCAGACTTGGTTTTGACAAGGTATTCGATACCAACTTCACAGCTGACCTTACAATCATGGAAGAGGGCACAGAGCTCATCGGCCGTGTACAAAACGGTGGAGTATTGCCAATGATTACATCATGTTCACCAGGATGGATTAAGTACTGTGAGCATTATTTCCCAGAGTTCCTTCCAAACCTCTCAACATGTAAGTCACCACAGCAGATGTTTGGTGCTACAATCAAGACATGGTGGGCCAAGAGAAACAACATCGATCCAAAGGATATCGTTTCAGTATCAATCATGCCTTGTACAGCAAAGAAGTTTGAGGTAGGTCGTCCTGAGATGCAGGCAGCAGGTGTTCCTGATGTTGACTATGCACTCACAACCCGTGAACTTGTCAAGATGATTAAGCGCGCTGGCATTGTTTGGGATGTGCTTCCTGATGAGGAATTTGATTCACCTCTTGGTGAGGGTACAGGTGCAGCTGTAATCTTTGGTGCTACTGGTGGCGTTATGGAAGCTGCTCTTCGTACAGCAGTTGATGTACTCTCAGGCTCTGAGAATGCAGAAATTGAATACAAAGAAGTTCGTGGCATGGATGGTATCAAGGAGGCTTCTTACACAGTTGGTGGTCTTACACTCAACGTTGCTATCGCATCTGGCCTTCAGAATGCCAAGAAAGTTCTCGAGTCAGTTAAGAATGGCGAGAAGAACTATCACTTCATTGAAATCATGTGCTGCCCAGGCGGTTGTATTAACGGTGGCGGTCAGCCAATCCAGCCTAACTGGATTCGTGAGACAATTGATGTCAAGGGCCTTCGCGCAGGCGTTCTCTATCAAGAGGATCTTGATCTCCCAGAGAGAAAGTCACATCACAACTCAGCAGTTGGTGTTGTTTACAGTGAGTATTTCGAGAAACCAAATAGCCATATTGCTCATGAGGTTCTCCATACTACTTACACAGACAGGTCAAAGGCTGTAAAATAAAATCAATTTTGGGCCCCTTTTGAGGGGCCCATTTCTTTTTTTGGATAAATGGACACGTGTAGTGCAACTTTGGACAAATGGGGCAATGTGTACAAAAAGTTTTAAACAATAATATGCAAGTAAATGAACTTTTCCAATTGGGTTATAAAAAGGTGGATATTTGCCCATATTACTGTTAAGATTATCTTGTCAAAATAAAAACAAATAAATATATTCCGAGCCCTATTTCGTTTGAAATAAGACTTGAAATATGGGCCGATAGGGTTGTAAATCCACAGCCTGCCGTTAAGCAAAGGAATCAAAAGCGCTCTGGCAATTCTCACTTTGGAGAGTTGCTGGTAACTTTTGATTTTTTTTTGCCTATTTGATATCTAATCTTTATATATAAAAGAGGTAATTTCGACATGGAACCAACCAAGACACTAAATGAACTCCTAGATTCATTTGACGCCCTTTATAGCGGAGGCGTATGGAAGACGGATACTCTTCTCGCTTTCCAAGCGGTGGGCCGATATCTTGCCGAGGATGTAGAGGGCACTGATTTAAAGATGGGTCACAGGATATCACCAGAGGATGTTGGAACACTTGCTGCAAATGGCAAGCTCATGGTTAATGTTTGGTTCAAACCTTATGTGACAATTCTTTCAACAGGCACAGAGCTTGTAACACCGTTCGAGATGCCAGGGGAAGGTCAAAGACGTGATTCAAACAGCATGATGCTTCAGGCGCTTGCTGAGGATACAGGAGCAGTAGTAGTTGGCGTTGATATGATTAACGAGGGACAAGAGGCAGTAGATATTGCCACTCGCAATTTTGTTGATCAGTGTGACGTTGTAATTGTGACAACCAGCACAGAGGATGGTGCTGAGCAGGATATGCTCACACTTCTTGATTCTATTCGCAAGCCAGGAGTTATTGCATACGGCTCGACAGAGGCCAGTGGTGGCAATATCATCCTTGCTGCTTTGAAAGACGAGTACTGTCGTTGCGAAGGCAGAATGCCAGCACTTATTGTTGCGCTACCAGGTTCACCGGATACAGTAAAGCGCAACTATGATGATGTTGTGGACTACTTCATTAGGAAGTACTACTTCCACAACCTTTAATTCGGGTAATCGGTTCTTGCATTTATGTACAGAACGTTATTTTTGGAAAAAACTATTTAAAATGGGAGGCAAAAATGGGCAAGTACAAAGACAATTGCTGCATCACTTGCAGCGATGAAGACCGTGCTAAGTATGAAGAGATTGCCAAGGTAATCGACTCATACAAGGGTAAGCAGGGAAGCTTGATCATGGTACTACATGCAGCTCAGGGTATTTATGGCTATTTACCACTTGAGCTCCAGCAGTTTATCGCTGATCGCATGGGTATACCTTTCTCAGAGGTGTACGGTGTTGTAAGCTTCTATGCTTTCTTCACAACAAAAGAAAGAGGCCGTCACGTTGTACGTGTATGTCTCGGCACCGCTTGCTATGTTAAGGGTGCTCAGAAACTTATCGACTCTTTGACAGATAAGTTCCAAATCGAAGTTGGCGATGTAACAGCCGACAAGAAGTTCACTATTGAAGCCGCACGTTGCATTGGTGCATGTGGTTTGGCTCCAGCAGTAATGGTTGACGACGATGTTCATAAGGAAGTTTCACCAGCAACACTTTATAACATCCTCGACCAGTATGAATAAGCGGGAGGTGGAGACAGTGATGAAAATAACTTCTATTAATGATCTTAACCAAATCAAAGCCGATTATGAGGCAGCGATGGGTAAGTATCACCACAAAGTTCTCCTTTGCTCAGGTGCAGGATGTGTTTCTTGTAACTGCTCAAAGGTTCGTGACGCTATCGAAGCTGAAATCGCAAATCTCGGCCTTCAGGACGGCGTTAAGATGATTGAAACAGGTTGTATCGGTACTTGTGCCGAGGGTCCTGTTATGTTGATTCTTCCAGAGAGAATCTTCTATGTAAGAGTTACTCCAGAAAACGTTGGTAATATCCTTAAGTCTCAGATCATCGACGGTGTTGTTGTTGAGGAGCAGACATTCCAGGATAAGACAACAAAGCAGCATATTCCTTGCATCGATGATATCCCATTCTTCAAAGAGCAGGTTCGTATCGCTCTTAGAAACTGCGGTAACATCGAATACAAGAGCCTTGAGGCATACATTGCTAACGGCGGTTACTATGCAGCTTATAAAGCATTGACATCAATGCAGCCAGCAGACGTTGTTCAAGAAGTACTTGATTCAGGTCTTCGCGGACGTGGTGGTGCAGGTTTCCCAACAGGTAAAAAGTGGAGCCTCATCGGTCCTGGCGAGCAGAAGTATATCGTATGTAACGCAGACGAAGGTGACCCAGGTGCATTCATGGACCGTTCTGTAATCGAGGGCGACCCACACAACCTCATCGAAGGTATGATGCTTGCAGGTTACGCTATCGGCGCAACACAGGGTTACGTATATATCCGTGCTGAGTACCCAATCGCAGTTGAGCGTCTTGGTGATGCTATTGCTCAGGCACGTGAGGCTGGCCTTCTTGGCGGCAACGTATTTGGCACAGACTTCAAGTTCGACCTTGAAATCCGTATCGGTGCTGGTGCGTTTGTATGCGGTGAGGAAACAGCACTTCTTTCATCTATCGAAGGTAAGCGCGGTGAGCCTCGTCCAAAGCCACCATTCCCAGCAGTATCTGGTCTTTATGGCAAGCCAACAATTATCAACAACGTTGAGACACTTGCTAATATCGCTTACATCGTTGGTAACGGTGCAGCAGAGTACGCAAAGTACGGTTGCGAAGGTGCAACAGGTACCAAGGTATTCGCACTTGCAGGCGATATCATGAATACAGGTATCATCGAAGTTCCTATCGGCACAACAATGCGTAAGGTTATTTACGACATCGGTGGCGGTATGCAGGGCGGCAAGAAGTTCAAGGCTGCTCAGGTAGGCGGACCTTCTGGCGGATGTATCACAGCTGAGAACATTGATGTTCAGCTTGAGTACACAGCTCTCCAGAAACTCGGTGCTATCATGGGTTCTGGCGGACTTATCGCTATGAACGAAAACACATGTATGGTTGATACAGCTCGTTTCTTCACAGACTTTACTCAGGATGAGTCTTGCGGTAAGTGTACTGCTTGCCGTATCGGTACAAAGCGTATGCTTGAAATCCTTGAGAAAATCACAAAGGGTGAAGGCGAACCAGAAGATATCGACAAGCTCTATAATCTTGGTCAGGTAGTTAAAGACGCTGCTCTTTGCGGTCTTGGTCAAACAGCTCCTAACCCAGTACTTTCAACAATTAACAATTTCCGCGATGAGTACGAAGCTCACATCAACGAGAAGAGATGTCCTGCTGGTATCTGTAAGGCTCTCACAGTATTCGAAGTTGATGCTGACCTGTGTAAAGGCTGTACAAAGTGTGCTAAGAACTGCCCAGTTGGTGCAATCTCTGGTAACGTTAAGGAGCCTCACGTAATTGATGCTTCTATGTGTACAGGATGCGGCGTTTGCCGTGATAATTGCGCATTCAACGCAATTCATCCAGCAAAGCGTGAAAGATAAGGGAAGGAGGAAGCAATAATGATTAATGTAACAATTGATGGAATTAATGTTGATGTTCCAAAGGGTTCGACTATATTACAGGCAGCTCAAATCGCTGGCGTTGATATCCCAACACTCTGTTGGATAAAGGATCTTGATCCAGACGCATCATGCCGTGTTTGTCTTGTTGAAATCGAAGGAATGCCAAAGTTGTTCGCTGCTTGCTCAACTCCTATCGCAGATGGCAACATCATTCATACAAAGACAGACAGAGTTATAGCTGCTAGAAAAGCAATGCTTGAACTCATGCTCTCTAACCATACAACAGACTGCTTCTCTTGCCAGAAGAACGGTGAGTGTAAGCTCCAGGATCTCTGCTACGAGTATGGCGTAGAAAAGACACCTTACACAGGTGCTAAGAGAAATGATCCAATCGATGATTCTAATGAATTCTTCACATACAATCCTAACCAGTGCATCCTTTGCCGTCGCTGCGTTCGTACTTGCCATGCTCTCCATGGTGTAGGCGCTATCTCAGCTACAGAGCGTGGTTTCAATGCTAAGGTTTCTACACCATTCGGTGCATTACTTGGCGACAGCGACTGCGTATCTTGCGGTAACTGTGTTTCTGCTTGTCCAGTTGGTGCTCTCCTTCCAAAGCAGCCTGAGAAGTTCCGTTCTTGGGAAGTTAAGAAGGTTAAGACAACCTGCACATATTGCGGCGTTGGTTGTCAGGAGAACCTCCTTGTTAAGGACAACAAGATTGTTGGTGTTGAGCCACTCTATGGCCCAGCAAACAAGGGTCTTATGTGCGTAAAGGGTAAGTTTGGTTATGGATTCGTTAACCACGAAGACAGACTTAAGACTCCTCTTATCAAGAAGGATGGCAAGTTTGTTGAGGCTACATGGGATGAGGCTATCGCTCTTATCGCTTCAAAGCTCAACGCTATCAAGGCAGAATCAGGCCCTGATGCTCTTGCTGGTCTTTCATCAGCTCGTTGCTCAAACGAGGATAACTACATCTTCCAGAAGATGATGCGTGCTGCTATCGGTACAAATAACGTTGACCACTGCGCACGTCTTTGCCATGCATCTACAGTTGCTGGCCTTGCAACATCATTTGGTTCAGGTGCTATGACAAACTCTATCCCAGAGGCTGCTGATCAGGACGTTGTATTCGTAACTGGTTCTAACACAACAGAAACTCACCCAGTTATCGGTTCATTCATCCGTCAGGCTAAGCGCAAGGGTGCCAAGATTATCGTAGCTGAGCCACGTGAAATCCCACTTTGCCGTGAAGCTGACATCTTCCTTAAGATCAAGCCAGGTACAAACGTAGCTCTCTTCGATGGTATGATGAACTACATCATCAGCGAAGGATTACAGGATCAGGCTTACATTGATGCTCGTACAGAGAACTATGAGGAGCTCGTTGAGGTTGTTAAGCCTTACACTCCAGAAGTAGTAGCAGAAATCTGCGGTATCAATGCAGAAGACCTTAAGGCAGCAGCAAAGCTCTATGCTCAGGCTGACAAAGCTGGTATTTACTATGCAATGGGTGTTACTCAGCACTCAACAGGTACAGAGGGCGTTATGGGCACAGCTAACCTTGCTCTCCTCTGCGGCAAGATTGGTAAGTATGGTTGTGGTGTTAACCCACTTCGTGGCCAGAACAACGTTCAGGGCGCTTGCGATATGGGCTGTCTTCCAACTGACTTCCCAGCATACCAGAAAGTATTCAATCCTGACGTAGTTGCTAAGTTTGAGGCAGCTTGGGGTGTTAAACTTTCAGGTGAAAAGGGTCTCACAGTAACAAGAATGCTTGACGCTATCGACGAGGGTAAAGTTCGTGGCCTTTACATCATGGGTGAGAACCCAATGATGTCTGACCCAGATACTAACCATGTACGTCATGCTCTTGAAAAGTGCGAATTCCTTGTAGTACAAGATATCTTTATGACACAGACAGCTGAATTTGCTGATGTTGTTCTTCCTGGCGCATCATTTGCAGAGAAGGATGGTACATTCACAAATACAGAACGTCGTGTTCAGAGAATCCGCAAGGCTATCGAGCCTATTGGCCAGAGCCGTGCAGACTTCGAGATTATCAATGATGTAATGGCAGCTCTTGGTTACAAGAACAACTTCACAACAGCTTCTGAGTTGTTTGATGAAATGGCTTCTGTTACTCCATCTTACGGCGGTATGGATTACTGCAGACTTGATGGTGACGGACTCCAGTGGCCATGCCCAACAAAGGATCATCCAGGCACACCTATCATGCACGTTGAGAAGTTCACAAGAGGCGAAAGAGCTATCTTTAAGCCAGCTCCTTATCGTCCAGCTGTTGAACAGCCAGATGCTGATTATCCATTAATCCTCACAACTGGTAGAATTCTTTACCACTATCACACAAGCACAATGACAGGTAGGGTTCCTGGTCTCATGAACATCTCTGGTCATGCTTATTGTGAAATCAACCCATCTGATGCAGCTGAAAAGGGCATCGTTGATGGCGGTAAGGTAACAGTTACATCACGTCGTGGTACTGTAACAGTTGAAGCTCACGTTACAGACGTTGTTTCTGAAGGCGTAATCTTCATGCCATTCCACTTCGCTGATGGTCCTGCAAACATGCTCACAAACCCAGTAATTGACCCAATTGCTAGTATTCCTGAGCTCAAGGTTTGCGCAGCTAAAATTGAGAAAGCTTAATTTTAGGGAGTTTATATGAAACAGTTCGAGACCGCTGCAATACTTGCAGGGGGAAAGTCTTCACGAATGGGATATGATAAACAACTTCTCACAATAAACGATAAGTTGATTTATCAGGGTGTATATGAATCACTCAGTTCAATGTTCTCTGATATTGTAGTTGTTACAAACACTCCGAACCTGTATGAATCAACTGCAATAAGGACTTGTTCTGATGAGTTCTCAAATATGGGTCCACTTGCTGGCATCCATATCGCCCTTAAAAATGCACAGAGTGAGTACATTTACCTTCTTGCTTGTGATATGCCAGTAGTAAATCCAAACTACATAGCATTCATGCAAAAGAAGCTTGATGAATCAGGTGCCCTCATTTGTGTTGCTAAAAGAAATGGTAAAATTGAACCTTTCAATGCATTCTATTCAGTAAAGCTTTTAGACGACATTGAGAGTCGTCTAAAGGCTGGCAATAGTTCGCTGTTTGATGCTATAATGTCATCAAACCCTTGCATAGTTTCCGAAGAGGAAGCAGCAGTGTTTGACAGCGATCTCGATATGTATATAAATCTCAATACTCAAGACGAGTATAAAAATTATTTGCAGAAAGTGAGCGGAAATGAACTTAACTGATTCTTTGGACATAATCCGTTTTAAGGATGGTAAAACAGAGGAAGTTTCTGATTTGATGATCAACGAAACATCTCTTGCAATCGTCATTAATGGAGAAATTATCAAAGAACTCCTATGTTCTCCCGCAGAACTTGATGAGTTAACTCTTGGGTATTTAAAAACTCAAGGCATGATATCTAAGATATCAGACGTAGAGTCCATTAATTTAAGCATCGAGCAGGATATGTTTGTTGCTGATGTAAAATTAAAGGACGTAAAATTTGGGAATAAATTGGAGCAAAGTAAACCGATATCCTTTTTTGGGGACAAGATTCTACAAAACCTCAGACAGTTTTATGAGGAATCTACTTTGCAAAAAGCAACCGCAGGTGTGCACCGTTGCGCACTCTGCAATGACGACGGTATTATTGTTTCCTGTGATGACATCAGTCGCCACTGCGCATTTGATAAAGTGTTAGGACATGCAGTGAAGGAAGGAATAGATCTTTCTGACAAGTATGTAATCACAAGTGGCAGAGTACCACTCGACATGATTAAAAAAGTTGATACATGTGGAATACCAATGCTCGTATCTCGAACAGCTCCAACTGCATCAGCTGCGCTCTTTGCACGCGAAAAGGATATTACTCTTCTTGGATTTTCAAGGGAGGATAGATTTAATATTTACTCCGGTTTTTCGAGGATAATTTGAAAGGAAAGATGTTAATATGTTTTCACCAGCAGAAGTTGCCAATAATGTAATTGGCATCGGTAAAGCTAAAGCAGGAAATAAGCCATATAAGCTTTTCTTGCTCGGCATTCTCGCAGGTATGTTTATTGCTCTCGCAGCAGTAGGCGCAAACACAGCAGGTTGTACAATTGAGAACGCAAGTGTTTCTAAACTTGTAGGCGCTTGCATTTTCCCAGTAGGACTTCTTATGGTTCTTGTAGCTGGTTCTGAACTCTTCACAGGCAACAACCTTATTATCGTTTCTGTTTTGACAGGTGACGTTAAGTGGACTGCAATGCTTAAGAACTGGGGTATCGTTTATCTTGGTAACTTCGTAGGTTCTATCCTTATTGCTCTCATCGCTTGCTACAGTGGCCAGTTCGGTCTCTTCGGCGGTGCTCTTGCTGCAACAACAATTAAAGTAGCTACAGGTAAGGCTACTTTGACATTCGGCCAGGCTATCCTTAAGGGTATTGCTTGTAACTTCCTTGTTTGTATTGCTGTATGGATGAGCTTTGCAGCTAAATCAGTAGGCGGAAAACTCGCTGCTGTTTACCTTCCAATCATGCTCTTCGTACTCGCAGGCTTCGAGCATAGCGTAGCTAATATGTACTATGTTCCAGCTGGTCTCTTCGCTGCAAGTGCTACTGGCACAGCTGCTGAAGGCCTTACATGGGGTAACTTCTTTATCAACAACTTGATCCCTGTTACTATCGGTAACATCATCGGTGGTGCACTTCTCGTTGGCGTTATGTATTGGGCTATTTACCTTGCAGACGCAAAGAAGGCTGACTAATAATTCAATAAACAAAATTGGGTTGCACAAATTAGTGCAACCCTTTTTGTTTTGTCTTGAATAATAAAGTATCTTAGTGCATAATAGTTTTATAAAGTATAAGTGAGCAAGAGGAGTCTTGATGATGAAGAAACTTTTTAGTTTGTTGCTTGTGATAGCTATGATGCTAACACTTTTTGCAGGCTGCTCAAAGGTCCCAGCAAAGCCATCATTTGATGATGCTGCAAAAATGGAGACTGTGCAGACAACAAAAAGGATTGAAAGCGATGGAACAGTGCGCATTGCTGGTCTTGTTGGACCAACTGGCATTGGAATGTCTTATCTTTTCAAGTCAATTGATGAAGGCAAATCACTCAACAAATATGCGTATACAATTGAATCGGACCCTTCATTAGTCGGTCAAAAGCTCCTTTCGGGTGAACTCGACATTGCAGCACTTCCAACTAACGTTGCTGCAACACTCTATAACAAGAGTGAGGGTAAAATTAAAATCATCTCACTTGCTACACTTAACGTTTTGTATCTCATTGAAATGGGCGAGGGCTCGGAAACGCTTGCTGATTTAAAGGGTTCCAAGTTATATCTCAGTGGACAGGGTTCTGCTCCTGAATATGTAATGCAGTTCCTTCTTGAAAAGAACGGGCTCAAGGTCGGAACTGACGTGAATTTTAGCTTTGAATTTGGAACACATGCCGACCTGGCCGCTCTTGTTGCAAACAGCAGGGTAATGCACTGCGTGCTCCCTGAACCAAATGCAACCATCTCAACTTCCAAGGCAAGTAAGGAAAAGATTACACTTGATCTTGGCAAGGAGTGGGAGAAGGCAGTAGAGGGAACTGATGCAGAGGGAAGCGAAATCTGTATGGGCTGTATAGCCGTAAACAGTGCTTTCCTTGATAGCCGTCCAAAGGCAGTGTCTGCATTCCTTCGCGAATACAAGGCGTCGGTTAGCAACGTTAGGAGCCAGACAACAGCTCCTGAAGTAGTTGCAAATTACAAGATAGTTGAGAGCGCCGATGTGGCGAAGGAGATTATCCCAAGATGTAATATCGTTTGTATCACAGGCGATGAAATGCAAGAAAAGACAGCTGGTTTCTTAAAGGTATTGTTCGATAGTAACAAGGCCTCCGTTGGAGGAAAACTTCCTGATGACAACTTCTACTACAAGGATAAATAAAATAGCAATTGTCATACTTTGGATAGTGTTGTGGCAACTTGCCGCAATGGCAATAGATGAGGAGATGCTTTTTGCATCTCCTTTAAGCGTTGCTGTAACATTTTCAAAATTATGCGTAACGCTTGATTTTTGGAAAACTATTTTATTTTCTGTACTTCGTGTACTCGGTGGATTTATCATCGGATTTGTATTGACTACAACGCTCGCAGTGCTGTCAAAGAGGTTTTCATTCCTGCGAGCATTTATAAGCCCTGCTATTACTGTGATTAAGGCAACGCCTGTTGCGTCATTTATTATTCTTGCCCTTTTCTTTATTGGCAAGGACTTGGTTCCTCTCTTTATCGGAACACTTATGGTGGCGCCTATTGTATGGAATAATGTACTAGGTGGCCTTGATGCAGTAGATGTAAAACTCCTCGAGATGGCGACAGTTTTCGATATGTCTTTTGTAAAAAAGGTTCGACATATCTATATGCCATCTATTAGGCCTTATCTTATGTCTGCTGTGGGTTCAGGACTTGGCCTTTGTTGGAAGGCCGGCATCGCGGCTGAGGTTATCTGCCGCGCAACACCATCTATTGGTAATTACATCTGGGAGACAAAGTATTACTTTGAAACTGCCGAGATGTTTACATGGACTGCAACTGTTGTAGTACTATCAGTTATATTTGACAAACTCCTTTTAAAACTTTTTAAAGGAGGTGCCAAGAAGTGATAGAGGCTCATAACTTGATAATGATATATGACGGCGATGCTGTAATTGAGGACGTGTCGTTTGCGCTCCCTGATGCGGGAATTGTGGCAATTTCCGGCCCATCAGGAGCGGGCAAGACAACGCTTGTGCGCATGCTGTGTGGCCTTGAGGCGCCACTTTCTGGCGAGATAGTAGGCTTGCCAGAAAAAGTGGCTGTGGCCTTCCAGGAGGCGCGCCTGCTGCCTTGGTACAGTGGATATGACAATATCAAGGCAACTGTACCAGAGGCGAGTGAGGCGGATATCTATGCCGAACTCCTACGCCTTGGAATTTCCAAGGAGGATGCGGCAAAATATCCGGCAGAACTCTCCGGTGGTATGAATCAACGCGTATGCCTTGCACGCGCATTCCTATACCAGCGTATTCATGATTGCAAATTGTTGCTCCTTGATGAGCCGTTCAATGGCCTTGATGAGGAAAACAGGCAAAGGGCTATAGAGGAAGTAAGGAGAATATCGGCATCTATTCCAGTGGTGATTGTTTCTCACATTGATAAGGATATTGAAATTTGCGATAAAGTAATAGAGATATAAGAAAACGACCTTCATTGCTGAAGGTCGTTTTTGTTTATGCCTTTTTTAAGTTCTCCTTCGAAATCATAGTCGAAGAGAGGTGACAGTGTAGTGCCCTCGTTTACAAAACTCCAGAATGATGAAACGATTTCTGGATAATCAAGCAATGCCTTAGCTTTTAGTTCGTCGATAGTTTGGTTTGATGCCTTGCATAGTGGCAATTCCTTTTTATCGACAAAGAGGTCACCAAGGTGTCCGGGATTTTTAAGGAGCTTTAAGATGGCTCTTAAAATCCGCTTCTTGATTCCACGTGGGGAGTAGAGCAAATGAATAAATAGCTTTTGCCCATTGATTACTCGATACATTACGCTTCCACTGTATGTAAAGAACTGGCTGATAGCATTTGCGCTCTCTTTTGACGGGATGAGGCTGAATGAACGGTCAACCTTAACCGGGTTGCAATTTGCACGGAGTAGGTGCGCCTCATACTGTGCCTCAATATAGTTGTGAGAGAGTGGGCCTTGTGCTGTCAAGTCGTTTATGTAGCCATGGCAATGGCTGTCCAGTGTAAAGTGGGTTAAAAAACCACACATATAAGCCGTCATTGCATCATGGTAAATAGTGTTTTGCTTTAATGCATCGCTACACTGTGTGAAAAACTCTCGACCAGTTACTCGGTGGAGTTTCGATCCATACTTGTTGATACTAAGGTCATAAAAGTTATAACTATAGAAGAAGATGTCTGGACCGTGTACACCAAAGTTATAGATGTCGATGTACTTTTCACAGATTTCTTTTAAGTCAACTGGAAGGGTAGCAAGACACAGCTGCCCAAAACAGTAATGCGCATATATGGCAGGCATAAAGATTATTCTTTAGCAGCCTTGAGTGCCTTGTATGCGAATGCTGCGAGAGCACCACCAGCGAGAGGTGCTAATACGAATACCCAAAGGCAAGCGATTGGAGCTGTGTTGCCTGTGAATGCTGCGATGAGTGCAGGACCAAAGCTACGAGCTGGGTTAACGCTTGTGCCTGTAAGGCCAATGCCAAGGATATGTACGAGTGTAAGTGTGAGACCGATGATAAGGCCACCAAATGAACCGTGACCAGCATCGCTGTCTGTTACACCAAGGATTGTAAGAACAAAGATGAATGTGAGTACGAGCTCAACAAGAAGACCAGCAATTGCGCTGCCGTTTACGCCAGCAAGACCGTTTGTACCAAGTCCACCAGTCATGTCTTCTACGCCGCCAAGCTTAAAGATAGCGAGCAAGAGAGCCGAACCTGCTGTTGCGCCAAGGCACTGTGAAATAACATATCCAACGAAATCCTTTGACTTCATTCCGCCTGAAAGGAGAACGCCAAGAGATACTGCTGGGTTGATGTGGCAACCAGAGATGTTGCCTACACAGTAAGCCATGCCAACAATAACAAGACCAAATGCAAGAGCTGTGAGGATATATCCGCCACCGTTTACAGCGTCACATCCAACGAGCATTGCTGTACCGCATCCAAGGAATACGAGTACGAATGTGCCAATGAATTCTGCAATGTACTTTTTCATAATTTTAGCCTCTTTTTTTATAAATTTTCAACGATTGCTTTGGTATCCCTTGCAATCATAAGTTCCTCATTTGTAGGAATAACAAAAACCTCAACCTTGGAGTCAGGAGTAGAAATCTTGACTTCCTTGCCACGGCAATTGTTTGCTTCCTTGTCTATTTTAACACCGATGTATGAGAGGTTTTCACATACACGCTCGCGGAATCCATAAGCGTTTTCACCGACGCCTGCTGTAAAGCAGATGGCGTCGACTCCACCGAGCGCTGCGATAAAGCCACCGATGTACTTGGTTACTTGGTAATCAAGTATGTCGAGTGCGAGCTGTGCGCGCTCGTTTCCGTCTGCTGCAGCCATCTCTACGTCACGCATGTCAGATGAGACACCAGAAATGCCTAGAAGACCAGACTTTTTATTCATCATTTGGTCAGTTTCGGCAGGTGTGAGTCCTTCTTTTGCCTGGATGTAGGTGATGGCTGATGGGTCAACTCCGCCACAGCGGGAGCCCATAATGAAACCATCAAGTGGTGTGATACCCATTGTTGTATCGATAACCTTGTCATCCTTAATTGCTGAAAG
Source organism: Acutalibacteraceae bacterium (assembly GCA_045599345.1). Taxonomy (GTDB): domain Bacteria; phylum Bacillota; class Clostridia; order Oscillospirales; family Acutalibacteraceae; genus UBA1227. The sequence goes on from JAZRVV010000015.1 coordinate 21,370, forward strand.
TGATGAGCCGTTACCGATGTGTGCAACGATTACCTTTTTGCCCTCAAGGCTTGTGCCCCAGATTTCAGCGAGTCTCTTTGATACATATCTGTGAGATGTGCCGTGGAAGCCGTAACGGCGAACCTGGTACTTCTCATAGTACTCGTATGGTACTGGGAAAATGAATGCCTTTGGTGGCATTGTTGAATGGAATGCATTGTCAAATACAACTACCTCTGGCTTGTCCATGCCAAATACTTCTTGGCAGGCATTGATGCCTTGAAGGTGAGCTGCATTGTGGAGTGGGGCGAGGTCGATTAGGGATTCAATACCCTTTTTAACTTCCTCTGTTACGAGAACGCTGTCGTTAAAGAGTGCGCCGCCTTGTACTATGCGGTGACCGATAGCATCGATCTCGTCAAGGGAGTCAATAACCTTTGTCTCACCCTCGGTGAGCGCTTTCTTGACCTCGTAGAAAGCTTCTGTGTGGTTGCTGAGAATGTTGTTGTTTTCGACTTTTCTGCCGTCTGCGGTTTTGCCCTCAAAGTGGCCGTCTACGCCTATTCGCTCGCAAAGGCCCTTGGCAATAAGCTTTTCACCCTCCATATCAATGAGTTGATACTTGAGTGATGAACTGCCGCAATTTACAACTAAGATTTTCATTGCGTTACCTCTTTTACTAAATAATTCCTTAGGTATTATATATTAAAGAAAAGTTGCGGTCAATCACCTTTTGTTCTACAATATAGTAAGAGGTGATAGTGGTGAAAGTAGTAGGACTCATAGCAGAATATAATCCTTATCACAATGGACATCAATATATGATAAATGCTTGCCGCGAGCAGGGCGCAACGCATATCGTTGCGGTTATGAGCGGCAATTTTGTGCAACGCGGTAGCGTTGCTATAATGGACAAGCGTGCGCGTGCAAGAGCTGCACTCCTTGGCGGCGTTGACCTGGTAATAGAATTACCAGTGCCTTGGGCCGTCTCAACTGCTGAGCTTTTTGCACGAGGTGGCGTGTCCGCACTGCTCGGTCTTGGCGCTATTGACACACTTGCCTTTGGCTGTGAGACAGCAGACAAGGACCTTCTCATCAAGGCAGCGGACGCTGTCTGTGACATCAAGGTCCATGAGCTTATCAAAGACAAGCTCACTGGCGGCGTAACCTACGCCGCTGCGAGGGAAGCGGCGGTTCTTGAACTCTATGGTGAGGAGATTGCTAGCGTAATTCGTATGCCTAACAATATCTTGGCAGTGGAGTACATCAAAGCAATGCGCTCGCTTGGCGCAAACTTTGATATTATGCCGATAAAGCGCATTGGCGCTGAGCATGACTCACTTAAGGAGAACGGGGATTCTCGCAGCGCATCTGCCCTTAGGATAATGCTTGAGCGTGGCGACGAGACAGCATTTGATTTTATGCCACAGTCATCAATTGATGAGTTTAAACGCCTCCAAAAGGTGGGACGCGCACCGGTTACTATAGATGACAGCGAGCGTGCTATTCTCTCAAGGCTTCGTATGCTCAGTGTTGAGGATATCAAAGAGGCACCTGATGTATCCGAGGGACTGGAAAATAGGATTTATAATGCTATAATGAGTGCAACCTCACTTGAGGAACTCTATTCAATAGTCAAAACAAAGCGATATACCCATTCTAGAATTCGCAGAATTGTCACCGCTTTGTACCTTGGCATTTTGCCATCTGATGCACTTCACAGAGTGCCATATATCAGAGTGCTCGGCTTCACTGAAAAGGGAAGGGAAGTATTAAAGGCTGCAAAGGACGCTTCAAGCTTGCCAATAATCATGAAATCTTCCCAGACCTACGAGCTTTCTGACTATGCAAAGCATGTGTTTGAACTAGAGTGTAAAGCAACTAACCTTTACAACCTGGCAACGCCGCGCATTTTACCTTGTGGAACGGAGCTTACAGACGAAGTAATAATGATATGAAAAACCTTTATTTATATACGCTTGGATGCAAAGTAAATCAGTATGAAACAGAGGCTTTGGCAGAACTTTTCATCGGTGCTGGATACAGCATTGTTGAGAGTCCTGCAAAGGCCCAAGTAATTGTTGTCAATTCATGTACTGTAACTGCAAATTCTGACCAAAAAACAAGGCAGGCTGTGCGCCGATTTAAGCGCAACAATCCTGATGCCTTAGTTGTACTTTGTGGCTGTATGCCACAGGCGTATCCAAATAAGGCAGCAGAACTCATAGAGGCCGATATAATAACGGGCAACAAGGATCATAAATTGATACTTGAATATGTGGAGAAGAAGTTACCTTCTGATAATCAGATAGTTGATATTCCGGAGCACAAAAAAGGCGATGCCTTTGAGGAATTTGAGGTTGAAAACTTTGGTGGGCGCACACGCGCATTTATCAAAATTCAGGATGGTTGTGACCGCTTCTGCTCTTACTGTATTATCCCAACATCACGTGGTCGTTCAAGGTCAAGAAGCCTTGAGAATTTGAGCGTTGAGCTCGACAAGATTAAGGATGCAGGCTACAGGGAAGTGGTGCTCGTTGGCATCAATTTCTGTTGCTATGGGCTCGATATTGGCAAGACTTTTGTTGACCCGATTGAACTTGCTTGTAGCAAGGGCTTTGACCGCGTTCGCATAGGATCTCTCGAGTATGACAACATCAGCGATGAGGCAATAGAGCGCCTCTCAAAACTCCCAAACTTTTGCCCACAGTTTCACATGTCGCTCCAGAGTGGCTGTGACAAGACACTTCGTGACATGAACCGTCACTACACGAGCGAGGAGTATTTAGCCCTTTGCAACAAATTGCGTGCGGCGTTTTCTGACGCAACAATTACAACTGACCTTATGGTCGGTTTTGCTGGCGAGACGGATGAGGACTTTGAAAAATCCCTTGCCTTTGCTCGCAAAGTTGGATTTGAAAAGATACATGTTTTCCCTTATTCAGAGCGCCCTGGCACGAGGGCACTTTCGATTGAGCCTAAGGTGGCGCCTGCCGTCAAGGACGAGCGCGCCCACCGTGCAATCGCCCTTGCAAGTGAGCTTCGTGCCAAGTTCCTGTCGTCGCAGATAGGACGCACGGTAAACGTCCTCTGCGAGACGTATGAGGATGGCTTTGTTCAAGGATATACCGAGAACTATACACCGGTAAAATTTAAATCTGATGCGCCAATAAACAACGAAATTGTTCAAGTAAAAATAACTCAAGCTTTAGATGATTTCGTTTTAGGGGACAGAGTATAAAAGGAGAGAGGACCTGGAAAAACTCCAGGTCCTCTTTATTAACATATTAATAATTTTACCTTATCCGTTTGACTAGAATGGCCTAAAATGGTATTATCTTATCTGTATTATTATCGCACAACTTACCTGGGGAGGTAATTTAGTATGTTTGAACACAAGAACTTATATCCAGTAATATTGGTTCCTGGCGTTGTAGGTTATGGTGAGGAAACTATCCTTCATAAGGTGGTTCCTTATTTTGGCCTTACATCAACAAGCTATGAGAAGGTTATTAAGGACATGGGTATGGATTGCCATACTGCAACTTTTGAACTTCTCTCTAGCATTTGGGATAGAACATGTGAACTCTATGCTCAAATAGTTGGTGGCACAGTTGACTATGGTAAAGCTCATAGCGAGAAGTATGGACATGCTCGCTATGGCAAGACATATAACAAGCCAATGATAGAGTCTTGGGATAAAATTACTCTTATCGCACATGGCTTTGGTGCACCTGTTGCACGTCTTTTCATTGAACTTTTAAACAATGGTTCTGCTGAGGAGACATCTGCAACACCTGCAAATGAACTTTCAGATTTATTCAAGGGCGGTTTTTATAACAAGATTCATGCGCTTATCACAATTGCTGGTATTAATGAGGGTATCTCAACCGCAGAGGCATTTGAGGGACGTTTCCCTGGTGCCAAGAAGGTGATGGCAAAGGCAGCAACTGTTGCTGATATAGCACTCAAGTTTAAGGATTTTGTTGATCCATACGATCAGAGACGTGGCATACCAGTATCACAGCACGCTGTAAGTGCACGTCTTGAAAAGGTTGATGGTAAGAACAAACTCAAGTTTGATGAGAATGCAATTGACACTTACCTTTCAAAAGAGGACAACATTTTCTATGATATGGGTCCTCTTGGTATGGCAAAGCTCAACAGCAAGCTTGGTACATTTGACAACATCTTTTATTTCTCACTCTCTGGCGAAGTAACAAGCAATATAATGGACAAGGTTACTTTACCAAAGCTTGCGGCTGGAATTACTCTTCCAACAACTGTTCTTATTTCTACTTTTGAGAACTACCTCCCTGAATTCCCAATTATCACAAAGCGTGACCATGACAATGATGGTCTTGTAAATACAAATGCTCAGATGCCACCTATTAACGAGTCGGCAACAGCATTTAAGGATATTAGCAGATGTCAGCCTGGTGTTTGGTATCAGATGCCAGTTGAAACTCGTAACCATTTCTCTTTCATGGGTCTCTTTGTTCGCCCTGATAAGTTTAGAAATGAAATCTTCGATCTTATGAAGATTGTCTGCAATCTAGAATAATTTAAGGAGATAGCACATTGCAATTCGCTGATCAATATTCAATCGTAACAGATCAGATTACTGATCTGTCAAAGCTCACACTTGAACATAGTACAATAGATACATCTTTGTACGCTAAATACGATGTAAAGCGTGGACTTCGTGACCTCGACGGACACGGTGTGCTTACAGGTCTTACAGAAATCTCAGAAGTTTGGGGTCGTCAGAAGGACGAAAATGGCGAGGAGCACGAAGTAGATGGTATCTTGCGCTATCGTGGATATGATATCCAAGATATTATTGGTGGTCATCCAAATGATGATAACTTTGCTTTTGAGGAGGCAACTTACCTCCTTCTCTTTGGTGAGTTGCCAAATGCTCAGCAGTTTGCTGAGTTTAAGGAACTCCTTGCAAAGTATAGGGCTCTTCCAACAAACTTTGTTCGCGACATTATAATGAAAGCGCCATCGCGTGATATGATGAACACGCTTGCGCGTTCTGTACTTACGCTTTATTCCTATGACCAGAGGGACGATGACACATCAATTGACAATGTACTTCGTCAATGCCTTGAACTCATCGCTCTCTTCCCACAGCTTGCCGTGTATGGATATCAGACTTATAAGTATTACCATGACGGTGATTCGTTCTTTATCCATGCTCCAAAGGCGGAGTATTCCGCTGCCGAGAATATCCTTCATATGCTTCGCGTAGACAGCCAGTTTACCGATGCAGAGGCAAGGGCTCTTGACGTTGCATTGGTACTTCATGCTGAGCATGGTGGTGGTAACAACTCAACATTCACAACTCACGTTGTAACATCATCTGGAACAGACACTTATTCTGCAATCGCTGCGGCTCTCGGTTCACTCAAGGGACCAAAGCATGGCGGTGCCAACATTAAAAATGTTCGTATGTTTGAGGATATCAAAGCAAACGTTAAGGACTGGACAAGCGATGAGGAGATTTCTGCTTATCTTTTGAAAATCCTTAACAAAGAGGCTTTTGATGGAGCGGGCCTTATCTATGGTATAGGCCATGCTATTTATACTAAATCAGACCCACGTGCTCAAATGCTTAAAACAGCAGTACGTACACTTGCAGAAGAAAAGGGACGCCTTGATGAGTATGAGCTTCGTGAGCGTGTAGCACGCCTTGCACCAGATGTAATCGCAAGCAAGCGTCACATGTACAAGAATATCTGTGCAAATGTCGACTTCTACTCTGGCTTTGCTTATGAGATGCTTGGCCTTCCTGTGGAGCTCTTTACACCACTTTTTGCTTGCGCTCGTATTACTGGATGGAGTGCGCACAGGCTTGAGGAACTTATCAACGCTGGCAAGATTATCCGTCCTGCTTACATGAATATCTGTGAGCGCAAGGACTATGTTCCTATGGATAATCGTGAAATAACACGTGAGGATATCAGGCGTCAGGTTAAAAAGGATTTCTTTAACCTAGTTGATGAGCGTGAAGCAGAGCGTGATAAGACCAGGAAAGAGCTTAGAGAAAAAGTAAAAGGTAAAATAAAAGAGAAATTATAATAGTATAATAATAAAAGGGAAGAGTGATGAACTCTTCCCTTTAGTCTTTGTATTAGCCCTCTTCTGGAGGTGCTGTTGTTGTTTCAGCCTCTGAATAAACAATCAGTGCGATTTTCTCTGTCTTGTCATAGAGCTCGCCAACTGTCTGACGGCTGCTCTCAACAGTGTTGCTTGTGTGAGAACCATCGTTTGTCTTGGTAACCTTGCTGATGTTTTCAAAGCCGGCTTCTTCAAGCATTGCTTTTGCTTCTTCGTAAGTTTTGCCTGAGACATCTATCATTGTAATTTGTTCAACACCGATTGAAACAACAATTTCTATTTCTGTTCCCTGTGGTACTTCTTTGCCTGCATCAATTGATTGTGAGATTACATAGCCTCGATTTACCTCGGTGCTATATTCCTCTTTTTTAACAATTGAGAAGTCGGTGAAGTAAGACTTTTGAGAACTGATACTTGCGTATGTTCTACCAGTAAATGTTGGTACGGATACTGTTACATCTGGATTGAGTGCTGGACCTTCATCAGGTGTATCGCCACCACCACCAAAATGTCCACGAAGGACTGTGAGGCAGAGGATGATAAAGATAAGGATTACTGCGCCAGCAGCGATTCCGCCTGCTTTTAATGCAAGGCTCATGTTTTCCTTCTTAACCTGCTCTGCTGTCTTCCTTGGTGCCTTTGGAGGAGCTGGAGTCGATATAGTTTCAGGAGCGACAACTGGTGCTTTGCTTGAAACTGGCTCTGGCTCATAATCAGCAGCGATTGCTGCTGTAGGGGAAGCTGAGAGTTCCTCCCTAAACTGTTCAACAGTCTTGGTACGATCCTCAGGCATTATCTGTAATGCATTGATAAGTGCATTGATTACATAAGCTGGGATTTGTTCAGCGAACTTTGCAGGAATCATCATGCGGTCGTTTGTCATACGCTCAGTTGATTCAATTGGAGTAGTACCAATGAGTGAGCGATAGAGGACAGCAGCAAAAGCATAGATGTCTGTCCAAGGACCAGATGGAGCCTTGACGCCGAACTGTTCAACAGGGGCATAGCCAGCAAAGATTTCTGCTGCGATGCCTGTGCTGACATTTCTGCACTCTGGGATGCTAAATCCACCGATGCGGATCTTTTTATCCGGACCAACAAAGAGTGTGTTTGGTGAGATGCCGCGGTGGATAATGCCAGCAGAGTGAAGAGTGGATAGGGTAGAGAGGACAGGCATAAAGAGAATTCTTGCTTCCTCCCAAGAGATATATCCTTCACTTGCTGAAAGTAAATAGTCACGAAGTGTGACAGTTCCCTCCATATGTTCGCATACAGCGTATGCTGTGTTGTTCTCCTCAACGATATCGATTACGAGAATCAATGCAGAGAGACCGCGCATACGCGCAAGCTTGCGCCACATATCAAGGAAAGAATTGAGGCAAGTCTCGTAGAATACTTTTTTATCCTGTTTGATAAGCAGGTGAGTGGAACCCTCTTTGCGTATGCAAATTGTATCAGGTAAGAACTCCCTTATTTCAACAGTAGACTTGCGCTCTGTATCAAAAGCCATATAGGTGACGCCATCGCCATTGGCATCAATTACATTGCCAATTAAATAGCGGCCACCGATGGTAGTCTGTTCTGGTAAATAGAGATTTTCGTAGGCCATCATCACGCCTCCTTTTGTAACCTAATAAATATTAATGTAAAGAAGTGCTTTTGTCAATACAAGTCCGTGTTTTGGGACAACTAAAAAATTTGTGCGAACATTTTGTTGACATTTTGATTTAGACGTGTATAATGAACTTGTAAATCAAATAAATGTTCGGTTGAAAATTATTCGTTGGAGGTTATTGGTATGACACTCGGATTTGGTATAAAAGTAATTTTTGAAGTAGCAATTGCTTTACTTATAGTATACGGTATTTTGAATGAGGAAAAGCTCATTGCTTTTGAGGATGAGCTCGCTCCTGTACTTCGCTTCTGTTTCCATAAGTATGTTCTTAAGGACGTTAATAGGACTCATAAAACCCCTGCTGCTTCTCAGCAAAAGGTTGTTCGCCGCAAGGCAACATTCAGAGTTATCTCTGGCAAAAAGGCATCTCAGGCAAGTGGCCGTGAGGTAGCATAATTTAGTTGGTCAAGAGGTCCCCCATATACCTCTTTCACCATATAACAAGTTCCCTAGACAAAGCAAGAGCCGTGGTCCCCGCCACGGCTCTTGTTTTGTTTTTGTATTAGAGAAGCTCTTCTGCGTCTTCTTCGTTTTCCCAGTTGTGCCAAACGTTCTGTACGTCATCGTCATCTTCGAAAAGGTCGAGCATCTTAGCCATAGCCTTCAAAGAATCCTCATCCTCAAGCTTGGTATAAGTTGAAGGGATGTACTGAACTTCTGCAAGTGCAAATGTGTAGCCAGCTGTTTCGAGTGCTTCACGAACAGCGCCGATATCATTTGCCTCTGTGCGAATCTCGAATACTGATTCGTCGTCTGAAAGGAAGTCAACTGCACCAGCCTCAAGTGCTGCGTCCATGAGTGCTTCCTCATCAACGTCTTCCTTCTCAACAGCAAGGACACCGTAGCGGCTGAACATGAATGATACGCAACCATTCTGTCCCATGTTGCCGCCGCACTTATCAAAGTAATGACGAACGTTGCCAGCTGTACGGTTCTTGTTGTCTGTAAGAGTCTCTACCATAACAGCGATACCTGATGGACCATAGCCCTCATAGATATTCTCTTCGTAGTTTGCTGTAGAGCCTTCGCCGGCAGCCTTTTTGATTGCGCGGTCGATGTTGTCGTTAGGAATATTAGCAGCTTTTGCTTTTGCAATTACGTTTTTGAGCTTTGAGTTAGAAGCTGGATCTGGTCCGCCTTCTTTTACTGCAACTGCGATTTCACGGCCAATCTTGGTGAAAACTTTGGCCATAGCGGCGTCGTTTGCGCCCTTTTTACGTTTGATTGTGCTCCATTTTGAATGTCCTGACATTAGAACAACTCCTTAATTTTACTCGAAATTTACTGTTTTATTATACAACTTTTAAAGCGTTTGTCTATCTTTCATTTTTTGCTTCCCAAATTTTTTGGAACAACTCGTTCATTCTATCGCTCTCACCCTCAAGGTAGAGGTATCCAAAAAGTGCCTCGAGACCAGTTGCTGCATGATAATCAGCAGTGGACATATTCTTTGGTGTGTGATTGGTGTGGGCGTTTCGTCCACGCCTGAAAATATCGAGTTCCTTCTCGTTTAGCATGCCTTCAATTATGTGAAAAGCTTCTGCTTGAGCTGTCGCGCTTACAAAGTCTAGTTTTTCCTTGTGAAGCTCGCTTCCTGGTCGGTTGGCTGCCTTTACAAGTGCCTCACGAACGAGGAGCTCAAATACACTGTCGCCAAGAAAGGCGAGGGTCAGTGGGCTGTACTGTGAATTATCCATAGTTTCCCCCTATGGTACATAGTCGAATTCGATGTCGTAAATGTTTACTGTATCTCCCTCTTGGATTCCGCGCGCTTGGAGTTCTGCTTCTATTCCAGAACTTATCATTACGCGCTGGAGGTACTGGAGTGACTCATAGTCATCAAGGTCAACCTTGGAGAGAATAGGAATGAGCCATTCGCCCTCGACAACATAGTAGTCGGCATCCTCCTTTGTAATGGTGAAGTTGCGGTTGCCTTTTTTCTTTTCATAGAACTCAAGTGGGATTTCCTCTGCCTCGTATTGCTTGATAGGAGGGAGGGTAGCAAGCTTCGCTGCTACGGCATTTATGAGTTCTTTGGTGCCCTCTAAAATTGGAGCACAGATGCTGAAATATTCATAGCCTTGTTCCTCAACATAAGACTTGAATTTTTCAATCTGTTCATCACTTGCCATATCGGTTTTGTTGCCGGCAACAATCTGAGGGAGCTCTGCCATTTCAGGGTTGAATTTTATGAGTTCGGCGTTGATTGTTTCGAAGTCCTCAATTGGGTCACGTCCTTCTGAGCCTGCGACGTCCACGATGTGGACGAGCATGCGACAGCGCTCAACGTGACGCAAGAAGTCATGGCCAAGGCCTATGCCATCGGCTGCGCCTTCGATAAGGCCTGGAATGTCGGCCATGACGAAGGAGGAACCTTCGCCCATAGACACAACGCCGAGAACTGGTGTGATAGTTGTAAAGTGGTAATTACCAATGTTTGGCTTGGCCTCTGATACAACGGAGATGAGTGTTGATTTGCCAACATTTGGATATCCAAGGAGGCCAACATCAGCAAGGAGTTTGAGCTCGAGTTGAACTTCCCATTCCTCACCAGGCATACCATCTTTTGCAAAACGAGGAGTTTGGCGAGTAGGGGTTGCAAAGTGAACATTGCCCCAGCCACCTTTGCCGCCATGAGCTGCGATGAATTCATCTTCTGTGCTCATGTCTGCCATGATTACGCCGCTTTCAACCTCTCTAATTATTGTACCGCGAGGCACGTCGATATAGAGGTCCTCACCCTTTTTGCCATTGCAATGTGAGCCTCTGCCATCTTCGCCGTTTCTTGCGGAATACTTCTTTTTATAGCGGAAATCGGCGAGCGTCGAGAGGTTCGTGTTTACGCGAAAAATGATATTTCCGCCACGACCACCGTCGCCACCGTCAGGACCACCGGATGCTACATACTTTTCACGATGAAAAGCAACAGCACCGTTTCCACCTTTACCAGCTTTTATTGTAATTTTCGCTATGTCTACAAACATATAAATACCTCAATGGGAAATCTCCCAAAATTCGTTACTATATTAATAGATATTATAAGGGTTGTCAATTTAATAAGTTGTAAAATAGAACAATTTATAGTAAAATTATTATTAGGAATGCGCAAAAGCGCTATGAAAGAAGGGCTTTAAGATGAAGAAACTTTTAGCAATACTCCTATCATTAGTTTTAGCATTTTCATTTGCAGCTTGTTCAAAGGGCGATACAACCCCAAATACTGATGACCCACAAAAGGGTGAAAAGGTAGAGGTTACTGGCATTGGAACAACTGCAAAAATTACAATAACAGAGAACAAGCATGGCACTGGCACAATGCTCAACGATGCTAGGATACCAAGCTTTTCGGTAGATGGCGATAGCGAAGCAATCGCACAAATTAATGACCATGTCAAAGGAGAGGTTGGCGCTTTCTGTGATGAGGCGGCAGCAGAACCACTCCAGTACGCAGTAGCAGACACTGCAATAGTGGAAACTGACAGATACCTCTGTGCAGTAGTATTCTATGGCAGGCCACTTAGTGTTGGTATGGATCATGATACAGTAGCATCGTACGTATATGATAAATCAAGTGATAGCGAGGTGCTCCTCGATGATGCATTAAAGGTTGCTGGATATGATGCAGCACAGTTTGATTCACTTGTAACAAAATTGTTTAAGAGCAAGGGACTTGGCGAAGATTTACTCGAATCAAAAGTAGTAGGTTTTAGTTTCCTTCAAAATGGAATGCCGGAGTTCTTTGTATGTATTAGATATGACACTGGCGCAGATGAGATTATTGAACTTGTTAAAATCAACACAGATACAAAATCATTTGAACAGACATCTTACGCACAGTTTATAGCATAGTTTGGAGGTCATTATATGGCAGACGAAATTAAAAATGAGGTAACTGAAGTAGTAGAATCTACTGTGGCAGAAGAGCCAGAAATGGCAGCAGAAGTTGCTCCACAGAAGGACATCGATACTAAAGCTATCATTGATAATATCTTTGGCAGAAAGCCAACAGGTGAAGAAAAGGACGAGATTGATACAAGCAAGGTTAAGCGTCCAGAGAATATTTTCTCAAAGCCAATCCCTGTAACTCAGGACGATGAGGCGAAAAAGTCACGTCTCAAAATAGTTATTATCGAAGGCTTGCTCTTTGGCGCTTTTATCACTGCTATCACAGTTATCTATTCATTCTCGGGACTTGAACTCAAACTTGATCCAGAAAATGGTGTCAATACTCCTTCGTTCTGGTTCTTCTTCTTTGTGTTCATTTTCTTCTCTGTTGTAATTGGTATCGGCGACTATTTCCTCACAGAGCGCCGAGTAAACAATTACAACTCTAAGATGGCAGGTATCAATATCGACAGCGAGATTGACAACGAGATCGAAAAGGCTCTTGCTGCTCAAGAGGCTGAGGGCATCACACCAGAGGATGCTGCTGCAATGAATAGCTCTAATGGTGAGGAAAAGCCACTCATCGATATTAGATGTGTAGCAGGCGAAGAATCCTTAACTGACAAGGTCCTTGAGGCCTATGTTAATGATGAAAAGGTTGGTTTGATCCAGTCTTGTAAAGGTATTATACTTGACAGCAACGGATTTGAAACTCCAATTCTCAAGGTTTGTGGGCTTCAAGCAAACGAAGGAGACTTTAAAAACGGCGTAGTTATGGAGCTTATCGGTGGACTCAAGAAATTTGCTGCTGACAACACACTCGCTGCTGTTGCTATTCCAAAGTCGGTTTATGGCGACTTGGTGCTCAACGTTTCTGGAGCAGAAAAATTCGGTATTACTTACGGTGAGGAATTAAAAATTCAAGAAGCATATCCTGGTGCTTTGATGGGAATCAAAGGTGAACTTAAGTGATTAGTATACTTTCAAAAATTTTCATAAAAGATGCTAATGATTTCACAAGCCCGGCTATACGCCGGGCTTATGGTACTTTATGTAGCATTGTTGGCATTTTCCTTAACATTTTGATGTTTGCTGGTAAGTACATCGCTGGTACTATTGCAAACTCTGTTTCTATTACAGCTGATGCGTTTAACAACTTATCAGATGCCGGTAGTTCTATCATTACATTATTTGGATTTAGGCTTGCTGGACGCAAACCTGATCCAGACCATCCTTTTGGACATGGAAGGATAGAATATCTCTCCGGTCTTGCTGTATCGCTCCTTATCCTTTTGATGGGATTTGAGCTTATGAAGTCTTCTGTGACAAAGCTCATACATCCAGAGCCAGTTGAGGCAAGCCTGCTTGCTGGTGGCATAATGGTTGCTTCTATCTTGATTAAGGTTTATATGGCGTTTTATAACAAGTCAATAGGTAAAAAGATTGATAGCGCAGCTATGGCTGCCGTTGCGGCTGACTCTCTTTCAGATACAATTTCAACTTTGGTTGTTTTGATTTCAATGATACTTTCAAAGTTTATCGATTTCCCAATCGATGCGGTTGCAGGTATCTTTGTAGCAATTCTTATCCTAAAGACTGGCATTGAATCGGTTCGTGACACAGTGGCACCGTTACTTGGCCAGGCGCCGGACCCAGAACTTGTCAAGCAGATTGAAACCATAGTAATGAAGCAGGAGCATATTGTTGGCATTCATGACTTTATAGTACATGACTATGGCCCAGGCAGGCTTTTTGTTTCACTTCATGCAGAGGTTCCAGGTGATGTTGATATTTTTGAACTTCACGATGAAATAGACAATGCCGAATTTGAACTTCGTGATGCTATTGGTTGTGAGCCTACCATTCATATGGATCCAATCGATTTAAACAACGAGCACCTTGCAGAGCTCAAAGAAAAGGTTGCGCAAATACTCAAGGAATATGATGAGTCACTTACTTTCCATGATTTCAGAATGGTGCCAGGTGAGACTCATACAAACTTGATTTTTGATGTAGTTGTACCTGCAAAGTACAAAAAGCCAAATGAGCAGGTAAACAGGGAACTTAGAGAAATTATCCACAATGAAATCGATTGTCTCGCCGTAATAATGGTTGAGCAATCATACGTATAGTTGGTGAAAGTTATGGCAGAAGAAAAGCTTAATTACAAAATAGTATTGCCTGATGTAGACACGCTTTCAAGTGGCAAGGAAGACCTTGATTTGGAGCCACTTGAGCAATTTGGACGCATAGTATCGCTTGGCACATCAGAGCAGGACAAGGTATTGCAAGAGGTAAAGGATGCCGATGCAATCCTTGTAAACAAAATTGAAATTAACGAGGATCTCCTTGGTGAGAACCCAAGTGTTAAATTTGTTGGACTCTTTGCAACAGGGTACAACAATGTTGATCTTGAGTACTGCAATGCGCATGGCATTACTGTGTGCAACGTGCCTACTTATTCAACCAATGCAGTTGCACAGCAGACATTTGCATTTATTCTTGAGCATTACTCAAATCTCTCAAAGTATAACAACTTTGTGCAAGAGGGCGGATGGGTGAACTCTGGTACTTTTGCACCGTTTGTTTTCCCATTGTCTGAGCTCAGTTCCAAGACAATCGGCCTTATAGGCTATGGCAAGATAGGCCATCAAGTGGCCAAGATTGCACGCGCCTTTGGCATGGATGTCCTTGTGTATACAAGGAGCTATGAACAGGCAAAGAGTGCAGGCGACAATACCGCACTTGAGGGCTTCTTGGACCGTGCCGACAGGGATGTGACATTTGTTACACTTGATAACCTTCTTCGTCACTCTGATATAGTAAGTGTGCATTGCCCACTGAACCCAGAGTCAACGGGCCTCATTAATCGTGAGACAATTTCTAAAATGCGTGATGGAGCATTTTTTGTTAACACTTCACGTGGTCCAATCGTAAATGAGCAGGACCTTCGTGATGCGCTTGACTCGGGCAAGCTTTCTGGTGCTGGTGTCGATGTTGTATCAATTGAGCCTATGGACAAGGATTGTCCACTCCTTGGCGCGCCTAATTGTATGATTACTCCACATGTTGCTTGGTGTCCAAAAGAGACACGCCAGAGGCTCCTTTCTGAAGTAATTAGAAATTATAAATCTTTCCTTGCTGGCAAGCCAGTGAATACTGTAACAAAGTAAGAGGTTTATTAGATGAAATATGATGTAGCAATCATTGGTGCGGGTCCTGGTGGTATCTTTTCTGCATATGAATTTATGAAGAAGGCACCAGAACTCAAAGTTGCTGTTTTTGAAGCTGGATATCCACTTGAAAAACGCAAATGCCCAATTGATGGTGATAAAATAAAAACTTGTATAAACTGCAACACATGTGCAATCATGAATGGCTTTGGTGGAGCGGGTGCCTTTTCAGATGGCAAGTACAACATCACCAATGACTTTGGTGGTACACTCTATGAGTACATTGGCCGTGAAAAGGCGATAGAGCTCATGGAATACGTTGATGAAATCAACATGACCTATGGTGGCCGTGGTACCAAGATGTATTCGACTGCTGGTTCAGAGTTTAAAAAACTCTGTATGCAGAACAATTTGACACTTCTCAATGCCTCGGTACGTCACCTTGGCACAGATATAAACTATGTTGTTCTTGAAAACTTATACAACGAACTCAAGGACAAGATAGATTTCTTCTTCCACAGACCAGTTCTCAAACTTGAGAAACTCTCTGACGGCTATAAACTCTTTACAAAAGATAGTCAAGTAGAGTGCAGCCAGTGCATCATCTCAGTGGGCCGATCAGGTTCTAAATGGATGGAAAATATATGTAAAGAATTGAATATAGGTACTCATTCTAACCGTGTTGATATAGGTGTCAGAGTGGAGCTCCCGGCTCTTATCTTTGAACACTTAACAAGTGAACTTTATGAGTCCAAGATTGTATATCAAACTGAAAAGTTTGAGGACCACGTCCGTACCTTCTGTATGAACCCGTATGGTGCTGTCGTTAACGAGAATACCAACGGTATTGTTACCGTTAACGGACACTCATACGAGGACCCAGAAAAGCACACTGAGAATACAAACTTTGCGCTCCTCGTATCCAAGCATTTTTCAGAGCCTTTCAAAGACTCGAACGGATACGGCGAGTCCATTGCAAGGCTTTCTAACATGCTTGGCGGCGGCGTTATTGTACAGCGCTTTGGTGATTTAGAGCGTGGTCGCCGTAGCAACGCTAAGCGTATTTTGGAGAACACAGTTCGTCCAACGCTTAACGCAACACCTGGCGACCTCTCGCTAGTGCTTCCAAAGCGCATCCTCGATGGCATCATCGAGATGATCTATGCGCTTGATAAAATTGCACCAGGAACAGCAAATGAGGATACACTACTTTACGGAGTGGAAGTAAAGTTCTATAATATGGAGGTTGAGCTTGATAACAACCTCGAGACATGTCACAAGGGTCTCTATGTTATCGGTGATGGCTCTGGTGTAACCCACAGCCTTTCACACGCGTCAGCATCCGGTGTCTTTGTTGCGAACAAGATTATCGAGAATAAATAAAAAACGCTGCAAGGGCAACCTTGCAGCTTATATGGAGAGTTATCGAAGTGGTCATAACGGGGCTGACTCGAAATCAGTTAGCGGGTAACACCGCCCAAGGGTTCGAATCCCTTACTCTCCGCCAAGTAAGGAGAAGCCATGTGCTTCTCCTATTTTTTTCGAAAAAGTGTTGACACACAAAAATAAATTGTGTACAATTCAATTGCAAGCAATCGAAATTGCTTCGAAAAGAATAGACGTAGTTAATGAAAGAAAGGAAGTAGCAATATGGCTAAATTTTATGATCTTCACGCAAATGACAACAAAGGCGCAGATGTATGTATGAAAGAGTACGAGGGAAAAGTACTCTTGGTTGTAAATACAGCAACAGGATGTGGCTTTACACCACAGTATGAGGGCCTTCAGGAAATTTATGAAAAGTATCAAGCAAGAGGTTTTGAGATCTTAGATTTCCCATGTAACCAGTTTGCGGGACAGGCTCCTGGCACTGGTGAAGAGATAGAAGATTTTTGTCAATCACGCTATGGTGTCACATTTAGACAATTTGAAAAGATTGATGTAAACGGTCCAAAGGAGCATCCAATTTATAAGTATTTAAAGAGTGAGCAGGGCGGCTTACTTTCATCTGCTATTAAGTGGAATTTTACAAAATTCCTTATTGATAGGGATGGTAATGTTGTTGATCGCTTTGGCCCAGCTGATTCACCAAAGAAAATTGAGTCAGCAATAGCTGCATTGCTTTAATTTTGAAAGAGAGGTTTTCTACCATGGAGTTTATTTATGAGACAGAAGGCACATGTGCTTCTCACATTAAGTTTGATATAGAAGACAATAGAATTTATAACCTCGAGTTTATTGGGGGCTGTAACGGTAACTTGAAAGCCATATCAAAAGTATGCGAAGGCATGACAGTTGATGAAATTGAAAATCAGTTTGCTGGTATTACTTGTGGAAGAAAGCCAACTTCATGCACAGATCAACTTGCAAAGGCTGTTCGTGCCGCTGCAAAGTGATTGCTTTATAACTCATAGCCCCCCTTGAAATTAGTCTTCAAATTGTTTACAATTATTTAGTAATTTTATTTTGGAGGTAAAGTATGGCTCGTGATCTTAGTTTCCAGGGGTTGGCTCTTTCTGCAATTCCTGATGATGAACTTCAAAAACTTGATAACCAACTTTGCTTCTCTTTGTACGTGTGCTCCAAAGAGGTTATTAGAAAGTATAAGCCATTGCTTGAACCATTGGGTCTTACCTATACAGGATATATAACCCTTATGGCTCTCTGGGAAAAGGATGGCATCAATGTTAAGGAATTAGGCAAGAAACTTTATCTAGATTCAGGAACATTGACACCACTTCTTAAAAAATTGGAATCTCTTGGATATGTGGAGCGCAGGCGCGACCCTGAGGATGAGCGCAATATGCTTATCTATTTGACCGAAAGTGGCAAAAAATTAAAACAAGAAGCCATATGTATTCCAAGGGAACTCTTATCTGGATTACAGTTTGGTAGTGTAAAAGCGGTTCTTTTATTGCAAACACTTCATCAACTCATGGATTCTCTTGCCAAAGAAGACGGAGAAGCAATCAAATAGAGGGGGATACTTATGTTAAAGGATGGAAAGATTTGGGTAGCAAGTTCTTTTGAAGGAACAGAGCTCTATATTTTGCCAAAGATGGCAAACCGCCATGGACTTATCGCAGGTGCGACAGGTACTGGTAAGACTATCACAATGAAAGTTATGGCCGAGTCATTTTCGGACCTCGGTGTTCCAGTATTTTTCTCTGATGTCAAAGGTGACCTTACAGGTATGCTCGAGCCTGGCACAGGCATGGACGTGCGTGCAAAGGAAAAGTTTGGAATAGATGATTTTAAACAAAAGGGCTATCCTACAAGATTTTGGGATATCTTTGGTGAGGCTGGACATCCAGTTCGCGTTACAATCTCTGACATGGGACCAACTTTCCTCTCACGTCTTTTGAACCTCTCTGACGTTCAAGAGGGCGTACTTAACTTGGTATTTAAAGTAGCGGATGATAAGGGCCTTTTGCTCTATGACCTTAAGGACCTCCGTGCTATGCTTGGCTTCGTTGGTGAGAATGCTGAGGAGTATACATTGACTTATGGTAACGTATCGTCCTCATCAATTGGTGCTATTCAGCGTGCGCTCTTGCAGTTTGAACAAGAGGGCGGTGAAGGCGTGTTTGGCCTTCCAATGCTCGATATCAAGGACTGGATGCGCACTGATATTGATGGCCGTGGATTTATCAATATCCTCTCAGCAGCAAAACTTATCGGTAGCCCAACCGTATATTCAACATTCCTTATTTGGATGCTCAATGAACTCTTTGAGCAACTCCCAGAGGTAGGTGACCTTGATAAGCCTCGTATGGTATTCTTCTTTGATGAGGCACATCTTCTCTTTGCCGATGCTCCAAAGGCATTTGTTCAAAAGATTGTTCAGGTAGTAAAACTCATCCGTTCAAAGGGTGTTGGTATCTACTTTATTTCACAGTCACCATCAGACATCCCTGATGACGTTTTGGCTCAGCTTTCAAACCGTGTTCAGCACGGACTTCGTGCTTACACCCCAGCTGAGCAAAAGATGGTAAAGGCGGCAGCTGCTGCATTCCGTGCAAACCCTGCTTTTGATTCAGAGCAGGCACTTATGGAGGTTGGCACAGGCGAAGCACTCGTATCATTCCTTGATGAGTCAGGTACACCAGTGGTAGTAGAGAGGGCCAAGATTTTGCCTCCTCAGAGCCTTATGGGACAGGCTGATCCAGCCAAGGTTAATACAGCAATCGTTTCATCAGAATTTGATCTTAAATACAGGGAGACTCAGGACCCTGAGTCTGCTTATGAAGTAATAATGGCTGCGACTGAAAAACTCAAGGTAGAGCAGGAGCAGGCAGCTGTTGAGGCAGCTGAGGCCAAAGAGGCCGAGAAGCTTGCAAAAGAGGAGGCCAAGGCAGAGGCCGCAGCAATAAAGGCTGAGGAGCGCAAGGCTGAGCTTGAGGCAAAGGCTGCTCAAAAGGCACAGGAAAAGGCCGAAAAGGAAGCAGCAAAAGAAGCTGAAAAGAAGAAAAAGGTAATTGAGCGCGCAGCATCAAATGCGGCTTCATCTGTAGCGCGTTCAATCACAACTAATATGGTAAACTCTGTTACAAAATCTGGCAGCGTTAAATCTGCTGACAAGATTGCAAAACAGGCTGCAAGTACAGCACTCTCATCTGTTATGCGCTCTGGCGCAACAGCAGTTGTCAGAGGTCTTTTTGGCACTAAAAAGTAATAGTTGAAACAACATTTTACTTATGGTAGAATAATCACAACAAAATTCCCTTGAGGGAGTAGCAGGCGTCATAGACGCAGCAAATGTCAACATCCTGACCATTTAGGTCTGGCATTGCTTTAAATTGCGAGACTCATGTGTGGTGGTCGCCACACATGGGTCTTTTGTAATATATATGGAGGAATAATAGATGACTTGGAATTTTATTCTATTTTCTATTGTCTTGGGTGTCGGACTAGCAATGGATGCCTTTTCTGTATCCCTTGCAAACGGTCTTAAGGAACCAACAATGGGAGCACCTAAAATTAGTTTGGTAGCTGGTGCGTATGCGATTTTTCAGGCGCTCATGCCAATGATTGGTTGGTTCTGTGTGCATACAGTAGCAGAACGCTTTGAAAGTTTTGAAAAGTTTATACCTTGGATTGCGTTAATACTTCTTTTGTACATCGGTGGCGAGATGCTGATTGATGGCATAAAGGAAAGGAAATCAACCGAGGAAGTAGAGCTTGAAAAGCTTACAATGAAGGCATTGTTTATACAAGCAGTAGCCACTTCGATTGATGCTTTGTCAGTAGGTTTTACAATTTCAAAGTATAGCCTTTTTGAGGCAACAATATGCAACTTGATAATTGCGATTGTCACTTTTGTAATTTCAGTTGTTGGAGTGATTATAGGCAAAAAGGTGGGCACAAAACTTGGCTGGAAAGCCGATGTGCTCGGTGGCGTAATTTTGATTGGAATAGGTCTTGAAATTTGGATAACAGGAGTATTTTTTTAAAGAGGTGATAGCATGACAGAAATGAGCACTTTATTTGGTCTTATAAATTTTTCGGTATCAAATGGAATGGTTTTGCCAGTGGCAATCGTATTGTTTGTCATAGGCTTGATCCTTTTGATAATAGGCGGAGATAAATTTGTCGATGGAGCAGTAGGTATTGCTAAGAAGTTTGGCGTTCCAGACCTCCTCATTGGTGCAACAGTAGTGTCGATTGGTACAACTTTGCCAGAGGTACTCGTGTCAGCAAGTGCTGCCGCTGTTGGACAGTCCCAAACAGCATATGGTAATGCTATTGGATCAATCATTTGTAATACAGCACTTATCTGTGCAATTACAATTGCTTTTGCTCCAGGACTTACAGATAAAAAGAGTATGAGAGTACCATCTGCTTTCTTCTTTGGCTCAGCAATCCTCTATGCGGGTGTAGCGTATGTCACGGGTACATTCTCAAGGACAATTGGCATAATCTTGCTCTCTGTTTTTGCCGTTTATATTGGTCTTCAAATCAAGTCCGCACTTGTTGCTATGAAGAATCCTTTGGCTGATGAGGTAGCGGTAGAAGAGGCAGAAGACGAGGCGACTGCATCAATGGCGACAAACGTAATCTACCTTGTTGTTGGCGCTATCGCTATCGCAATAGGTGCAAACTTACTTGTTGATAACTGCACCATCCTCGCTCAGAAAATTGGTGTTCCGGAATCTGTAATTGCACTCACACTCGTAGCTCTTGGCACTTCGCTTCCAGAGCTCGTTACAGCAATTACTTCGCTTCGCAAGGGCCATGGTGCTTTGTCACTTGGAAATGTTATAGGTGCCAACTTGTTTAATTTGGTTTTGGTATCAGGTATGGCAATTACAATCAATCCATTTGATATACCAGCAGAGAAACTTATCGGTGGAATGAATGCAAGCTTGGTAATGGATATACCAGTAATGTTTACTGTTATGCTTCTTTTGACATTGCCAGGTCTTATCAAAGGCAAACTCTATAGGTGGCAGGGAGTGAGTCTTCTTACCATTTATGTAGCATACTGTGTTCTCCAATTTGTTATTTGAACGCGTTCATAAAAAAGTAGCATATATATATAAAAATGTGATATAATTTAGATGAAAATGAGAAAATGTCCAAACTTGGACATTTTTTCTTTTATAAATAAGTACATTTATAAGGTGTAAAGTTTATAATTATAATGCATATAAATTATAGGGAGGTATTTTTATGGGTTGTTGCTGTAACGATAAGACATCTGATCTCTCTTTGCTCCAGCCAGTGCTCGAGCACTACAAGGGAATCAACGGTAGCCTTATTGCAATTCTTCAACAGGCACAGGAAATCTATGGCTATCTACCTGTAGATGTAATCTACCACATAGCAGAGGAGACTGGTGTTGCACCAGCAAAGGTTATGGGTGTTGCTACATTCTATACACAGTTTAGATTAAAGCCAGTTGGTAAGTATTTGATTATGCTTTGCCAGGGAACAGCTTGCCATGTTAATGGTTCTGAGTTGATAGCTGCTGCTATCAAGGACGAGCTTGGCATTGTTGACGGTGAGACAACTGACGATGGTTTGTTCTCACTCAAGCATGTTGCTTGTCTCGGTTGTTGTTCTTTGTCACCAGTTATGATGATTAATGGTGAGACATACGGAAGTCTTACACCAGATAAGACAAAGACAATACTTCGTGAGCTTAGGGAAAAGGCAGGTGAAGAGTCATGAAAATAGTAGTAGGTGAAGGTTCTTGCGGACTTGCTGCTGGTGCTGGAAAAGTCCATGCAAAACTTGATGAGCTCTTTGCTGCTGCGAATCCATCGGGTTCTGTTGTAACTATCACAAGCTGTATCGGCATGTGTTTCCTCGAGCCAATCGTTGACCTTTACGATGGCGACACACTTGTTCGCAGACTTGTTCATGTTACAGATGCTGATGCTCAGAAGATTTATGATGCTGTAAACAGCAATGATATGTCACTCGTTGATGACATCACTATCACAGCTGATGATGCATCTTTCCTTGAGCAACAGACACGTATCGCTCTTCGTAACTGTGGTATCATCAATCCTATGAGTATTGATGAGTATATTGCTCGTGGCGGTTACGAGGCACTCAAAAAGATTTTGACAACGGGTATGACTCAGGATGACGTTATCAATGAAATTGATAAGTCAGGCCTCAAGGGCCGTGGCGGCGCTGGTTTCTCAACTGCTTTTAAGTGGAGAGCAGCAAAGTCATCAGAGGGCGAGGAAAAGTACCTTATTTGTAACGCCGATGAGGGCGACCCAGGTGCATTCATGGATCGTGCCGTAATCGAGGGTGACCCACATACTCTTATTGAGGGTATGCTTATCGGTGCTTACGCTATCGGCGCAAAAGAAGCTATCGTTTACGTTCGTGCTGAGTATCCTCTTGCTATCGTTCGTCTTGAGAACGCTATCAAGGATGCAACAGACCGTGGCTTCCTTGGCGACAACATTTTAGGTTCTAACTTCTCATGCAAGATGAGAATTAAGGCTGGTGCTGGCGCATTTGTATGCGGTGAGGAAACAGCTTTGATAGAGTCTCTTGAAGGTAAGCGTGGTATGCCACGTCTTAAGCCACCATTCCCAGCACAGTCTGGCTTCTGGTTTAAGCCTTCTAACATCAACAACGTTGAGACATATGCAAACGTTGCTTGGATTATTGCAAATGGCGGTGACGCATTTGCAGCAATGGGTACAGCTGAATCTAAGGGCACCAAGGTATTTGCCCTTACTGGTAAGATTAAGCGTGGCGGACTTGTTGAGATTCCTATGGGTAAAACTCTTCGTGAGGTTATCTATGATATCGGTGGCGGTATCAGAAACGACAAGGAATTCAAGGCAGTTCAGCTTGGTGGTCCATCAGGCGGATGTATCCCAGCATCTCTTCTTGACACAGTAATCGACTACAAGGCTCTTGGCGCAACAGGCGCTATCATGGGCTCTGGTGGTATGGTTGTTATGGATGAGACAACATGTATGGTAGGTATGGCTAAGTTCTTCCTTGACTTCACAGCTAAGGAAAGCTGCGGTAAGTGTGTACACTGCCGTATCGGTACAAAGCGCATGCTTGAAATCCTTGGTCGTATAGTTGACGGTGAAGGCGAAGAGGGCGACATCGAGAAACTCGAAGAGCTCTGCAACGCTATCAAGGACGGCGCTCTTTGCGGACTTGGACAGACTGCTCCAAACCCAGTTCTCACAACTATTCGTTACTTCAGACCAGAAATGGAAGCTCATATTAATGAGAAGCGTTGCCCAGCTGGTGAATGTGTAAAACTTATTACTTATTCTATCGATGAATCTAAGTGTATCGGTTGCTCACTCTGCGCTAAGAAGTGCCCAGCAAACGCAATTAGTGGCGAAGTTAAATCACCATTTAAGATTGACGCTGATAAGTGCATCAAGTGCGGTAACTGTAAGACAGTTTGCCGTCAGGGTGCAATTATAGTTAAGTAAGGGAGGGAAATTTATGTCAATTAAGTACACTATTGATGGTGTAGAAGTAATCGCAGAAGACGGTGAAACTATACTCTCATCTGCAACTAGAGCTGGCGTAGAAATCCCTACTCTTTGTTTTGCAGAAAATACAGCAATTTATGGCGCATGCGGTGTTTGCGTAGTAGAGGTTGAGGGCGTTCCAAAGCTCCTCCGCTCATGTTCAGCAAAGCCAATGGAAGGCTATGTTGTTCACACAGATACACCTCGTGTAATCCGTGCACGTAAGACAGCTTTCGAGCTTCTTCTTTCAGACCACACAGGCGATTGCCGTGGTCCATGTAAGCTCCACTGCCCAGCTGGTACAGACTGCCAGAAGTATGTCAATGAAATCAAGGACGGTAAGTATTTCGAAGCTGTTTCAACAGTTTATGAAGCTTTCCCACTTCCAGCATCTATTGGTCGTGTTTGCCCACATCCATGCGAGGATGCTTGTCGTCGTCAGCTTGTTGAGGAGCCAATCTCAATTGCTTTCCTTAAGGCATTTGCAGCAGACAAGGTTCTTGCAAGCGACAACAGATACAAGATTGAAACAGGCGCTGACACAGGTAAGCGCGTAGCTATCATCGGTGGTGGTCCTGCAGGACTTACAGCTGCTTATAAGCTTCGTGAATATGGTCACGCTGTTACAATTTTTGATCAGCAGCCAAAGATGGGCGGTATGCTCCGCTATGGTATCCCAGAATACAGACTTCCAAAGGCTGTACTCGATGATGAGATTTCTATTATCGCTGACGCTGGCGTTGTTATGAAGAACAACTGCAAGCTTGGTCGCGATATTCAGTTTGATGAGCTCGTTAAGACTTATGACGCTGTTCTCGTTGCTATCGGTGCTTGGACATCTGTACCAATGAGAGTTGCTGGTGAGGACCTCCCAGGCGTTATTGGTGGTATCGACTTCCTTGGCAAGCTTGGCCTTGGTGAGACACCAACAATCGGCAAGAGAGTTGCCGTTTGCGGTGGTGGTAACACAGCTATGGATGCTTGCCGTACAGCAATCCGCCTCGGCGCAGAGGAAGTATACGTTGTATACAGACGTACAAGAAACGAGATGCCTGCAGCTGATATCGAAATCGAAGAGGCTGAGGAAGAGGGCGTAATCTTTAAGTTCCTCACAAATCCTATCGAGATTACACAAGATGGCGATGCTCTTAACATGAAGCTCCAGATTATGGAACTCGGTGAGCCAGATGCATCAGGTCGTCGTTCTCCAGTACCTGTTGAGGGCAAGACAGAGGATATCAAACTTGATAACGTTATTATGGCTATCGGCCAGGTTGCAAACTGTGCTGGTGTTGACGGTGTTGAACTTACCAAGAAGGGCACAATCCTTTGCGATGAGATGACATTCCGTACAAACATCGAGAACGTATTCGCAGCTGGTGACGTTACAAACAAGGGCGCTGGTATTGCTATCGCAGCTATCGGCGAGGCTTCAAAGGCAGCATTCTGCATCAACAACTATCTTGATGGCGCAGAAGTACGCTACAAGGCTCCTTACTTTGTTGAGACAGAGAAGACAGCTGAGGACTTTGAGGATCGTGAAAAGATCGATAGAGCTGAAATGCCAGGTCTCTCACCAGAGGAGAGAAAGAACAACTTCAAGCCTATCTACTTCGGTTTCTCAGAAGAGCAGGCTAAGAAGGAAGCAAGCCGTTGTCTCGAGTGTGGTTGTCACGATTACTATGATTGCCGCCTCATCAAGTATGCTAACTGGTATGATGTTGAGCCAGCGAGGTTCCCTGGCATGAAGCATCACCGTGATTTCATCGAAATCGCTGATGTTATCGAGCATAACCCAGATAAGTGTGTACTTTGTGGTCTCTGCTACAGAACATGTGAAGAAGTTGCAAACAAGACATTCATCGGTCTCTATAACCGTGGATTTAACACAACAATCAATCCAATGTTCCCGAAAGCAGAAGCAGCAGCTTATTGTGCTACTTGTGGTAAGTGCGTTGACGCTTGTCCAACAGGTGCAATGAGAAAGAAGTTCTAATCATTATTAGATAGAAAGAACCCCCTAGATGAACTCATCTAGGGGGTTTTGCTATCATTTAAGGAATTTATCAACTAGACCATATACGCTTTCTGATGCGTGTGCATCTCCACCACTTTCAATAGCGCCCTTTATAGCGTGCTTAAAGTGGGATTTAATGATGACACGTCTTACAGAATTGATAGAAGATTCAACTGCTGAGAGCTGAATTAAAACTTCGTCAGTGTCACGGTTGTTCTCAACCATTCTCTTGATACTTTCAAGATGGCCTATCACACGTGATATACGGTTGATAATAATCTTTTTTTGTTCTTCGCTCTGGTTTACTGGATGACGAGCGAAGGCTGGCTCTTCGACAATTACATTGTCGGTCTCGCCGATTATTGCACGAAGGCAGTTTGCTGTCTCGAAATCCTTTGCGCCCATGCCGTAGCCTATGCTCTCCATCCTGATGGAAGGGATAGGGCCAAACTGGCGCGCAAAGTGTTTGATGAGAGCAGCGCCTGTAGGCGTGCATAATTCGCCTTTTATGTCCGTGCTATAGATTGGTATGTCACGGAGTAAAAGGGCGGTTGCAGGGGCTGGTACAGGCAATATGCCGTGTGCACACTTAACCTTGCCCGAACCGGTGTTCATTGGAGACGCAATAATAAGCTCTGGGTCCAAGATGTTGATGAGCCAGGATGCCGATACAATGTCTGCAACAGCATCAAGCGAACCTACTTCGTGGAAGTGTACTTCGCTTGGCGTTGCGCCATGTACTTGGCCCTCTGCCTCAGCAATAAGCTTGTACACGCTTATTGCGTCCTCGCGAACTTGGTTTGGTATATCAAGCGAGTCAATCAAATCAGTGATATCATCAAGTGTATGATGATGGTGGTGATGATGACCATGATGGTGGTGTAATTCTGAGAGTTCTGCGTCATCGGCTACTGCTTCTGCCGCTTCCTCTTCTTCACCATTTATTGAGACCTTAAAATGAGTGCCGGTGACACCATGTTTGGTTGATGGTTCAACCTCAACTGTAACATGGGGGATGCCGGCGTTGTTTATGTCATTCAAGAACCCTTCCTTATCCTCGATAAGTTCGAAGAGGGAAGCGGAAATCATATCGCCAGCAGCGCCACTGCCGCAGTCAAAATATAGAGTTCTCATGAGTGTTCTTCCTTAAATTATTTCTTAGAGCAATCCTTTAAAAGATCACGGATTTCAGCAAGGAGTTCTTCCTGTGAAGGTGCTGCTGGTTCTTCTGCAGCTTCCTCTGCTGGCTCGTCCTTTTTCTTGCTTGCCTTTTCCTTAACTGTGTTAACAGCCTTAACAAGAAGGAATACAACAAAAGCGATAAGGATGAAGTTTATTACTGCAGCGATAAGAACGCCGATTGGGAACATGCCAATTTTTACAGCTGAGAAGTCAGCCTGACCAGCGATAAGAGCGATGAGTGGGTTGATGATTGCTTCGATGAGAGCGTTAACGATTGCTGTGAAAGCACCACCGATTACTACGCCTACAGCGAGGTCCATTGCGTTGCCCTGTGCTAAAAATTCTTTAAATTCTGCGATAAAGCCTTTCTTTTCCATGGTTTACAACTCCTATAAATTAAAATATTGAGGTGGCCCTGTTGGACCGCCTCAATATTTTAGCAAATTATTATAGTATATACAATACTAAAGTTTTGGCTTTTACTCTTTAAACTTCATTGGCCTCATCAATTAAGTTTTTGTTGAGTTCTCTAATGAAGAAAGTAAGTGAGTGCTCACGTGAACCATAGATGATTGTAACTTCAACAAATCTCTTATCTGGGTCTTGTGCCTTAAAGATTTTCGTTAGGATTGCTGGATGATTTGAGAAGTGATCCAAAAGCTCATCTATGTAAGAGAGTCTTCTAAATGCTGCTTGGCTATCCTCAGAGATAACAGAGTTCTTAACAATTGTTGTGATATCGTTGTAGGTCAAATTGTCGCTTTCGAATAGTTCGTTTTCGAAGTGAAGACCACCAATTATATCAACCTTCTCTGTGTCACAGTTTACAGTGTAAGCATAGTCAAACATTGCAAGTGAATAACTGAGCCTGTGAGCATATTCATTTAGGTTTTTCTCGGTTTCGCGAATGTCATCAATGTCGCGAAGGAAAATATAAACCTGTTTGTCTTGACCGTATTCTGCTGGAGCAGACACAATGAGAGATTCCTTCCAGTGATATTCATCTACGCCAGGAGCGGTGCGCTCTTGGAAAATGAATTTAAATTCATTGGTAGATGTATCGTTGTAGAAGTTTTTAAGGCCTTCAATAGATGTAAGCTGCGATACTGTGTTTAAGTCTTCTTCTTTTATCATCTCAGCAAGTTTCTTTTCAAAGTGTACTGAGTACTTGCCTTCTGAAATGTTGGCCTTTCTCTTGCCATTTGTTGGATAAGTGGCAAGTGTAAATACATCCTTGTCAAGGTTGATTACACTGATTCGGTCATAGGTGTTTGCAAATGCAACGTCAGTGATGTAGTGACGAATATTTGAAGAACCTTCCTCAATTTTTTCTGCTGTGATATCTTCGACGATAAGAAGAATCTTGTTTGAATCTGCTTGAATTGAGTATGTTGCAGAGTAGAAATTGTAACGGCTTACCTTGCGTGAAGGCTTGGCTTGAGCCTCTATCTTGAGAGATGTAGGATTGGTTTCCTTGAGGAAGTATTCCTTAACCCTATCAAGTGTGCAATTGTTTTCTACAAGCATCTTGTAATCTGGATGCAAGAGGAATTCATAGATGAATCCATAGAGTTGGGAATATTCATGTACATCCTTAACTGCAGAGAGGAGAGATGAGTGAGTTTCAAGAATATCAATTTTGCCAGTTTCGATATCAAGCTCAAATACAACACCGTTGATATTTGAATATGCAGCAGCAAAACGGCTTTGTGCAGCTGCAAGGCTTTCCTCCGCCTCTTTGTAGTCGTCGATTATATTGAAGTAGCCGAAATAAATCTGGCTATCTTCACGACCGCCGGTGGCCTTGATAATATGGAACTTCATCCATGAGTAATTGCCGTCTTTTCGCATGTGGCGGTACTCAATGTTAAGGTCGCTGTTTGACTTGAAGTGCTTTGTAAGAGCCATAACATTGAGGGCTTTTTTAACCTTCTCAATATCCTTTGGATGAACGTACTTTGGAATCAAATCCTCATAGAACGAGGTGTAGAAACCACGCTCTGGGATTGGTTCAAAGAGTACATCGCGTTCACCTGGATAGTACATATGATAGATGTTACCACCAGCGTTGATTTCAACGATACCTGCGTATGTCTTACGAAGGGAATCATCCATGCTGCTTGAAAGCGGCATATCAAGTGGAACAACTTCAAACTTGTCAAAGTCGAATTCAAACTCGTCATCTGTGTCGATGTTTTCAGTGTTGAGTTTTTCCTCGAATTCTGTAAGTGGTAATGGCTTTGAATAAATGTAACCTTGAATGAGTGTACATCCAATAAGTTTGAGGAATTCAACAACATCAAGTGTCTCGACGCCCTCGGCAACTGTCTTGATGTTAAGAGAACGTGCCATTGCAACAACTGAACGGATGATGGAACGGTCACGAGATGTGTTTTCACTCTCTCTAAAGAAGAGCTTGTCGAGTTTGAGAACGTCAACTGGCAAGTCTTTCAAAATGTTGAGTGATGAATAACCAGAACCAAAGTCGTCCATTGAGCAAGAGAAACCATGCTCATGGAACTCACGAATAACGTCTTTGAAGAGTTCTTCGTCATCAAAGAAAATACCCTCTGTAAACTCAAGCTCGATGAGTCTGTCAGGAATATCGTATTTATCCTTGATGCTTATATATGACTGGCGGAAGCCAGGCATTGTAAATTCAACAGGGGAGATGTTAAGGGAAATTGGTACAACTGGTAATCCCTCGTTAAGTCTCATCCTCTGGAAACGAGCAATTACTTCCATTACGTAGAGGTCAACGTCGTGTACGAAACGGTTTTGCTCAAAGAGTGGGATAAACTTAATTGGTGGAACGATACCCTTGTTTGGATCGACCCAACGAATAAGTGCTTCACCAGCTGCAAGTTTTGCATTGCTGGTTCTGTATTTTGGCTGGACGTAAACTCTAAACTCGCCATCTTTGAGTGCCTGATGCATGCGAGATTCGATATCTTTACGCTCGATTTGCTCATCATAGATTGCAGCATCGTATTCTGCGGCACTTGAATCGGTATGACCGATTGAGTACAAAGCAACAAGGCTGCGGTCGTAGAGAGCGTTGATTGAAAGGTCCTCTAAATCCTCTGGAAGGATTTTGTAAATACCCATCTGTACTTCAATACGGATATGGTTTTTGGCAAGAGGGCCAATAGAACTGATGCGATCTGCAAGTTGATATACGAACATGTCGTCTTCTGTGTTTGCAAAGTTTCGCTCAGTCAAAATAACAAATTTATCGCCTGAAATACGTGCGAATATTTCATCATCGTGAAGGAGGCTGTCCATCTCTTGAGCGATTTTGAGAAGGATTTCATCGCCTGTGTCGTATCCGAATGCATCATTGATGTAACGGAAACCTACCATGTCGCAGCAAGTCATATAAAACGTCTTGTCGGTTTCGGTGGTTAGGATATCCTCACAGTCCTCTTTGAACTTAGCAAAGTTTGCATAGCCTGTGAGTGGGTCTGTATAAGCGATATTTTTAATACGATTGGATGTTTCTGTGAGTGATTTGTAATACCTGTATCCAATTACAATGAGGATAAAGAAGAAGAGGAAAGAAGCAAGCGTCATAAATACGATGAGCTTTCCTGTGGTAGCAAACATTGCACTTGTTGGCATTATGCGACCGATATAGAGGCCTTCCATATCAGGAATAGGTGCAATTGCGATGACGTTTTTTGAAATGTCTGTATAGAATGTATTGATTGATGTAGAACTCTGTGGTTCCTTTGCTGAAGGAAGGTGTCCGTTATAGTCGTTTTTCTTCAAATAATCATAGAGGTTGTTGACTGATTCGAAAGAAGAACCCTTGCTGTCTGTGTTGATTACTATGGAACCGTTGCTTGTGAACAATACGTTGTGAAGACCGTTGACTTTTTCAGCAACATCGTAGCAATTTGATAATACCTCATCAAATTTATAAGTTGCGGTGAGATAGCCGATAACGGAGCCGTTTATGTTTCTAACTTGCTCATAGAAGTGAACACAGTTTTCATAGTTTTGACCCTCTATGTCAGTTACGAATATATGAGAGTTTGAGAATTTTTTGGTAAAGTTATTAAAGTTTTCGATTTCGCCTGTATTGCCAAGTGAACTCATAAAGGTTGCGTCGCAGAAAAAGAAAGATAGGACATAACTGTCTATTGGTTTGTTTTCCTTAAGATAATCCATCATCTCGCCTTTGATTGTATCAAGGTCAACGGCGCGATTTGGATTGAGTTCTTCGTATTTAGCAGTAAGCTCACCAGCAAGCATTTCTACTTGTGAGTGGTCAACGTCTATTATTCTTGCGATACTTGTCGAAGCGTTAGATGTCGACTTGAGTATTTCGTTTTCAGCAGCTTGAGTTAAGCTGTTGTAAGTGTACATAAGTATCAGCAAGTAGGCGACGACTAGTAGCCCGGCCAGTGCAATGGTCAGTATACTATCCTTTGCGAGTTTAGATGTTTTTTCGTGTACAGGCATAAAATTACCTCTCAATACATAGTTATACATTATTCATTATATCATCTTTTTAACAAAAGTATACAAGTTTTTATTATAATTTATAATTTTTATTATTTATATTTAATAATAAAATTGACAAAGCATAGTGCTGATGATAAAATAATTTATGTATTTTCAATAAAAAATTACGTTTTTCTGTTGAAATTTAAGGGGAAATCTACAATGGCAAATGAAAGAAAAACTAATGACTATGCTGCTAGCAGTAAAAGGTTAAAACTGGTACTGATAATAGTAAGCTTAATATGTATTGTTGCTTTGACTGTGGCAACAGGATTTTTGGTGCAATACAATACCGTTCATGGGGTGGGATTACAAAAGGTAATTAACTATGTAATCATATCCGTGATATATTTGGCTATATCGGCAATGGGAATCAATATTTGCATTACGATATTTACAAGGCATGCAACCCAGTACAACGACACGGATAGGTTGACTAGCGGTATCAATTATGAGAAGTTCCTTAAGGATGCTGAGGAATTACTTTCATATAAGGATGAACTGCACGCTGTGTTTTATGGTGACATCCTAAACTTCAAATATATCAACGATACATTTGGATACGATGTTGGCGATAAATTACTTATGTACATCTCACAGCGAATTCGAGAAGCAGTAACGAATGTTGCTGGTCTCTATGCCAGAGTATCTGCGGATAATTATGCTGTGATTGTTCCTTACAAGGATAAAAATGATTTTGTAGAAACAATCTATGCAATTATTGATGACATAGGTTGGTTTGAGGAAATACAAAAGGCGAATTACAAGCCGGAAATATACGTAGGCATTTATTGTTCGGGTGATGACGAAGGTAGCGCTGATCTTTCAATTTCAGAGATGATTGATAGAGCCAATATGGCGCAGAAGTCAGTTAAGGGCAGTTCAGAATATCACATAGCTTTCTACACTGAGGAAATTCGCGAGCGAGTAATTGCTGAGAAGGAACTCGAGCGCAAGATGGAAAGCGCGCTTGCAAACGGAGAATTCAAAGCATATTTCCAACCAAAGTATGAGGTAAGCACGGGCGAAATAGTTGGTGCTGAAGCATTGGTTCGTTGGGACAGCCCAGAATCAGGCTTTATGTCCCCAGGTAAGTTTATTCCTCTTTTTGAACAGAATGGTTTTATTATCAACCTTGACCAATATATTTTTGAAACTGTATGTAAGAACATCCGTGACTGGATAGATTCAGGAGTAAAGGTTGTTCCAATTTCAGTTAACGTTTCAAGGCTCCAGTTCTATCGACTTGACTTTGCAAAGCGTTATACCAAGATTAAAGAAAAGTATGATATTCCTGATGGAATACTCGAACTTGAATTTACGGAGAGCATAGTATTTGAGAACCTTGATATTCTCCGCAAAATTGTATTAAGCCTTAAAAAGTCAGGCTTTAGTTGTTCAATCGATGACTTTGGATCTGGTTATTCATCGCTCAATATTTTGAAGAACCTTCCAATGGATACTTTAAAACTTGATAAACTCTTCTTTGATGACAGTGAAAATATGTCACGTGACAAGGCTCTTATTTCGAGTGTAATCAACATGTCTCGTGCGCTCGAAATGAAAACGGTTGCAGAGGGCATTGAAAACTGGGCGCAGGTAGCGTTCCTTAAGGAAATTGGCTGTGATATCATTCAGGGATATGTCTACTCAGAGCCAATACCACACGCACGCTTTACGAACCTCCTTGAGGGTAACAGACGTAAGGAGATGCCTGTTGAGCTTCGTCGCGCACGCCAGTCTCTTGATGAGGTGAGCGAGGATGATGCAAGACTCAAATATTACGCGTTGGTTGATATGCTTGAGGGTAGCCTTATAGAGGTCGATTACAACACTGGAGAGTATTCGTTTGTTAATTCATCTGAAGAACGTCGTGGCGATGATTTTGATGCAGATTTTTCAGATATCATTGATAAATACGTTCATCCAGATGATATCAAGACAGTCAAGAATCGTTGTGCCTCTGTGTCGGTAATGTCTACGTTTTATCAAAACGAGTCCAAGATTATTACAGAGCTTCGTGTAAAGTCTAAGTCGGATGATTACAGATGGGCCAAGATGACCATAGATAGACTCGACGACGACCCAGAGCACAATGACTTTAGAGCATTAATTTATATTGAATTTGTAAAGCAAGAAAGTGCTGAAGCGTTTGTAGGCTCTAGTGAACCAGAGTTATCGTTCCAAGAGATGTTTCAAAATGCTTGCTCATTCATTTATGAGTTTGATTTAGATGCAAGGACATTTAGGCAATTGTTCTGTAAGAAAGTTTACGAGGATGAACTTCCAAAATCTGGTGAACTTGCTTGGCTTCGTGAATGTTTCCTTCCAAAGGTTGCTATCAAGGAGGACCGTGAGAAACTAGTTAAATTTGCAAATCTTGATGTTGTTCATGGTGAATTGTTTGATAAACCAAATGGACAGATGAAATCAGAGGTTGCAGTAAAACTTAGTGGTTCTGTTACAAACGCAAATTTGGTTCTTACTAGGATGTATTCCGATGAGGAACATGTGGACATACACAAGTGCTTATTGTTTGGTATATTTGAATAAAGGACATAATAAAACCCCGCTGATTTTCATCAGCGGGGTGTTTTATTATATACAATTAGGAACTTAGATGAGTCCACCAACTGCAGCGATAAGTGAAGCAAATACTGTTGAAATAACAGTCATGAGCTTGATAAGGATATTGATAGATGGACCTGATGTATCTTTGAATGGGTCACCAACTGTATCACCAACAACTGCTGCGTGATGAGTTTCTGAACCCTTACCACCGTATACGCCACCTTCAACGTACTTCTTAGCGTTATCCCAAGCGCCACCAGCGTTTGACATAAAGATAGCCATCAATACGCCAGATACGAGAGAACCAGCGAGCAAGCCGCCAAGAGCCTCTGGGCCAAGGAGGAAACCTACTGCAAGTGGAGCAAGTACTGCGATTATGCCAGGAACGATCATTTCCTTAAGAGCAGCCTTTGTTGAGATAGCAACGCATGTCTTGTAGTCAGGCTTTGCTTTACCTTCAAGGATACCAGGAATCTCACGGAACTGACGACGTACTTCTTCGATCATCTGGTTTGCTGCCTTACCAACTGATTCCATTGTGAATGCAGAGAAGAGGAATGGAAGCATACCACCGATTAAAAGACCGATAACAACAGGAGCTGATGTAAGGTTGATAGAATCAATGCCTACGCCTGCTGTGTATGTGTTAAAGAGTGCGAGTGCTGTGAGGGCTGCAGAACCAATTGCAAAGCCCTTACCGATAGCTGCTGTTGTGTTACCAACAGAGTCAAGCTTATCTGTGATGTTACGAACTGATTCGTCAAGCTCAGCCATCTCAGCGATACCACCAGCGTTGTCAGCGATTGGGCCGTATGCGTCAACAGCAACTGTGATACCAGTTGTTGAAAGCATACCAACAGCTGCAAGAGCGATACCATAGATACCAGCGCACTTGAAAGCAACGAAGATACCAATAGCGATGAGAAGGATTGGGATAGCTGTTGAGAGCATACCTACTGCAAGACCAGAAATGATTGTTGTAGCTGGACCTGTCTGAGACTGCTCAGCGATGTGCTTAACTGACTTGTAAGCGTCAGATGTGTAGTACTCAGTAACTGTACCGATAAGGAGACCTACGATAAGGCCGGCAATAACTGCCCAGAAAGCACCGAGTGAAATGAAGCAAGCTTTGCAAAGAACGAAAGCTGCGATTACTACGAGAGCAGAAGATACCCACTGAGCAACCTTGAGTGCTGTGTGAGGGTTTGATCCTTCTTTGCCCTTTACGAAGAATGTAGAAATAATTGATGCTACGATACCAAGAGCAGCGAGGAAGAGTGGGAATAAAACACCAGCTTTGTCAAACAAAACTTCCTCTTTTGTAAGAAGCGCACCAAGTGTAACTGCTGAAACAACAGAACCAACATATGATTCATAGAGGTCAGCACCCATACCAGCAACGTCGCCTACGTTGTCACCAACGTTATCAGCGATAACAGCAGGGTTTCTTGGGTCATCCTCTGGAATGTTGTTTTCAACCTTACCAACAAGGTCAGCACCAACGTCAGCTGCCTTTGTGTAGATACCGCCACCAACACGAGCGAAGAGAGCGATAGAAGAAGCACCAAGGCTGAAACCAAAGAGTACGTCTGTGTTACCCTTTGTAATGATGTAGATAAGGCCAACACCAAGAAGACCAAGACCTACAACTGACATGCCCATTACTGCACCGCCTGAGAAAGCGATTGAAAGGGCCTTGTTCATGCCACCTTCTTTTGCAGCGTTAGCTGTACGAACGTTAGCTCTTGTAGCAACAGTCATACCAAAGAAACCAGCGAGTACTGAGAAGAGAGCACCGGCTACGAAGCAAATAGCTGTAGTCCAGTTAATTGCAAAACCGATTACTACGAGGAGTACTGCTACGAAAACTACAAGAATTTTGTACTCTGATGTAAGGAAAGCGAGAGCACCTTCATGGATGCTGTCTGAGATTTCCTTCATTCTGTCTGTTCCAACAGGAGCCTTTGTTACTTTCATTGCAAGGAAAAGTGCAAAGAGAAGTGCAAGTGCACCAGCAACTGGAACTAAGAAAAGAAATTTTGCCATTTCTAAATCCCCCAATTATATAATATTTGTATATTGGCACGAACAATTCTATCACCCCAATATTATAGTTTCAACTATTTTTGAATTTTTTATTTGACAATCTTGTAACGAAGTTTAACAAAGTGACAGAAATATGCACAAAAGCAAGAAATTATATTGTGCATATTGTCGAAAAAGCCTATTGATACTTATAAAACATTATATCTGTAGCTTAAAACGGCAGTGAGGTTTTTGTGTACCTTGCTGCCGTTTTGCAATTTCAAGGCACGAAAACTTGCAAAAATCGACTCTGAAAAGGTGAGTTTTGTGTAAAATATCATGCCAAAAAATTGCAAAAAAGTCAGATCGTGAGATGGGCTCAAAACGGTTCACAAAAAAGTTAAAAAAATTTAAAAAAATCCTTGCATTTAGGGGCGCTTTATAATATACTAGTGTCATAAAGTGGAGCAAAATTCCACCAAAATGGTGAAAAGTGGGGAACGAAAGGGGACAAAATAATGGATTTTCTTGGCGTATACAACCATAGCCTTGACGCCAAAAATCGAATATTCATTCCTTCTAAGTATCGTGAGTACTTGGGAGGTACTTTTGTTGTCTGCAAAGCTCCTGATGAATGTCTCTACATCTACTCCCAGGAGGAGTGGGAAAAGGTTGCTGCTCAGGTAAAAGCATTACCTGGTACAGCTGAGTACAGACGTTACAAGAGAAACTTCTTTGGCAACGCCGACATAGTGGAACTCGACAAACAGGGTCGTTTCACAATCAAGGCAGAGCTTTTACAATATGCAAATCTTTCTAAGGACGTAGTCATTGCCGGTTCTGGTAACAAGTTTGAAATTTGGAACGCAGAGGACTTCGAGAGAGATACAAACAAGACACGCGATGCGGACGACCTTAATATTGAGGTTATTTTCTAATGGCTAATTCGTTTTCTCATATTCCAGTTCTGTTTGATGAAACAATAAGTTCGCTTTGCATCAAATCTGATGGCATTTACGTAGATGCCACGGCAGGTGGCGGTGGACATTCAAGTGGAATACTTGAGAAGCTAGGGGAGCGCGGCAGGCTTATATGCATCGATCGTGATCCCGATGCAATAGAAACGTTGAATGAGCGTTTTGGTGGCGACAGTCGTGTAACGGTTGTCCACGACAACTACTGTAATATAAAGGGCGTTCTCGCATCATTATCGATTGACAGAGTTGACGGCATCCTTGCCGACTTGGGCGTGAGCTCACATCAGCTCGACACGGCGGAGCGTGGATTCTCATTTCATAATGACGCACCGCTCGACATGAGGATGAGTCAGAGCGGTCCAACGGCAGCAGATTTGTGCAACACGTTGTCAGAGGCTGAACTTACGAGAATAATACGTAGCTACGGCGAAGAACGATATGCGCAAAGCATTGCAAAGAATATTGTAAAGGCAAGGGCCTTTACACCAATCGAAACAACGCTCCAACTTGCCGAGATTGTTTCAAACTCAATGCCTGCAAAAGCGCGTAGGAACGGCCATCCGGCTAGGAGGACGTTCCAGGCACTTCGAATAGAAGTAAACGGAGAACTCGAGAAACTTGGCGGTTCGGTTGAGGACATGTTCGACTGCCTATCTATAGATGGTATATTATCGATTATTACTTTCCATTCTTTGGAGGATAGGACAGTAAAGCAGGAATTTGCCAAATTCTGCGAGGGCTGCACATGCCCACCAGAATTTCCGGTGTGTGTCTGTGGCAAGACACCACGTGGCAAACTTCAGTTTAAATTTAAAGAAGCGTCAGAACAGGAGCTTGAAGTAAACGCAAGATCACGTTCGGCAAAGCTTCGTTCAATTATCAAGATTAAAGATTAAGCAAAAGGAGGGTGGAACCATTGGCTTATGCAAACAGAACAGAAGCAGTAGACATGCGTAAATCAAATCAGTATGGTTCTGCTGCTCCAAAGAGGGCACCACAGAGTGCACCAAAGCACGCAGCACCTCGTCCAAAGGTTGTAAAGAAGTCCAAGACAGAAATACGTGCCGAGGAGCGTCGCAGTGCAAAGAAGGCAATAAAGGCTCTTGCAATTTGTGCAGTTCTCTTTGCTCTTATTGCTTCTCAGATATTCAGCCAAGTTAAGGTTGATGAGCTCGACAGAGAAATAGAATCAGTTAATTCTGAAATAGAAGTTGTAGAGAGTGAAAACACAAGGCTAAACATGGCGATTGATTCTACTATTTCGCTTGATAAAGTAGACAGTTACGCTCAAAACGTACTGGGGATGGTTAAGGTTGAAAACTATCAGGTTTCATACATAGATCTCTCCGGTGGTGATGCTGTCATCCAAAGCGGTGGCAAGGTTCATCAGAGCCTTTGGGAAACAATAAAAATGTTTTTCTAAATAACGTAAAAAATGAGAGTTAAGGAGACTGTTCCTTAACTCTCATAGTCGTATATTAAGGGTGACCAAAAGGGGTTGTAGACGTGCCTAAGGCTAAACGAAATCAATTAAAGAATAGGGCTATTATAGCTTTACTTTTCACTTGCATCTTGGGATTTGGTGCAGGTGCGTATGGCCTTGTAAATGTTGGAATCGTCAATGGTGAGAAATACAAATTCAAGGCAGAACAGCAACAACTTTCGGATACAACAGTATCTGCACTACGTGGAACAATCTACGATGCGAATATGAATGTGCTCGCTCAGTCGGCAGATGCTTGGAAAATATTTATTAACCCTTCCAAGATTCCTGACGATGAGACTCGACAGGATATAGCGCAGGAATTGTCAACTGTTTTGGAACTCGATTATGACACAGTGCTTGAAAAATGTTCAAGAAGCAAGCACGCTTATGTTCTTATAAAATCTCAAGTTGATTATGATTCGAAAACACAAATCATTGAATTCAGACAGAAGCACAAGGGCTACAATCAGATAATCGGTACAGAGGATGACGTTAAGCGCTATTACCCTTATGGCACATTTGCTTCATCGGTTTTGGGATTTACTGGCGCTGATGACATAGGACTTTCTGGCCTTGAGTATTTTTACAATGACACTTTGACTGGCACACAGGGACGTCTTGTTACTGCGAAAAATGCAAGACAGCTCAAAATGTCATCTGATTATTCGGCATACTATGAAGCTGAAACTGGACTTAATCTTCAACTTACAATTGATCAGGTTATTCAGTACTACCTTGACACTGCGCTTGAAGAGGCAGTTTCACTTAACAATGCGAATTATGGTTATGGCATCATTATGGATGTCGAAACAGGCGCAGTTCTTGCTATGAGTACCAAGCCTGACTTTGATACAAATGATCCATACAAGATAGCAGATGAACGAAAAGTGACAGAACTTGATGAAATAGAGGACCCTGATGAGAAGACCAAGGCTACTTCAGAGGCTCGCAATTCTCAATGGCGTAACAGGTCAATATGTGACTCGTATGAGCCGGGTTCGGTTTACAAGTGTATTACCGCAGCAGCTGGACTTGAGGAGGGAGTAGTTACTCCTGAGGAGATGTTTAACTGCAGAGGTAGTTACGAAGTTCTTGATAGAACATTCCACTGTTCACACAGAGCAGGTCACGGCGTTGAGGATTTCACAACGGCTATGATGAATTCCTGCAACCCAATTTTTATTGAAGTGGCACAGCGTCTTGGCGCAGATACTTTCTACAAGTATTTTGAGGCTTTTGGTTTTGCCGAAAAGACAGGCATTGACCTTCCGGCTGAATCAAAACCAGTCGCTGATGTAACTTATCACTCAAGAAAAGCATTAAATGCGGTTGCCATGGCGTCTAGCTCATTCGGCCAGACATTCCAGGCAAGCCCAATTCAAATAATCACTGCTATCAATGCGATAGCAAATGATGGCAAACTCATGCAACCATACGTTGTTGGCTCTATGCTTGATTCAGAGGGCAACAAGGTGTTTGAAACCAAGCCAATTCAAAAGCGCCAGGTTATCTCTAAAGATACTGCTGACATTTTGAAGGTTATGATGGAACGAGTAGTAAGTGAGGGTACAGCAAAGAATGCTTACGTGCCAGGCTATCGTGTAGCTGGTAAGACGGGTACATCTCAGAAACTTACAATTGGTGAGAACATTTACATTGCCAGCTTCTGTGGATTTGCTCCAGCTGATAATCCAAAGATTTCTGCTCTTATCGTTGTCGATGAGCCTAAGAATGGATCAATCACTGGTGGTTCTGTTGCAGGTCCTGTTGCAGCAGAGGTTATCTCTAACGTTATGAAATATTTGAACGTTGAGCCACAGTATACTGATGATGAACTTGCAA
This sequence comes from Acutalibacteraceae bacterium, assembly GCA_045599345.1. Classification (GTDB taxonomy): domain Bacteria; phylum Bacillota; class Clostridia; order Oscillospirales; family Acutalibacteraceae; genus UBA1227. The sequence continues at coordinate 61,789 of JAZRVV010000015.1, forward strand.
GACTCGATGTCACGATAGCAAAGGCTGTTGGCAAGACTGTAGCTGAGGCTAAAAAGGAACTCGAAAGCACTGGATTCGCAGTTAAGGTTATCGGCAATGGCGATACAGTAGCAAAGCAGGTTCCAAGTGCTGGCCAAACATTACCAAAGAACGGCCTTGTGGTTTTGTATACAGACAAGGATGCCGAGCAACAGATGGTAACTGTTCCAGACCTCACAGGTCTTACTGTTGCTGAGGCAAACAACACAGCAATTGCTTGTGGTCTCAACATTAGACGTGTTGGTTACAAGTCAGCAACAGATGTTAAGGCTTATAAGCAAAATGTTGCATCTGGTTCAGATGCTCCAATGGGAACTGTAATAACTGTTTCATTTAGAACTGAAATAAATGAGGAAGACTAATGAAGAAATTAACTACTGAAGAAATTGCTCGTGCCTGTGGTGGCACAACTACCTCGAATGCAGAGGTTACATCAGTTGTAATAGACAATAGAGAGGTAACACAGGGCGCACTGTTTGTTGCGATACGTGGTGAACGTCTTGACGGGCATCAGTTTGTCCAATCAGCAATAGCAGCAGGCGCTGCTGCCATAATGGTACACGAGGATGGCATAGAAGCTGATGTGCCTGTAATCAAGGTTGAGAATACTGAAAAGGCTCTTCTCTCATTGGCTCGCTATTATAGACAGAGCTTTGATATCCCTCTTGTTGCGCTAACAGGTAGTGTTGGCAAGACAACCACCAAGGAAATGATTTGGTGTGTCTTGAATGCAAAGTATAACGCTCATAAAACTCAAGGTAATCTCAACAACTCAATCGGTGTTCCAAAGGTTCTACTTCGGATGGAAGAGGAACACACAGCAGCTGTTATTGAAATGGGAATGAATCACAAGGGAGAGATTTCGGTCCTTACAAAAACTGCTCTTCCTAATATGGCTGTTATAACAAATATTGGTGTTTCACATATTGAAAATTTAGGTAGCAGAGAAGGCATTCTCGCTGCAAAACTTGAGATTCTTGAGGGACTCAAAGAAGGCTCAGCACTTATCCTTAATAACGATAACGACATGCTTTCAAAACTCAAGGAATCTGACTTTGATCACAAATATAGAATTCGTACTTTTGGTATCCACAGTGATGCTGATGTTATGGCGACAGATATCGTATATTCGGACGCTTCGACTCGTTTTGCTGCAGTAATAAAACCGTCGAAGCTCGATGGACTGGATGGCGCCGACGGCTGCGAGAGCCAGGAGTGCTCTTTTGTTGTCGTCCTCCCAACTACAGGAGAGCACAACGTTTATGACGCTCTTGCGGCAATTAGTGTCGGCGCCGAGCTAGGCATCGAGCCACAGAAAATGGCTGATGCACTAGCAGGCTATGTCCCAGCGGGTATGCGTGAAAAAATAGAAGTGATAAAGGGAATTACTCTTGTTGAGGATTGCTATAATGCAAGCCCTGATTCAGTAAGAGCGCTTTCGAATACCCTTAGAATTAAGGGCGAAGGTGGTCACAGAAAGATAGCTGTTATCGCTGATATGCTTGAACTTGGCGCATACAGCGAGGAGGGACACAGGAACTGTGGCAAGTACCTTGCCGATGCAGGAGTGGACCTGCTTTTGACATACGGTCAACTTGCAAAGTATGTAGCAGATGAAGCAAAGAAAAATGGCGTTTTCCGTGTCTTTGAATTTGATTCAAAGGAAGAACTTGCAAAGCATCTGATCCCACTACTTAAAGAGGGCGACGTTGTTGCCTTTAAGGGTAGCCGTGGCATGATGCTCGAAGAAGTAATAGATCTCGTAAAAGGAGAACTCTCATGAAAATTGTGTTAAGCATAATATTGGCCGTTGTTCTAGGCTTTGCAATATCAGCGCTTCTTGGAATAGTAGTTGTTCCATATCTACACAAATTAAAGTTTGGACAGACAATCCTTGATATCGGTCCAAATTGGCATAAGAACAAGCAGGGAACCCCAACAATGGGTGGCGTGATGTTTATTGTCGCTTCAATTGTTGCAGCACTTGCAGTTATCATAATTAACAAGATAATGGGTGTTGATTTAGTAGGTGGGGATGGCCCACTTGCTGGTTCTTTGAAAGTAAAACTTTATTCAGGAATGATTTTAGCCCTAGGCTTTGGTCTTATCGGATTTGCTGATGACTATATCAAAGTTGCAAAGAAGCAAAATGAGGGTCTTACAGTAATTCAAAAGACACTCCTCCAACTTGCGCTTTCGGGTGCATACATCCTTACTTTCTGCCTCCAAGGCGATCAGTTTATGTACATTCCTTTTGTAGGCAATGTAGGTTATGGTTCACCAATTATCTTTGCGATTTTTACTGTGGTAGTAATTTATGCAACAGTAAATGCAGTTAATTTTACAGATGGTATCGATGGACTTTGCGCATCGGTTACAGTAACCGTTGCACTCTCATTTGCAGTTATGGCAGCGCTTCGCCACTACATGGGCGCATCAATTGTTGCATGCGCACTTCTTGGTGCTTGCGCTGGTTACCTTATTTGGAACTGGCACCCAGCAAAGTGCTTTATGGGTGATACAGGTTCAATGTTCCTTGGCGGCATGGTTGTGGCACTTGCTTATGCAATTGATTGTCCACTCATCCTTCTTGTTGCAGGTCTTGTGTATGTAATTGAAGGACTTTCAGATGTAGTTCAAATTGGTTATTTCAAGATTACAAAGAAAATTGCAAGACGTACTGATCCAAATGCAACAGGAAAGCGTCTTTTAAAGATGGCACCTATTCATCACCACTTTGAAAAGTGTGGATGGTCAGAGGTTAAGATTGTTTTAGTATTTTCATTTGTAAGTTTGCTTGCAGGCATAGGCGCTTGCCTTCTTACATATTTTGGTGAATAAATTTTAGGAGCAGAATATGGCTACTGATGCAAAGAAGAAAAGACGAATAAATCCAGCGCTTTTGGCGCATGGAGGTATGGATATTCCATTCCTCTGTTTCGTTCTCGCCCTTCTTACAATAGGACTCATAATGGTGTTCTCGGCATCATATACTTATTGCTATTACAATTTTGATGGAGACAGCTTGTATTACTTTAAACGCCAATTTATCTTTGCGATAGTTGGTATCATTGCTATGTTTGTCGCATCAAAATTCAAGATTGAAGTTTACAAGGTCTTTGCGACACCAATTCTTGCGGTTTCATTCCTTTTGCTAGTGGTAGTTCTTTTTGTAACTCCACCTCCTGGATTTGAGGAGTTCCACAGATGGATGACAATTCCTGGTGTTACAACTTTCCAGCCTTCTGAGATTGCAAAATTTGGTATTGTACTTTATCTTGCAATGCATATCGGAGAACACTATAAGGGCATTAATTCGAATGAAATAATGCAAATTAGAAATTTCCGTATGCCTGTCCGCACATATTGCTTCCTCGTTTATGTAGCAATCGTAGGCGTTGCCTGCGTACTTGTATATCTTGAAAACCACGTATCTGGTACATTGCTTATCTTTGCACTTGGACTTATGATGATGTGGTTTGCGGGATTTGATTACAGGATATTCCTTGTTGGTATTGTGCTTGTGGTTGCGGCCGCAGTTGTTGTCGTACTCAATCCTGATATTTTGCCAGCACATGCGCAACCACGTATCCTCGCTTGGGTAGACAAGGACTATGATCCAAGAGGTGTACGTTGGCAGACAAATAATGCGCTTTATGCTATTGGTTCTGGCGGATTCTTTGGCGTGGGTCTTGGCAATTCAAAACAGAAACAGCTCTATGTATCAGAACCACAGAACGACTTTATTTTCTCAATCGTCTGTGAGGAACTTGGCGTAGTAGGAGCAGCAGTTATCATAGTGCTTTTCGTATTGCTCGTATGGCGCGGATTCTATATTGCTATCCATACAAAGGATAAATTTGCGTCAATCCTTGCGATGGGTCTTTCATTCCAGGTTGGCCTTCAGGCATCGCTTAATATTGCCGTTGTAACTGATGTCTTACCAAATACTGGTATCAGTCTTCCATTTTTCTCTTACGGTGGCACGTCGCTTTTGATGCTGCTCTTTGAAATGGGATTGATTTTAAGTATTTCTAGGACTGCAAATATAAAACGCTCTTAAATGGAGATAAAATAGGGAGAAAGATATGAAAATTCTTTTTGCAACTGGTGGAACCGGTGGGCATATTAATCCTGCGCTCGCCGTCGCTTCCCGTATTAGGGACACATATGGCGACAACGCAGAGATACTTTTTATTGGTACTCCTGATCACATGGAAGCTCGACTTGTTCCAAATGCGGGTTTTGACTTTAAAACAATTAGAATTAGCGGATTTCAGAGGAGTTTTACTCCGGCGAGTATAGCAAAGAACATTAGAACACTTATTTGGACTTTGACTAGTTCTCGCGCAGCAAAGAAAATTATTGCCGAATTTGAGCCTGATGTAGTTGTAGGATTCGGTGGATATGTTAGCGGACCAGTGCTCCGCAAAGCCCATCAGATGGGCATTCCAATTGCGGTGCACGAGCAGAATGCTTTTCCTGGTGTAACAAATAAGGCTCTTGCAAAATATGCAGAGGTAGTAATGCTTACATCGGAGGATGCGAGAGACAGGATTGAATGCTTAAACGAGCCGGTCATCACAGGACTTCCTGTTCGTGACGAGCTCTTTAAAACAAGCCGTGCAGAGGCGCGTACCATACTTGGTATTGATCCACAAAAGCCTCTTATTTTATCTATGGGCGGTAGCCTTGGAGCACGTGCAGTAAACAATGCAATTTGTGGACTTATTGAAAACAAGAAGGATGACAATGATTGTACATTCCTTCATGCATACGGCCAGTATGGCAAATGGGTTCCTGACAAGATTAAGGAAGCCGGTATAGACGTAGAAAACAGAGATGACATCATCCTTCGTGAGTATATTGATGATATGAATGTCTGTATGCCGGCAGCAGATTTACTTATCTGCCGCGCTGGTGCTTCTTCGCTCTATGAAATTAGAGCGCTTGGCAAGGCGGCTATTTTGATTCCTTCACCAAATGTTGCAGAAAACCATCAGTACTACAACGCGATGGAGCTTGTTAATAACGACGCCGCACTTATTGTTGAAGAAAAAGATTTGACAGCAGATAAGCTTACTGAAATGGTAAATGAGCTTATATCAGATATGGATCGTGTCCGTAAAATTGAGAAAAATGCGAGGGAAATGGCAATTCTCAATGCGACAGATTTGATTGTAAGTAATATATTGAAGTTGGTTTCAATTGGAAATGGTCGTTCGGATTCAGTCGAAAGAAAGGCTGAAATTGATGAACTAACAGAGGTTATAACAAAGGAAACTACAGATAAAGTAGATAAAGCCTTGGGGGAATAGTACATGCCTGTGAACATGTCCAAAGAGGAGGAGCGCGCTCTACATCGTGACGAGCGACAACGCGAGAAGCAATTTAGGCGACGTATCTTCTATCCAATCCTCGTTTTGCTTGTACTAGTGGTAGGACTTGTGCTTTCATTCACTGTATTTTTTCACTTAAATAAAGTGGAGGTTCGAGGGTATAGCATATACTCGGAAAGTGAAGTAGTCTCAGTCTCCGGAGTCAAAGATGGGGATAACCTTTTCCTTATAAACCGAGGAAAAGTAAAAGAGCATATTACTGAAAAGTTGCCATATATTGGTGATGTTCAGGTGAAAATTGCTCTTCCTAACAAGTTAATAGTTACCGTCTATGAGACGTCTGTTAAATGTGCAGCTGAGTCCAAGTCGGGTTTTGTCTTGCTTGATGAAAATGGCAAGGTCCTTGGGATAGCATCAACGAAGGATGAAATTTATGCCAATGCTGTACTCGAGGGAGGCAAGGCATTGTCGTCAGAGGACCCACCGGCAGAAGCCGAAGAGAAATCAGACGAGAATGCAAAGCAGGAGCCAGAGGAAAAGCCAAAGGAAACAAAACCTGAAAAACCAAAGTACGTCTTGGCACACAAGGATTTTGTAGTGCTCAAGGGTGCCAAGGTCAAAGGAGCAACTCCTGGCCAAACAGTTAAGTTTAATAAAGAAAAAACGCTTTCAGTTTATACTGAGATTGTAAATCTCTTTATTGAAAATGAGATTGCTGGTATCACTGAACTGGATTTGACAGATCCATATAACATAGTGATGAAGTATGAGAATAGGATTGATGTAAAAGTTGGTTCAATCACTAATCTCAAAGATAAAATGGCATTTGCAGCAGAGGTTATAAAAGACCAAGATCAAGTGGGACCAAATGCTGAAGGTGTCATAGATTTGACGATTGATAAGAAAGCTTATTTCTCGCCAAAGACAGAGCCTAAGTCGACAACAACGACGACTGCGGCAGGGGAAGTAACAGAACCGACAACTCCGACAACAACGGCTCCTACAGAGCCACCAACGGATGCAAATGGCAAGAAAATAGCTTCGTTTACGACGGCGCCGACAACGACAACCCAACCGCCGGAAGATGCAGCTAAAAAACCAGACACTTGACAATACAAAGTCTTGAAATTTGCAAATTGTCGTGTTACTATATAATATGTATTTTAATATATTAGATTATTATATTTTTATATTAACTAATAACGGGAACAAAATTAGGAGGGTGCCAACATGGGATTTGAAATGGCAGCAGATTTTGAAAGCGTAGTACAGATCAAAGTAATCGGTATCGGCGGCGGCGGTGGAAACGCTGTTAACCGTATGATTAAGTCTGATATAAAGGGTGTAGAGTTCATCGCTATCAACACTGATAAGCATGTACTTCTCCAGTCTCAGGCAACACATAAAATTCAAATTGGTGAAAAGGTAACAAGAGGACAGGGCGCAGGTGCTCGTCCAGAAATCGGTCAGCGTGCAGCTGAAGAGAGCAAAGATGTTATCACAGATGCTTTAAAGGGCACTGATATGATCTTTATCACAGCTGGTATGGGCGGTGGCACAGGTACTGGTGCTGCTCCTGTTATCGCTGCAACTGCTAAGGAAATGGGCATTTTGACAGTTGGTATCGTTACAAAGCCATTTAGCTTCGAAGGTAAGCACCGTATGGAGCAGGCTGAACAGGGTATCAAGGAACTTGCTAAGAATGTTGACAGCCTTATTGTTATCCCTAATGAACGCTTAAAGCTTCTCTCTGCTGAGAAGATTACTCTTGCAAATGCATTTGACGCAGCTGATGATATCCTTCGTCAGGGTGTTAAATCTATTTCTGAACTTGTTGCAAATGCAGGTTACATCAACCTTGACTTTGCCGATGTAAGCTCTATCATGCGTGATGCCGGTCATGCTCATATGGGCGTTGGTCGTGCAAATGGTAAGGATAAGGCAGAACTTGCAGCTAATGCAGCAATCACAAGCCCACTTCTTGAGACAACAATCGATGGCGCTCATGGCGTTATCATCTCAATCACAGCTTCTCCAGAGGTTGGCCTTGATGAAATCACACAGGCATCAGAGATTATCTCTGGCGCTGCTCATCCAGATGCAAACATCATTTGGGGTGTTAGCTTTGATAATACTCTCCAGGATGAAATCATTGTAACAGTTGTAGCAACAGGCTTTGGTTCTGATGGCTTCAAGCGTGCAGCAATCAAGGAGAGCTATGAAGAAGCAGCAGCTGAGACAGACAGCTTCTCAAGCATCATGAGCGGTGACGATGATATCATGGGCTTCCCAGAGGAAGATGACAAGCCAGCTGGCTCAAGTTTTGGCATGGATGACGGCTATTTTGATGCCCTTGATGACATTTTCGCAAGCAGAAGCTAATTTTATTATTGATTTTTGCTTGGCACTGTGTTAAAATGCACTAGTGTTTTAGAAAGATTTTGAACTCGAGGTGAAAAAGATGAAAGAGGGAATCCACCCAAATTATGCACCAACAACAGTTAAGTGTGCATGCGGTGCTACAATCGAGACTGCTTCTACAAAGGAAGATCTCCGTGTAGATATTTGCTCAAACTGTCACCCATTCTATACAGGTAAGCAGAAGCTTGTTGATACAGGCGGACGTGTTGACAGATTCAACAAGCGTTTTGAAAAGGCACAGCAGATGAAATAAAACAGTTAAAGCCGGCACATATTTTTAGTGCCGGCTTATTGTTTTTTAAGGAGGGACTGTCTTGTCGTACTTTACGATAGAAAATAGCGCGAACGATGAGTTTATAGAAAAGCGTTCGCGATTTATTGGATACGCAAAGCCAGTTAAGACGGTAGAAGAGGCAGTCGCCTTTATAGAAGAAATCAAATCCAAACATTGGGATGCAAAGCACAATGTCTATGCCTACGTGCTTCGCGACAATAACATTCAACGTTATTCAGATGATGGTGAGCCACAGGGAACGGCTGGTGTGCCAACACTTGACGTTCTTTTAAAGCAAAATGTTACTGATTGCGTAGTTGTTGTGACGCGATATTTCGGAGGCATTTTATTGGGCGGTGGCGGACTTGTCAGAGCATATTCGCACGCCGCAACACTGGCACTAGAGGCAGCAAATGTCATAGAGATGAAAAGTTTCAATTTATGTGAGACGATTCTTGATTACAATCTCTATGGTAGGATGCCGGCTTTGATTGCTCAGTTTGGTGGTAAGGTCGTTGACACCTTATTTGAGGACAACGTCAAACTTACTTTCCAAATTCCAGAGGATGAATTTGATAGTTTTAGTAAAAGTTTTACCGATTTAAGTTTAGGTAAAGTTACTATTGATATAATAAATCAACTTTTTGATAAGGCGTGATTAAATGAAGGAAGTATGGCAAAACAAAAAGGCGAGGGCAGGACTTATTTTTGGCGCATTAGTAATAATCGCTTGCATAGTCTTTATGGTGATAAAACTCACCGATAGGGGCACACCTGTCGAGGTTACAAAGGTTGAGAAGAACGATGTTGAACAACACTATGATACAGCAGGTGTTATGACATCGGCTTCATCTGATAAATACTATGCCTACGTTGGTATGATGGTAAAAGAAGTAAATGTGGCCCCTGGAGACACCGTCTGTAAAGGTGATGTACTTGCCACCTTTGACACTTCTGTGCTAAATGACAAGATTTCTCAGAAACAAAAGGCTGTCAAAGAAGCCCAAGATGCCTATAACAGCGCGGCTCAGGGCAAAGCTGACACTGCAAACCAAATCAAGGAAATAGACTCTCAAATTGCCAATCTCAAGGACCAGAGAGCTAAAGTTGAAGCTAGTGGAGCACAGGCACCATCTGACATAGATCTTCCAGATTTTTCCACAATGACAGAAGCAGAAATTACTGCATATATCAATCAGGTTTCATCAACAACAGTTGAGTCTTTGGCTAACACAACTCAGGCAATAGATGCTCAAATAGCAATTCTTGAAGCTCGTAAATCTCTCACATCAACTGGATCACTTGATTCAATTCTTGAAGTATATAAACAGACACTCGATTCAAGACGCAAGGAGTACAATGCTGTAATCGAGGAAAAACAGCTCTATGAAAAAGGAATCGTTGCTCAGTCTGATGGCAAGGTGTCAAACGTATATATCAAAGAAGGTCAGCCATACAAACTTGTAGAGGACAAGTCCGCTTCTATGGATTTATCTTCACTCATGTCGGGTATGGATATGTCTTCGTTTGATATAAGTAGCATACTTTCAAGTTTTATTGGTACAGATTCAGCATCCCCAGACAAGGGCCTTGCAATAGTAGTCGACTACTATGAGGGCTATACAATCGGATTTACACTTGGCAAGTATGATCTTGAGACAGTCAAGGTCGGTATGCCAGCCAAGATTGACTATATAGATTATGTATACGATGGTGAAGTAACATACATCGCCGCTACAGCACAGACAAGCACAGATATCGTAAGTTCAATGATGGGTGGTTCTTCTACTACAACTACGAGCAATGTAGAGGCAGAGGTCACCATCACAAATCCTGATGAAAAGCTTGTTCTCGGATTTGATGCCAAGGTATCAATTCTTGTTGGAGAGAAAAAGAATGCTCTTACTATTCCAGTAGAGGCTCTTATCATCGATGAGGGCAAAACTTACGTATACGTAATAGAGGATGGCAAGGCAAAGCGTAAAGAGATAAGTGTAGGCATTTCCTCTGAACAATATTACGAAGTAACAAAGGGACTTACAGAGGGCGATGATGTAATACTAAATTCATCCAAGATTTACGAGGGCGAAAAGGTTTATGAACGTTAAGGAAAACATAAAAATTGCGCTCTCGGCTATTCGTGCGAATAAGATGCGAAGTTTCCTTACTATGCTCGGTATTATTATCGGTGTAGGTTCTGTTATTGCCATTATGACAATTGGTAATACTGGTAAGGACTTCCTTATTCAAAAGATTAACGAAGCAGGCGGACAGAGCGTACTTATCTCTGTTGATACTAGGTCTGAACGATATACTATTGACGGCCTTACCGAGGACGATTTAGACCTCATCAGGAGTATCGATCTTGTGTCGTATGTCCTCCCAGAGGAGAGCGATATGGCGGGCCTTGAAACCAGGGCAATGCCAGACGGTTTCTGTAGCATAAGCGCTGTCACGGACGACTACCAAAAGGCGATGGGTATCAAGGTTGACTATGGCCGTTGGTTCAACAAGGACGAAATCACAGCTCATTCCAATGTGTGCCTCATTAGTGAATATACTGCCAAGAATTTCTTTAATTCACAGAATCCAGTGGGCAAGACAATAGACGTAAAGTTAAACGACCAAATTGTCTCTCTCAAGATTATTGGTATTTCAACTGATGTCGAGAGTTCATTCTTTTCTGTCGATGATATGCAAGAAATGATGGATGGCTTTGGCATGGAATTTGATTTTGCCAAGATAGGTTATGTATATATGCCTGTGACGACCTATATGGACGTCTATGGCAGGAGTAAGTACACAGCAGTATCTGTTGTCACTTATGACGTAAATGACCTTGACAGGGCAGGAGCAGAGGCTGTAAGTATGCTCAATGCGCGCCATGGTGTTCTCGATGATTCGGTTTATCGTGCAACCAATATGGCGACGCTAGTTGACCTTCTCGATACAGTCATCAATGTATTTACAATATTCATCTCGAGCGTCGGTGCGATAAGCCTTATCGTTGGTGGCGTAGGTGTTATGAATATCATGCTTGTATCTGTTACGGAGCGTACACGTGAGATTGGTATCAGAAAAGCACTTGGTGCTCGAACCAATGTTATTCTTTTCCAATTCTTGACAGAGTCAATAATTATATGTGTAATCGGTGGCCTTATAGGAATGGCGCTAGGCTTTGGCCTTTCATTTGCCGTATCCGTATTGATGGGCGCACCAGTATCATTTAAAGTATCAACTATACTTATTTCTGTTGGTTTCTCTTCGCTTATCGGTATATTCTTTGGAATTTACCCTGCAAGAAAAGCAGCGAAGATGCCACCAATTGAGGCCCTTCGCCAGACAGGTTAATAGCAAAAAAATAAGCCTTCCCGATTTCTCGGGAAGGCTTTATTTTTATTTATGCATCCTTAAGTGCTCTCTCAAGCCAGATGGAACCGATGTCCATTGCATTGTAAAGACCTGTCTTTTCAGATGTCTTGATAATGCGCTTTGCTGGTGAGATTTCAGGGTCTGTTGAGATGAGCTGAACAGATACTTTCTCAGCCATCTCCATGTCGCCATCTTTTGTTGTGCTCTTGATTGTGAGCATAACAACAAATGGGTCATACATGTTACCGTAGTAAAGTGTGTTGCCCTGTCTTACTAAAGGCTTGCCCTTGTAGGTGAGGAATTCATCCTTTTTTGCAGCCAATTTATTCATCCTTTCAAGAACTCACGAACGAGTGTCTGTAAAAGTTCGTCTCTGTCAATCTTTCTTATAAGACTACGCGCGTTGTTGTGAGTAGTAATGTAAGTTGGGTCCTCTGACAAGATATAACCGACAATCTGGCTTATTGGGTTGTAACCCTTTTCCTTGAGTGCTTCATAAACCTCGCCAAGGATCTCTTTCATCTGAGCATCAGTATCTTCTTTGATTGAGAACTGGATGGTTTTATCAGTCATCTAAGTACACCTCCAACTAAATATTATAGTCAATATTATATAACATTAAGAACAATAAAACAACGTAATATTTTAACCTCTTAATGTAGCACCGAGTTCTTCGGCTGCTTTGATTGCTTTCTTAACAGCTGCATTGCACTCATCATCTGTCAATGTATGGTCATGTGAGCGGAAACGAAGATTGAATGCAACTGACTTTTTATTCTCGCCAACCTGAGCGCCTTGATATACGTCAAAGAGCTCAATGTTCTCAAGAATCTTGCCTGTAGCGGCTGAAATAGCCTTTTCTATCTTGAGTACAGGCATGTCAGCATCTACTACGAATGCAAGGTCACGTGTTGTTGCAGGGAACTTTGGAAGTGCCTTGTAGATGCGAACAAGGTCAGCTATCTCAAAGAGGTACTCAACGTCTATCATTGCGATGTAAGCACGTGTGCCGATACCATAGTTTTCAAGAACTGCTGGGTGAACTTCACCACATACTGCAATCATCTTGCCATCATAGGTGAACATTGCTGTTCTGCCTGGATGGAATGCTGGGGCATCCTTCTTTGGCTCTACGTCATACTCAGTAATACCACTAACTGAAAGAATCTTTTCAACGATACCCTTGAGTGAGTAGTAGTTATAGTCTTTGCCGTACATGCCAAGGATGAGGTTCTGATTCTCATCAGGAAGTTTGTCGACGCCGTTTGAAATGTAAACAGTTGCGAGCTCGTAAAGGGCAGCGCGATCATTCTTTCTTGAGTAGTTTCTGCCGAGTACTTCGAGCATTGAAGGTACTGCTGTCGTTCTCATAACACTGGTGTCTTCACCAAGTGGGTTTGAGATAGTAACGCAGTTGCGATGCTCATTGTCCTTTGGAAGACGGATTTTGTCATAAGCCTTAGGGCTGATGAAAGAGAATGTCTGTGTCTCTGAGAGGCCACAGCTCATAGCTGTCTTCTCAAGGAGATTATTGAATCTCTGACGAGGTGTAAGTGTTGCTTTTGCTACACCTGAGAGTTCTCTTGTTGGGATGTTGTTGTAACCGTAGAAACGAGCTATTTCCTCTGAGATATCAGCCTGGTGCTCGATGTCTATACGGAAAGCAGGGGCAGTGATTTTGCCATCTGAAACAGTAAATCCTATTTTGCGAAGGATTTCAGCCTGCTCATCTGCTGGTACATCGATGCCGATGAATTTGTTTGTCCAATCAGGATCAAATGGAAGTACAACTGGCTCCTTTGGAGTTGCATAGTTGTCAACTATGCCGTTTACAACGTCGCCTGCGTCGAGGAGTTGTACGAGCTCAAGAGCTCGACAAAGACATGTGTCGCAGTCGTCTGGGTTGAGCTGCTTCTCGAAGCGTGCAGAGGACTCTGTACGCATGCCGAGGCCCTTGGCAGCGCGGCGAACTGCTACTCCGTTGAAGCATGCTGACTCAAACACGATTGTGTTTGTGTCGTCCATGATTCCTGAGTATTCGCCGCCCATAACGCCGGCTACGGCTACAGGCTTCTTCTCGTCGGCGATGACGAGCATCTCTGTGCCGAGCTCGCGCTCCTCGCCGTCGAGTGTAGTTATTGATTCTCCAGCCTTTGCATTCCTTACGATTACGTGGTTTCCTTCAAGGAAACGCAAATCGAACGCATGCATTGGCTGGCCATATTCGAGCATTACATAGTTTGTAATATCAACGATGTTGTTGATAGGACGCACGCCACATGCGCGAAGTCTCTCACGCATCCAGCGTGGAGATGGTGCAACGCGTACGTTCTTAACAACAGCACCACAGTAGCGATAGCACTTGTCTGGTGCTTCGATGTCAACCTTGAGGTATGAGTTTACATCCTCATCACCAGGCTTAACCTCTGGTGTGTGGAGGTTTAGTGGAACATTATATGTAGCTGCAGTCTCGCGTGCGAGACCGATGATTGAAAGGCAGTCAGGTCTGTTTGAAGTAATCTCAAACTCAACAATTGTATCATCATATCCGATTGCTGTGCGAATGTCTGTGCCTACTGTCTTGTCACAGTCATCGCCGAGGATAAAGATACCGTCCTCAATAGCATAAGGGAAATCATGAACTGAAAGGCCGAGCTCTCCAAGTGAGCAGAGCATACCGCGTGATTCAAGTCCACGGAGCTTACCGGCTGTGATTTTGTCGCCTGATGCGATAACTGATTTATGTCTTGCTACTGGAACAAAGTCGCCCTTTGAAACGTTCTGTGCACCAGTGATAATCTGAATGATTTCGCCTGAACCATCGTCAATTTTGCAAACCCAGAGGTGGTCTGAGTCAGGGTGACGTTCAATCTCCTCAACGTGACCTACTACGATGTTTTCAAGTACTGCGCCTTCGTGTTCATAGGACTCGACCTTTGAACCAGAAAGGGTAAGTGCTTCCGCGAAGTTTCTGTCTGTATCTTCTACTTGCACGAATTCTGCAAGCCATCTCTTAGATAAATTCATGAAAGCACCTCCTTAAAACTGCTCGAGGAAACGTACGTCGTTTTCGTAGAGCATACGCATATCATCGAGACCAAATCTAAACATTACAAGTCTTTCAAGGCCAAGACCAAAAGCAAAGCCTGAGTACTTCTCTGGGTCAATACCACCATTTTTAAGTACCTTTGGATGAACCATGCCGGCACCGAGGATTTCAACCCAACCTTCGCCCTTACACATAGAGCAACCAACACCGCCGCACTTGAAGCAAGATACGTCAACTTCGCATGAAGGCTCTGTGAATGGGAAGTGGTGTGGTCTGAAACGTGTCTTGGTTTCTGGACCATAGAGCTTCTTTGCAAGTGTGTCGAGTGTACCCTTAAGGTCAGACATTGTGATGCCTTCGTCAACTACGAGACCCTCAATCTGATGGAAGAGAGGGGAGTGAGTTGCGTCAACTGCATCTGAACGATAAACACGACCTGGGGAAATTACACGAAGAGGTGGTTTCCTTTCTTCCATTGCACGAATCTGGCAAGGAGATGTCTGTGTTCTGAGAAGGATATTATCTGTGATATAGAAAGTATCCTGTGTATCACGAGCAGGGTGATCCTTTGGAATGTTGAGAGCTTCGAAATTGTAGTAATCAAGCTCAACTTCTGGACCAGAGATGATGTCAAATCCCATACCCTGGAAGATTTCTTTTACTTCATCAAGAACGATAGAAAGTGGGTGTCTATGACCTACTTCACACTCTTCGCCAGGAAGAGTTACGTCTATTGTCTCATTGAGGAGCTGTGCATCCATAGCAGCTGATTTAAGCTGTGCAGCCTTGTTATCAACCTCGTTTTGGATGTATTCACGAACTTCATTTGCGATCTGTCCAACTACTGGACGTTCTTCTGGGGAAAGTCCACCCATTTGCTTTAATACTGCTGTGAGTTCACCCTTTTTACCGAGATACTTAACGCGTATAGCGTCAAGTTCCTCAAGAGAGCTAACTTCTCCAAGAGCAGTTTCAGCATTCTTTCTGATTTCTTCAAGTTGCTGTCTCATATTTTTCCTCCTTTTATTTTGGGACGAAAAAAAGCTTCGTCCCCACAAAGTAGGGACGAAGCATAGACTCCGCGGTACCACCCAAATTCCTAGAAATAATCTAGGCACTCAAGACCTCGTAACGTGAGGTGTACGGAAACTGCTCAGGAGTGAACTTCGGTTAGTGTCCTTTGTGCCAGCTCTCAACCGGTGGCTGGCGCTCTCTGTAAAAGGCGTGTGCAAACTTACTCTTTCCGTCAACGCGTTTCTTATAAATTGTTACTAAAGCATTTTAACACTATTAATATTAGAATTCAACTATTATTTACCTTATAATAATCTTTGACTTTTTTGTACATTTTCGTGTAAAATGTAGATGTTCTAATAGAACAATAATGAGGAGGAATTAGTATGAAAAAGTTTTTAGCAATTCTTATGATGCTCACATTAATGCTTACACTTTTTGCTGGTTGTGCAAAAAATGCAGCTCCTAAGGCTGATACTAGTACAACAAAGGCTCCAGTAGAAAACAAACTCTCAAAAGATGAAGAGGCAATTATCTTTGACCTTAAGAAAGAGCTTAATGTTGATGGATATGAGGAACAGGTTGCTGCTGAACTTAAGGCAGATAAAGAATTTGTTGCAACAATGACTGCGGCAGGAATTGACATTGATGAATATGTTAATGCAATCGCTCCAAAGTACAAATGGGAAATAGGCAAGATTACTGTTGATGGTAAAGAGGCAGTAGCCAAGGTTACTATGGCTTATCCTGACTATGAAAAGATGGATGTGCTTCTTGATGAGAAGATTGATAAGTATCTTGCAACAAACGATGCTTCAAAGCTTTCAGATGCTGACGCGCAGAAGCTTGTTGGAGAGATGATGATGGAAATCGTCAAGTCTGATGAACTTCCAGTAGCTACTGCTGATTTTGATATTGATTATATCAAGGGCTCAGATGGCTGGAAGATGGCTGATTCAGAAGAAATCAAACAGGCTATGATAGATGTTCAAGATGTTGATGAAGCAGCTTAAATGATTGATAAAAGGACTAGGATTTTTTCCTAGTCCTTTTTATTTATGTATATGTATGGTAATATTAGAGTGGTGGTGATAATTATGAAAATTTATACTACTGATGAGATACGCTTCGTTGAGGAGCGAGAAAATGAAATAGGAATTCCTTTTATTAGGTTAATGGAAAACGCAGGTGCTGCCTGCGCTAAAAAGATTGGAAAGTATATAAAGTCAAATTACACAGTATGTGTTGTATGTGGCAAGGGCAAAAATGGCGGAGATGGATTCGTCATTGCAAGGAAGCTTGTAGAGGCTGGGGCGCACGTGACAATCGTGTTGGCTCAGGGTGCGCCACTTGCAACTGACGCCCTCGAGATGTATCACAAAGTTGACTCTATGATTGTAAATATCATAAGGTACGATTGGGATCCAGAGGGCGCAGCGGAGGCCATCGCATCAGCCGACATTTTGGTTGATTGTATCTTTGGAATAGGATTCCATGGTGAGCCTGATGAGGATTGCTCAGAGGTCTTTAAAATGATTAATACATCAACAGCTTTTGTAATTGCTGTTGATGTCCCAAGTGGAGTGAATACCGACACAGGAGAGGCTTGCAAGTATGCGGTTTGTGCCGATGTTACACTTGCTATTACAACGCTCAAACCAGCTCATGTTTTCTTCCCTGCAAGGGAACTCTGTGGTCAGGTTACTGTACTCAATATTGGTATTAGTCGTGAGGCGTTATCATCTGTTTCTCCACGGCTCAAGAGCCTCTCGCTATCAGAGGTATCTGATATGCTTCCAGAGCGTCCTGTGACAGCTCACAAGAATGATTTTGGACATGTCCTTTGCATCGCTGGAAGCAGGAATATGCCAGGCGCAGCGTGCCTTTGCAGTGGTGCAGCATGTGTCGCTGGAGCGGGTCTTGTAACAGTTGCTTTCCCAGAGTCAGCATATGCATCTCTCGCTAGTGGATTTAAAGAGGTAATGCTAGTGCCGCTCCCATGTATCGATGGTAAATTGGCAGCAACAGTAGAGTGCATATCACTCCTCCAGACATATATGGCAAAGGCTTCGGTTATTGTAATTGGACCAGGGCTTTCGGCTACTGAGGATGTAAAAGAAGTGGTCTTTTCAGTCCTCAGAAGTGCCAAGTGCCCGGTGGTTATTGATGCCGATGGTATTAATGTGCTTGCTTCTGATTTGTCTATTTTAGACGAGGTATCTGTGCCGGTTGTTTTAACTCCTCATCCAGGCGAAATGTCAAGGCTTACAGGCCTTACTGTAGGGGAGATTGAGGCTAACAGAGAAGGCATTGCTGAGGAGTTCTCAAAGCGCCACAATGTGACTGTTTTACTCAAGGGTGCTGCAACGGTAGTTGCAACTTTTGATGATGATACTGTGTATATCAATAACAGCGGCAACGCTGCCCTTGCGACAGGTGGTTCAGGGGATGTTCTCTCTGGTATAATTGGTGCATTAATAGCGCAAGGGCTTTCGGCCTTTGATGCAGCGTGCACAGGTGCATTTATCCATGGAAATGCGGCCGAAATTGTGTCAGAGGACACAAGCGTTGCCGGAATGGTTGCATCAGATTTGTACGTAGGTATAAAGAAAACTTACATATCAATGGAAAAGTAAACGACAAAATTGGGGACTGTAAAGCGCATCTGCTTTACAGTCCT
This sequence comes from Acutalibacteraceae bacterium, assembly GCA_045599345.1. Classification (GTDB taxonomy): domain Bacteria; phylum Bacillota; class Clostridia; order Oscillospirales; family Acutalibacteraceae; genus UBA1227. Next base: position 79,977 of record JAZRVV010000015.1, read on the forward strand.
ATTTTTATCTTTAAATTTCTTTTACTCTTGTATATCAATTTAGCCTTTGCTATAATAGATTGAATTATTATCTAATTATAATAGAATAATTATGTTTATCTTTATTTAAGGCGAGGTAAGTAATGGGTAATTTGATCGTTATTGAGGGACTTGATGGCTCTGGCAAATCAACACAGACAGAGCTTGTTCTTAAATACCTTGAGGGCAGAGGCATCGATGTCCATCAAATAAAACTTCCTGACTATGGTTCAGAATCATCTGCATTAGTACGCATGTACCTTGGCGGTGAGTTTGGTAACAAGCCAACAGATGTCAATGCATATGCAGCATCATCGTTCTATGCAGTTGATAGATACGCAAACTTTGTTACCAAATGGAAGGACGACTATGAGTCGGGCAAGGTAATCCTCGCTGATAGATATGCAACATCAAATGCTGCTCATCAGATGACCAAGCTTGATAAGTCAGAATGGGATGAATATCTCTTGTGGCTTGAGGACTTTGAATACGGCAAGATAGGTGTTCCAAAGCCATCACTTGTTGTATTCCTTGACATGCCTGTTGAGATTTCTCAAAAACTTATGACATCACGTTATCACGGTGATGAGGGTAAAAAGGATGTTCACGAGGCAGATGTCTCATATTTACTTGCTTGCCGTGAGGCTGGCATGTATGCAGCCAAGAAACTGGGCTGGAGTATCGTTAAGTGCTATGAGGGCGATGAACCAAGAGCAATTGATGATATTGCAGCAGATATAGAAGCACTAGTAGCACAGATCGTTTAATGGAGGTGCAATATGGACCGCGTAGTAGAATTTGCAAATAGTGGTGACTTTCCACACTTGATGGCAATGTGGCGTATGGCATTTGCTGATTCAGATGAGTATATTCAGACTTTCCTTGATACTATGTACAAGGATGGTCATGCACTTGTATCCCGTGAAGAGGGCATAGCAGTAGCGTGTGCATTTTTACTTCCTTGTCAGCTTGTTATCAATGGACATCTTTACAGCACATATTACCTCTATGCAGCAACAACCCACCCAAGTCACAGGAACAAGGGCCACATGACTGGCATCCTTAGGATGGCTGAGGAAGTTGCAGTAGAGCGTGGTATTGATTTCATTGTAGTTGCACCTGCTGAGGATTATCTCTTCAACTATTATACAAAGTTTGGCTATCAAGTAGCCTTTTATAACAAGATTGTTCACTTCACTCGTGAGGAACTTAAGGGCAAGGCAGTTGAGCCTGACCTTAGACATGCATACTCACTTGACTTGCTTGCAATCCGTCAGGAGTGCTTGGGATTTGGTGATTTTATCAACTGGGGCACAGAGGGTATCAAGTATGCGATGTTTGCTCACAATGCATCATCTGGTTCAATCGCATTTACGAGCGATGGATATGCAATGTACAACATGGGCAAGAACGTAGTATACGTTAAGGAAATGTGCACGTTGGCTGATCCAGGTGAGCTCTATACAATGCTTCTTTTGGAAGAAGAGGCTGAACGCTTCACATTCAATCTTCCTGTTAACTCAAATATTCACTCGCCAGATGAGCGTATTGCTCGTGTGGGCATGTGCCTTGCGCTTAACGAGGACGCTCAGATGGGACTTCGTGAAATGAGAAATGCTTATATCGGTTTGACACTTAGTTAAGGAGGACAACATGGTTTATCTGTTTTTGGCAAATGGTTTTGAAGAAATAGAAGCTATAACTCCAGTCGACATCCTTCGTCGTGCTGGCGTTGAGGTATCAACTGTTGCCGTAGTGGATTCGTCGGATAAAACTGTGACTGGTGCTCATGGCATCGACATTACAGCAGACATCTCACTCACTGACATAAACTATGACGATATAGACGCAGTAATTCTCCCAGGCGGAATGCCTGGAACACGTAACTTGGACGTAAGTGAAGAGGTGCGTCAAGCACTTAAGTATTGTTTTGATAACGATAAATTAATCTGCGCGATTTGTGCAGCGCCATCTGTACTCGGACACTTGGGATTCTTGAAAGGCAAGAAAGCAACTTGCTTCCCAGGCTTTGAACGTGAACTCCATGCAGCAGTATTCACTGGTGCGGAGGTCACAGTGGATGGCAAAATAATCACTGCCGATGGCCCTGGCGCTGCAATGAAATTTGGCGAAACGATTGCTTCGCAATTTGTTGGCATTGACGCTGCAAAGAGAGTCACAGACTCTATGCAATGTAGATATTAACGGAGGACATTTTTAAAATGGCATACGACGTAGACAAAGAACTCGAAGCCATAATGGCTAACATTAAATCTTCGAGTGACGACGATGGAGCACAAGAGGCACATTTTGTGGACTTTGAGGCTCCGGCCGTTCAGAAAAAGGATGATGAGGAATACTACAGTGGCGAGGTTTACTTTGCCGCTAGGAAACCTGTGCGCCCAGCAGAGCCACCAGTAAATCATGAGCCAAAGGCTCCAGTTAGTCCAGCAAGGCGTAAAACTGGCGCTGCTGCTAGAAAGCGTAAAAACACTCTCAAGGGTGTTAATGGTGCAGGACTTCAAGAATTCTTACGCGCAAATGGTACAAAGGGTGCACTTATCTACGTCGGTATCCTTGTAGCAATTTCCGTAATCTTTTCAGTTTATACAATGTCTTTCGTAAACGATATATTGGCCTTTAACAGAAGCGATGAGGTAGTAACTGTTACTGTTTCTGAAAATGCTACAACAAGTAAGTTGATTAGCCAGTTTAAGAAGCAGGGACTTATCAAGCATAAGTATCTTTGCAAGATGTTTATGTCACTCACTGGTGACCTTCATGGTAGCGCTGGCAAGGCAGCATACCTGAGTGGTTCATTTGATTTGACACCTTCTATGGGTCTTGAAAAGATGCTCCTCTCATGTAAGGAAGTACAAAAGGCAGATACAGTAATGGTAACAATCCCAGAGGGACTTAATGTTGACCAAATAGCGCTCAAACTCGAGAAGGCACAGGTTTGTACAAAGGGTGACTTCTACAAGAACTTGGAAAGTGCAGTTCTTGATTTTGACTTTGTCAAGTCAATTGAGAACAGGTCAGCAAGATTCAATTATCTTGAAGGCTACCTCTATCCTGATACATACGAGTTCTACGTTGGACAGAGCGCAAGTTCAGTAATTCGTAGGCTCCTTGAAAACTTTGATGAGAAGTGGACAGATGAGTATGCAAAGCGTGCCAAGGAACTTGGCATGTCAGTAGACGAAGTAATCACTCTTGCCTCAATCATTCAAAAGGAGGCAGGCGATGCTGAGCAGATGCCAATCATTGCATCTGTATTTAACAATCGTCTTAAGTCTTCATCATTCCGTTGCCTCCAGTCAGATGCAACCACTGTTTATGTTGCAAAATTCATCAAGCCAAATGTAACATCTGGCGAGGCCGATGTTTTTGCAGCAAAGTACGATACATACAAGTGTATCGGACTCCCAGCTGGTCCAATCTGCTGTCCAGGTAACGATGCTATCAAGTCAGTTCTTTACCCAGCTGAAACAGAGTACTACTTCTTTGGCCATGACTCAATGGGCAAGATGTATGCAGCAAAGACAGAGGCCGAGCGTAACAGACTTATGTACAACGCAGTTGCAGGAGTAGATGATGAAGACAAGTAAACGACCAGAGCTCCTTGCACCAGCAGGTGATGCGGAACGCCTAGACGCAGCGCTCATGTATGGCGCTGATGCCGTCTACCTTGGCGGTCAGCTTTTCAACATGCGTGCTGCAACGGAGAGCTTTGATGATGTGACATTAAAACAAGCAGTGGACAAGTGCCATCAAAATGGCACAGCAGTCCACCTTGTTGCAAATACATTGCCACGCAACAGCGAGGTCGAGAGTTTGCCTCGCTTCTTTGAAGTGGCAGCAGACGCTGGCGTCGACGCCTTTATCATTGCGGATGTCGGCGTAATGCGTATGGCGCAAAAGTATGCGCCCGGCATTGACATCCACATGTCAACACAGACAGGCGTCGTAAACTACGAGACTGCCAACGTCCTTTATGACATGGGCGCCAAACGTATCGTTATGGCGCGTGAAGTATGTCTTGATGACATAGCAGAGATTCGTGCAAAGACACCATCTGATTTGGAGATAGAGTGCTTTGTTCACGGTGCGATGTGTATGTCTTTCTCGGGACGCTGTATGCTTTCAAATTATTTGACTGGAAGGGATGCCAACAGAGGTGACTGTGCGCAGCCTTGCCGTTGGAAGTATCACCTAGTTGAGGAAAAGCGTCCTGGTCAGTTTTTTGAAATTACTGACAGCAGTGACGGTACATATATATTGAACTCACAGGATATGTGCATGATAGAGCACATTCCAGAACTTGTTGCCGCTGGCGTTGACAGTTTCAAAATTGAAGGACGCGCCAAGTCGGCTTACTATGCTGCTGCTGTTACAAATGCCTACAGGGCAGCGATTGATGAGTACCTTAAAAATCCATCGATGGATTTTAGACCATCACAGTGGATTATCGATGAGATGCGCAAGATAAGCTATAGGGATTATTGCACTGGTTTCTATTTCAACAATCCAAATGAGAATGCACACGTATATTACGATGGCATATACATTCGTGAGTGGGACATCATTGCAAACGTACTAGGCTCTGATGGTGAGTTCGTAGACGTTATTCAGCGCAACCGTTTCTTTGTTGGTGATGAGCTTGAGGTACTTGAGCCACAGACAGAACCATACAAAATCAAAGTAACAGAGATGTTCAACGAAAAAGGCGAAAGCATTGATGTTGCACCAAATCCAATGGCAACAATTAGGATCAAGTGTGATAAGGATATAAAAGCAGGGGCAATTCTTCGTAAGGAGAAAGAAGACTGAGGATAACCTATGGGAACTATTAGACAAGAGACAGAGCGAATAGAGGACTTGACTCTCTCTCCACTTGCACAGCGTGTGGTAAACACAAAAGGCAGGGAGATAGACGAAGAGGAAGATGAAATTCGTACCGCGTACCAACGCGATAGGGATAGGATTATCCATTCAAGTTCATTTAGAAGGCTTAAGCATAAAACCCAAGTCTTCTTGGCTCCAACAGGGGACCACTATAGGACAAGACTTACACATACCCTTGAGGTATCTCAAATAGCACGTACGATGGCTCGCGGCCTTCGCCTTATCGAGGACTTGACTGAGGCCATAGCGCTTGGACATGACCTTGGACACACGCCATTTGGCCACGCTGGTGAGCGTGCCTTGAATGCGGTGTATCCAGGTGGTTTTAAGCACTATGAGCAGAGCCTCCGTGTCGTAGACGTCCTCGAGAAGAGCGGCCGAGGCCTCAACCTCACTTATGAGGTGCGTGACGGCATCCGCTGTCACACAGTGGGCAAAGAATCGGACACACTTGAGGGTAGAATAGTAAAGTACGCTGATCATATTGCATATATCAATCACGACATTGATGACGCGGAGCGGGCAGGTATCATCACAGAAGAGGATATTCCAAAGCACCTTCGTGATGTTCTTGGTTATCGCAAAGCACAGCGTATCAACACAATGGTACTGTCGATAATAGAAAACTCCGGTGAGGAGATAAAGATGGCACCAGACATTGAGGAAGCATATAACGAGATTCACGAGTTCATGTTCAAAAACGTCTATACAAACCCTATCTGTAAGGGTGAAGAAGGCAAGGCTATGGACATCGTAACTAAACTCTATAACTATTTTAAGGACCATCCAGAAGAGATGACTGACGAGTATAGGGCAGTAGCGGCAAACGAAAATATTGAGCGTGCCGCATGTGATTACATCAGTGGTATGAGTGACCATTACGCCCTTTCAATGTACAACAGTTTATTTGTTCCACGCTTCTGGGTTGACTAGGAGGTGAACACTGTGGCAACAAGGCTTAACGACCAATTTTTGGAGCAACTTCGTGACCGTATCGACATCGAAGATTTAATAGGTGAATATGTTGATTTAAAGCGCGCTGGTAGGCTCACAAAAGGCCTTTGCCCATTCCACAGTGAAAAGACACCTTCATTTGTAGTTTATCCAGAAAGCCAATCCTATTACTGCTTTGGCTGTACCAAGGGTGGCGACGCCATCACTTTTATCCGTGATATTGAAAACCTTGATTATATTGAGGCAGTCAAGTTGCTTGCTGATAAAGCAGGCCTTCAAATGCCAAATGAGCAGTACGATGACACAATAATAAAGAAGAAAAAGCGTATGCTTGAGATGAACAAAGAAGCAGCGCGCTTCTTCTACCAATATATGACTAGCAAAGAGGGCGAAGCAGGCCTAAACTATTGGCTTGGTCGTGGCCTCACGCCACAGACAATCAAGCATTTTGGCCTAGGTTTCGCTCCAGATGATTGGAACACCTTCATAGACTATATGCGCCAAAAGGGATATTCTGCGCAGGAGCTTTTTGAAGGCGACCTTGTGAGAAAGGGAAAAAATGGTTTTTATCCTTTCTTTAGAAACAGGGTGATGACTCCTATTATTGATCTTCGTGGCAATATAATTGCCTTTGGCGGACGAGTTCTTGATGACTCAAAGCCAAAGTATATAAATACCAGCGACACACTGATCTATAAAAAGGGCAATAACCTTTTTGCCCTCAATTTTGCCAAGTCCTCTGGCGAGGACAGTTTGATACTTTGCGAGGGCTATATGGATGTTATTGCTCTCCATCAAGCAGGATTTACGAATGCTGTCGCTGGCCTCGGCACCGCTTTTACGACAGAGCAGGTACGACTTCTTTCGCATTACTGCTCCAAAGTCTACCTCTCGTATGACAGCGACGAGGCGGGTCAAAAGGCCTTGAAAGCTGCAATAGACAAGCTTTCTGAGACTAACCTCAACATCCATCCGCTTAAGTACAGCGGAGGTAAAGACCCAGATGAAATCATCAAAAAATTTGGTCCAGAGCGCTGGAAGTCAATTCTTGAAGGCGCTATGAACGAAATTGAATATAAGCTTCTTACTTGTAGGGAGGGACTAGACCTTACTACTGATGACGGACGTGTAAAGTACTTACGACTGGCGGTACCAGTACTCGCACCACTGGGTGCAATTGAGAAGGACGTTTACATATCTCGTTTGTCAGAGGAATTGTCTGTTTCCCGAGATGCTATTATGGCTCAGGTTGCTGACGCAGAAAAGCGGTTAAATCGCAACAAGCGTCGAGCAGACTATGGTAGCCTTGACAAGTCCTTTAATGAGTATAAGGACAAGGCATCTACAAGGAATGATCTTGGAATAAGGGCCCACAAGGCAGAGGAGGCAATAATTGCTTCCCTCCAAAAAAACCCAGATTTCTTAAAGAAAATAGAGGAGCAATTGACACCGGACGACTTTTTAAGTGATTTTTATAAGCACGCATATGAAGTGCTTCGTGATAGGATAGGTTCCGGTCAATCGATTGACTTTATTTATCTTTCATCTGAGTTTTCACCAGAGGAGATGGGTCGCCTTGTAAAACTACAGAATAGCGGTGACCTTATTTCAAACACTTTTAAGGAAGTTCAAGACTGTATCAATGTCCTCAAAGAGGAGAAGGAAAAAGAAAAAAGTGATCAGGTAGATCTTGCTTCCCTTAGTGATGAAGAATTTTTGAAGCTTTTCAAAGATAAAAGAGGAGAGTAAAAAATGGCAGAAGAAAAAAAGAGCAATGTCATTACAAGCCTTGTCGAAAAGGGCAAGGCACAAGGCAGATTGTCAACTAATGACATTGATGCCGCAATTGTCGAAATTGATATGGATATGGATGAGCTCGACAAGCTCTACGAGACTCTCGAACAAAATAGTATCGAGATTATCGATGACCTTGGCGATGCTGCTCTCGAATCCCTTAATTTCGACCTTGAAATGCCAAAGGCTGCTGAACTTGGTGCTGTTGATAACTCAAACAAGAACGCAGCAATGGATGACCCTGTAAAGGTATATTTAAAGGAAATTGGTAGAGTTCCACTTCTTACACCAGAAGAGGAAATTGACCTTGCTATCCGTATATCAGAGGGTGATGAGGAGGCAAAGAAAAAGCTTGCTGAATCTAACCTTCGTCTTGTTGTATCTATTGCCAAGAGATATGTTGGTCGTGGAATGTCTTTCCTTGACCTTATCCAAGAGGGTAACCTTGGTCTTATCAAGGCAGTAGACAAGTTTGATTTTACTAAGGGCTTTAAGTTCTCAACCTATGCAACATGGTGGATTCGTCAGGCAATCACACGTGCCATTGCTGACCAGGCAAGAACGATTCGTATTCCAGTTCACATGGTTGAGACTATTAACAAGGTTAAAAAGACAAACTCTATCCTTCTTCACAAGAACGGTCGTGATCCAACGGCTGAGGAGATTGCAAAGGAACTCGACATGCCTGTTGAAAAGGTACGTGAAATCCTTCGCGTAGCTCAGGAACCAGTTTCTCTTGAGACACCTATCGGTGAAGAGGAAGATTCACATCTTGGTGACTTTATCCCAGATGATGATGCATTAGCACCAGCTGATGCAGCATCAATGTTACTCCTCAAGGAGCAACTTGCTGAGGTACTCAAGACACTCACTCCAAGAGAGGAGAAAGTCCTTTCTCTTCGTTTCGGTCTTGAGGATGGACATCCAAGAACACTTGAAGAAGTAGGTAAGGAGTTCAACGTTACCCGTGAGCGTATTCGTCAGATTGAGGCGAAGGCACTCCGCAAACTCCGTCATCCTTCACGCTCTAAGAAGCTTAAGGATTTCCTTGACTGATTTAAAGCCCCAGCAATGCTGGGGCTTTTTAACTTTTTTGTAATTATTATTAGTATCTTTTGTAACTTCATTACCTTTTAATATATGTATTAGGAAATGAAATGGGGGAATCAAAATGTACAACGTACTCGTCTGTGATGATGACAAAGCTATACTTGATAGTATAGAGATATACTTAAAAAATGAAGGATACAATGTGTATCGCGCAACAAATGGAACGGAAGCTTTAACTGTTGCAGAAAACACAGAACTCCATTGCATCATTATGGACATAATGATGCCTGGTATGGATGGCCTCACTGCAACGACCAAGCTTCGTCAAAGCAAGAATGTGCCAATAATTATGCTATCTGCCAAGTCTGAGGATACAGACAAGATAGCAGGATTGTCATTTGGCGCAGATGACTATGTGACCAAGCCGTTCAATCCACTTGAACTTGTTGCAAGAGTAAAGTCCCAGATTAGACGTTACACCAATCTTGGTAGTCTCGAGACAAGTGACTCGGTACTCAAGAGTGGTGGGTTGGTACTCGATACCGAAGCCAAGACAGTCAGTGTCGATGGTGAGGATATCAAGGTAACAGCGACAGAGTACAAGATTCTCGAATATTTAATGGAGAACATGGGACATGTTCTTTCGACTAATCAGATTTACGAAGCTGTATGGCACGAAGAGGCTTTCGCAACAGAAAAGACCGTAACAGTGCACATTCGTAGAATCAGAGAAAAAATTGAGATTAACCCAAAAGATCCGAAGTATATAAAGGTGGTGTGGGGCATTGGATACAAAATTGACAAAGATGCGAAATAGTAAGCTATTAAAAATAATACTTATATTATTGTCCTGTATCCTCTTTGCTGAGTGTTATGCGACAGGACAGAGTCTCTATGCGTTCTATGAAAACAACTATAATTTAAATGGTATTTATTCTTTAAAGGCAGCTAGTACCCCTCTTGGTAACTGCAACTCTGCTTTTGCTAAGCAGATTCGCTCAGATACAGGTAAAGTGCGTAAATTCATCTCGACTTATGGAGATAAGACCAAGGTTGAAGATGGTTCCGCATTTTTAAAAACAGAAAAAAATATAAAGGCGAGATATGATAGTATTGCAAACTTCAACATAGTATGGAGAGAAATTAATTTTGTAGAGGGTCACTACGAATATGATTACAGCTCAGAGGAGTATTACTATCCATATCTTCCAACATCAGAGAGTAATAAAATAATCATTCATTTTTCTTCCGATCAACAGATTGATGCTGATAGCAGAAGTATAGATTTTGGCTATGGCAATAGTGTAACTGGACTTTATAAAGATAGTGATGGTAAGTACTTTTATAAGGGATTTCCAATACTTCAAGGCTATACTGATGTGGACTATGATGCTATAAGAAGCGAAAACGCAAAGCTTTGCGAAGAGGAAATCAAGGCACGCCGTGCATCATTTGTCGCTGATTTTGAGCAACAAGAGAAATATCTTGCAAACCTCAAAAACTATCAGTATTACTTCTTTGATAAACACACAGGGGAAGTGTATACAAATATTGATCCTGCACCAAAGAATATAATTGAACTCATCAGTAATTACGATGATAATAATTTTACTGCATCAGTAGTGGGTGGCAATTTTAAAATAAGTCAAACCCTTAGAAGTGTGCTAGAAGGTGATGACGGTTGGCCTTGGTACGTAAGAGGCAATGGTGACATGGTTGATATTACTGACTCATATCAGTACTATGATTATTGCTTTGGCACTATGGATCCAGACCGCTTTGATTGCTATGTACATGTCAATTTAACTGAGAAGGGTATTAGTGGCAACAATGATGTATACAGCGACCTCTACTATATGCAAATGGACCAAGTTGAACAGCTATCTATTAACATAACAAAAGTTATATTTCACCTAGTATTGTGGGTGATTACACTGATACTCCTTGCTGTTTTTACAAATCCTAAACTCACTTTCCTTGACAAGATTCCAAACTCAATTCACTTCTGTTTGTCAGCTGTGCTTGTAGTATCTGCGGCAGTACTACCTATGCTTGCATATATGGATACTGTTGGATGGGATTCAATGTTCAGTCCATCCAAACCGATTGCTTATGCTACTGTTTTTGCAAACCTACTCTTTGTTGAATGGTTGATGTCTGTAAGGCGTCAGGTTATGAACAAGCAGTTCTTTAAAAACACACTCATTTATATGCTCATAGTAAAGAACTGGCCAAAGATTAAGTCATGGCTCAATGTAGGTATTTCAAAGATTACTCATGGTGAAATCAAGAGAAGGATATTCTTAGTATTCCTTGTATACTTAGTGTTGATGCTCTTCTTTGCAATCCTTCCATTTATAGCAAGGTTTGGTTTTTTCCCAAGTTTTGCTTTAATGGTTATCCTATCAATTGTTGCATTCCTTTATATCAAGCGCCTTGCGAAAGGTCTTGATGCGATAGCATCGGCACTTACTAAGGCCGAAACAGGTGACTACAACTTCTCGGTTCCAGTATATGTGATGCCAGATGCGTTAAAGCCAATGGGCGAGAAGGTAAACAATTTAACCAGTGGTCTCAATATTGCAATTGAGGATGTACTTAAAAATGAGCGCACAAAGGCAGAACTCATCACTAATGTTTCGCATGATTTAAAGACTCCACTTACAAGCATCATCACATATACTGACCTTTTAAAGCAATGTGATATCGAGGATGCGACAGCATGCGAGTATATCAATGTACTTGATGAGAAATCAGCAAGACTTAAAAAACTCATTGAGGACCTCGTAGAGGCCTCAAAGGCATCAAGTGGCAACGTTACTTTAAATCTTGTTGATATCAACTTAAACGAGCTCACAGAGCAAGTATTCGGCGAGTACGAGGATGCTTTGAATGAATTGAAACTCGAACTTAAAATGAATACTCCAAGCGAGCCAATTTATGTAGTTGCAGATGGTCAGAAGACATATCGCATTATCGAGAATCTCTTCTCCAATGTTAAGAAATATGCCCTTCCTGGCACACGAGTATACCTTGACCTCTCGGTGGAGAGTGGTGAGGCTGTACTTCAAATGAAGAACATCTCACGTGAAGAGATGAATTTTGATGCAGAGCGCTTAACTGAACGCTTTGTACGTGGCGAGGATTCGAGGACAACAGAGGGTTCTGGTCTTGGCCTTTCAATAGCCAAGTCATTGGCAGAACTCCAAGGCGGTACGTTTGATATCACAATTGATGGAGACCTCTTCAAAGTTGTAATCAAACTTCCACTTAAGAAATAAAACAATAACGCCTCCCGGCTGGGAGGCGTTTTGTTATGCTAAGTATTTGTTTTGCAGCTCGATGCGCTTTTCCTTTGAAATGCCGAGCTCGTTTTCGATGAAGCTGTCAATGCCACCGAAGTTTTCGTTTATGGCATTGAAGGCTGAATCAAGGAACGACTCATGCGCTTCAAAGAGGGGAAGTATCGCATCGGCTTGCTTTTTGTCCCTTGTTGCAAGGAGCACTAGTTTATAGTATCTTGCTTTGTTTTTTGATGGGACATCATTTGTAAGCATATAATCTTTCATAATCTCGTCGTATGGCACGCCGAGAATTGACAGCCAAAGGGCTGATACGACGCCGCATCTGTCCTTGCCCTCTGAACAGTGCCACACAACCGGTGAATCACTATTCACGATGATGTCAAAAACAGAGCGCAAGTGCTCGCGGCATCCCTCTTCATTAATCATCCTAGCATAGATTGTTTCATAGCTTGGGATTTCAGAGAGCATAGAAAGACTCTTCTTTTCAAAGGAGACACCAACAGTTGTTTCAGTAAAGATTGGGATGTTGATGTATTTGACACCATCTACCTTGATATCAGGTTTTTCCTCAGTCTCATAGATGTCACGAAGGTCAATTGTTGTTTTGATTCCATATTCACCAAAGAGTTTTGCTCTGTCTTTCTTATTAAGTTTATCGAGTGTACATGTCCTTACAAATGCTTTAGTATTAATACTTCTGCCGTCTTTTGTAGGCAATCCAAAAAAATCGCGAGTATTTTTCGCACCCTTTAGTTCTAAATTCCTATTCATTTAATCACCGTCTTTAATTATACATCAAAGTAGTGTATAATCAAAACATTAAGTTTTAAGAGGCGATAATTATGAAAAAGCACAAGAAGTTATTAATAGTCCTTCTTGTCATCGTGCTTCTTATCACTGGTATATGGATTTATCGTATGCCAAAGGTTGATAAGAACCTTGACAAGAGCGGTTGGAAAACACAGTACACCTATGTATTAGTACATGGTCTTTCCGGTTGGGGATCATATGATGCTCAGTACAAATTCATGCCATATTGGGGTATGTTTGGCGGAGACCTTGTTAAATATCTTGAAAAGCAAGGCATTGATGCAGCAGCTGCATCAATAAGCCCACAAGGTTCTGCTTGGGACCGTGCTTGCGAACTCTATGCTCAGCTTACAGGCACTCGTGTTGACTATGGCGAGGCTCATTCAAAGGCAATGGGACATGACCGTTATGGCGAGGACTTCACAGGCAAAGCACTTATAGAAAACTTTGATAGTGAACACAAGATTAACCTGGTTGGTCACTCGTTCGGTGGCGCTACAATTCGTCTTTTCTCACAGATTCTTGCAAATGGCGTAGAGGATGAAGTTAAGGCATCAGGTGATGACGTATCACCATTCTTCAAGGGTGGCAAGGGCGACTACATTTACAGTATGACAACTCTTGCAGCACCTCACAACGGCACAACAGCTTACCTTGTTACACCAGAGGATGATCCAAATCCATCAAAGGGTCTAAATGGCAAGATTGAGAAGGCACTTTCTGGCGCTATGGGCAAAGTAAATGCTGGCGATAGTGACGGTAGAAGCGACAAGGACTTTGCAAACTATGATATGGATATCGACAATGCAGCAGCCCTTAACGCAACAATCGAGACACTCCCAGATGTTTACTATTTCTCATACCCTGCATCTTCTACAGTTAAGCAGGAAAATGGCACATATGCACCAGTAAACAAGAAGACAGAAATACTCTTTAGAATGTCTTCTCGTGCAATGGGTGTATACACTGGCACAACCAAGGGTGGTATTGTAATCGATGAGAGTTGGCTTGAAAATGATGGTCTTGTAAACACCATTTCCGCTATGGCTCCATCATCTGCTCCGACACAGACATTCAATGCAAAGAATATAACTCCTGGTGTTTGGAACATCATGCCAGTTTATGATGGTGACCATATGGCATTTAGTGGCGGTCTTTTCCATCACAATAACATTAAACCATTCTTTACTGATTTGATTTCAATGATCAACTCACTATAAGAAACAACGCCTCCCAGTTTTGGGAGGCGTTACTTTTATGCGATAATATCATCTGTTTTTATTGCAATTACTTTTTGGAGGTCAGAAAAGGCAAGCTCAACTTGATATCCAATTTTACCAGCAGAGATGAAAATTGTATCAAAATCACTTGCGGTGATATGAGCAACTGTTTTGAATTGCTTTTTCATTCCAATAGGGGAACAACCTCCATGGACATATCCTGTGAGGGGCAACAGCTCATTTTGCTTAATCATAGCGACTGATTTCTCACCAACGGCCTTTGCGGCCTTCTTGAGGTCGAGAGTGGCAGCAACTGGCACAATGAAAACATAGTGCTGTTTTGATGCTGCAACAGTAACTAGCGTTTTAAAGCATCTTGCTGGATCCTCATTTAAATATTCTGCGACATCGGTACCCGATACCACACCTTCATAGAAGTGCTCGGTATAGGGTACTTTCTTTTGCTCTAGCACTCGCATTACATTTGTCTTGTTGTCTTTGCTCATAGTAATTCCTGCCTAATCATAATCTAATTAAGTATTATAGCATATACTTAATCTGTTAAAAAACAATTATTACAACCGGTTTGAAATTTGGCACGAATGGTAAGCAATAGCA
>JAZRVV010000016.1:0-5726 GCA_045599345.1 Acutalibacteraceae bacterium
TTGAGGTTAGTTTCATATGTTAGCTTCAGTTCGTAAGTTTTTAGCATCTGACATATTCTTGATATTGATGGCAGTGGTTGCGGCTGTAATTATCTGTGTGGATCAAATGCTTGGTACACCAGTGTATTACGGTCTTTCTATATATTTCGGATTTTTGTGTTTCATTGTTTTGGCACTGTCCGATGATATGCTGTCTATGCTAGGTCCAGCACTGTTGATGTTGTCATTTGTCATACAGTACAAAAACAGCTTTGATGCGTATATGGAGTACCTGTGGGGCATACCTATACTTGTTGTATGTGTGATACTCCATGCTGTGTTGGGTAGGTCTAGTTTTGTAGGTCTTAAGGTTTCTTCTCTTCGTTTGTTTAAGCCTATTTGCTTTACTTGTATTGCACTGTTTTTGGGTGGCGTTGGCAGTCTGTCTTTAGGGGACTATTTCTCGACATTATCAATTGTTTATATGATATGCCTAGGACCTGTTGTATTGCTTCTTTATTGGTACTTTAGTAGTAGGTTTGCAAGTTCATCATCGTTTAGTTTTGTTAGGCTTGCAAAGATTATGGTAGTGGTATCTTGCTTTTTGATATTCGCTATCTTTGAGTACTATGGAGAGCATTGGGCTAAGTTTATTGCATCCCCAAATATCTTGCCGTTCCAGTGGAGAAATAATGCATGTACATTGCTGATGATTTCAATGCCATTTGGATTCTATTTAAGTAAAGAGAAAAGTGGTTGGTACTTCTTGGTTCCAGTTTTGACGTGTGTGGCATTTGTATTGTCTGGTTCACGTGGCGGATTATTGTTTGGATTGCTGGAATTCTTGATACTTGTTATTTACTATTCGGTGGTGGATAAGTCACATCGTGCTTTGTATTTATCAGTATTAGGTGTTGGCTTAGTTTGTGGCGTTGTAATTCTAGTAAGGTATTCTGATTATTTGTCGTATACATTGGGTAGGTTTACATCATCAAAGGAAAACTTTAGAAGGATAGGGCTGTGGAAACGTTCGGTAACTGACTTTTTGTCAAATCCTTTGACTGGTAGGGGAATAGGTTACATGGGTAATAGGGATTTCCATCCGTCAAAGGTGGGACAACTTTGCTGGTATCACTCATCAATTCCACAGGTAATTGGTAGTATGGGTATTGTTGGTATTTTGGCTTATGGATATCAACTTGTTTGTAGAGTAAAAGTTCTTAGGGGATTAGGTTCTGTGGGTGCTTGTGCACTGTTGTCACTGGTTGGACTTGAGCTTATGTCGCTTGTAAATCCAGGAATTTTTACACCAGCATATCTCATAATTATTACAATTGTAATGGCTTGTGCAGAAAGGGCTTCGTCTAATGTTTGACGAAGCTCTTTTAATATGTTATATTAAGTAAAATGAATTGGTTCATAAAGAGGGTTGTACTATGCCAAAAGTAATTAAAGATTTAGACAAAACAATACTTGAAATAGCTACAAAACAGCTGTTTGAAAAGGGCTATGCCAAAATGACTATGAGGTCAGTTTCGGATGAGTGCGGAATAGCTGTTGGTACGCTATACAACTATTATAAATCAAAGGACGTTATTGTAGCTGACGTAATGCTTGTTGATTGGAACGCAATGATTAAATCGGTTTCTAGTTCTTGCTTGTCTGCTAAATCTATTCATGAGGCTTTCAAGTTCCTCTATGATGGCGTAATGTCTTTCTCTGAGAAGTATACGCCTGTATGGCAGGAATATGGCAATGAGGTTTCAATCAGGCAAAAGATGCCAGATAAATTTGACCTTTTGACAACTCAACTTGCAAATGTCTTAAATGAGGTCCTTGTACGTTGTCACGACGAAAAGGATCCTTTTATGAGTGTATTCCTTGCTGAGGTTATACTCAATGCCGCAACAAAACACGGACTTGAATATTCTAACGTGTCCCGTATTTTGGAGCGTATGTTTTAGTAGCAAATGTCTTAATATAAATTTCGGGGGTATTTTTTAATGAAAGTCGTACTCGCAGGCGCATTTGGTAAACTCGGCTCTGACATTCTTCGCGCACTTGTAGCAGAAGGTCACGATGTAACTGCTGCAGACCTTGTAATTCGCGAACTTGAAGGGCTCGACTCAAATGCCTACAAAACAAGACAGATTGATATCACAGATCCAGAAAACATTGCTGGCCTCTGCGACGGCGCTGACGTTGTAATCACAACTTGTGGTCTCACTGGTGCTTCAACAAAGGTAAACAACTATGATATCGATTTCCTTGGCAACTTGAACCTTGTAAACGAGGCTAAAAAGGCTAATGTTAATCATTTCGTTTACATTTCGGTTATCAATGCTGACAAGGGTGACGGAATTCCAATGGTTAACTCTAAGTACCTCTTGGAAGCAGAACTCAAGGCTTCTGGTCTTACTTATGTTATCCATCGTCCAACAGGTTATTTCTATGACATCGCACACGTATTCTGGCCAATGATCTTAAAGGGTGAGATTCAGCTCCTTAAGGGCACACCTAAGAAGGCTAACGTTATCGACACAATGGACTTTGCAAAGTTCATCGTTGAGACAATGTGCGAAGAAAACAAGATGTACAACGTTGGTGGTACAGAGACATACACTTACCAAGAAATTGGTCAGATGTTCTGGGAAGCTGCTGGTAACACAGGTGATGTTCCAATTAAGTATGCTCCAGCATGGATGTTCTCAATGCTTGCTATGCTTCCAAAGATCAAAGCACAGGGCAAGTCAGACATTATGAAGTTCTCCAAGTTCACACTTTCTAATGACTGCTATGGTGATCATGAAGTTCCTGGTCTCTCATTCAAGCAGTACATTATGGAGAAATCATACGCAAAGCGTATAGAGGATGAATTAGCAGCAAAGGCTGCAGCGGAGGCTAAGTAATATGTATTATCTTGTATTATTTATTGCAGCTTTAATCTTTTGCTGCGTTGGTTTTAAAGAGTTTGTATGGTTTATGTCAGTTGGTTATGGCCTTTCTGTATGCGGTATAGGTCTTGCTAACATAATCGTTATTTTAACCGGTGGTAGTCTTGGTGGCTTGGATTTCGGTCTTACTGGTCTTCCACTTTGGATTGCAATCGCACAGAGCGTATTGTTCGTAGGTTACGGTATTCGTCTTGGTGGATTCCTTCTTATCCGTGAGCTCAAAAATGCAGCTTACAAGAAGACTTTACAGGAAGCATCAGGCGCAGAGCCACCAATCTTTGTTAAGGTTGTTATGTGGTTCTTGATGGGTGCTCTTTATCTTGCACAGACAGCAGGCCTCAACTATCGTATCCACAACGATTCTGACGCTGTTATCCTTCCAATCGTTGGTCTTGTTATTTCACTTATCGGTGTTATCACAGAGGCTACTGCTGACAAGCAGAAGGGTGCACAGAAGAAGGCAGACCCTAACATGGTAGCAACCAAGGGCCTCTTTAAGCTTGTTCGTTGCCCTAACTATTTTGGTGAGGTAACATTCTGGACAGGTACATTTATCTCTGGTCTTTCTTCTTACCATGGCTTTGGCCAGTGGCTTGTTGCTATTATCGGTTACATTGCAATCGTTTACATCATGTTCAACGGTTGTCAGAGACTTGATAAGCGTCAGTCCAAGAGACTTGCTGGTAACCCAGAGTTTGAAAAGTATGCAACATCAACACCAATCCTTATCCCATTCATTCCTTGGTATTATCACGTTGATCCAGCAACAATGAAGAAAGAAATTGCGATGGACCATGCGAAGAAGCTCGCTAAAGAGCAGGAGAAGAAGGGTTAATTATGGATTTTATTAGTTTAGCTCAGCCTACACTCACAGCTGACTATTCTGTACTAATGGCAATAGTTGACTTTTTGCCAGTACTTTTCTATTTCCTTGCAGCGTGGCTTGTAACAAAGGACTTGTATCCACACGTTGGTAAAACAACCTATGCACTACTTTCTGCTGGTTGCTACATGGTATTTATTGGTGGAGCATTTAAGGCGCTTTGGAAGCTCCTTTTCTGCTTCGGCATTAACTATCCAGTCCTTTTCACATCTTTCTTCCCAATGCAGGGCCCTGGCTTCTGTCTTTACCTTGCTGGCCTTATCATGGCCTTTCGTGGTATCAAGAAAGATGGCGCAGCACTTAATGCGGTTACTGCCACAACAATGATTGCTTCAACACCACTCCTTGCACTCCAATCAATCGGTAGTATTGGTAGCCTTGTTGCTTTGGCAATTATGGGCTTTAAGAGAAAATCCGTAGTGGCTGGTATTTACTTTATCTTGTCACTCGTTTTCTTGCTTGGTATGGTAGGTCTCTCTATTGCTCTTGACAGTTCACTTGGTTGGGCTAACTGGCTTGAACAGGGTGTAAACACTGTTGGTCAGGTATTCTTCTTCCTTGGCGCACTCAAGATGCACAAGAAGGGATATGTAAATTAGAAAGGGTAGTATTTGTTATGACAAATGCACTTGAAATAGCAAAAAAGTATTTTGATGTTAGAGAACTTGAAGTTCCAGCTGATTATGCATCAATGAAGACATCAAAGATGAGTACATCTATTGAGCAGTACTACATTGATGGTCTTGGCAACATGACATTCCAGCATGCGAAGGGCATGATGGGACTCATGAAAATGGAAATGATGTGCGTCACACCAATTGATCGTGATTTGCCACTGTTTTCATTTGATATTATCGATGTAATGGGCAACTATACATTGATAATCGAGCTTTACGATGTAATGCTTGATAAGGATGATAAATTGAATCTTGCTCTTGAAGAAATTAAGGATTCATATTCATCCTTGCCAGACGACGACAGAGGAGAGCATTGGTATGACAATATCAAGATGAGCTCATCTGTTTCAAAGAAGGGCAAGAAGAAGGTTCTTTTGGCACCTTGTGATGAACTCTTTGAAAAGTACATTTCAAAGTATTTTGAATATGCTTCTGGTTTGGAACTTGTATCTTCTCCTGAAGCAAAACGTGTTGCATCTGATGGCTATGTTCAAGGACTTCTTGACAACGGTGGTCCATCAACAGATATCTTTGTTGATATGCTTGGTAAAGACAAGACAACAGAATACTTTAAAAAGTACATTTTTGGTACTGAAAGATAAAATTAGGCCTCCACTTTTCGTGGAGGCCTGTTTTTGTGTTTATTCTTCTGTATCCTGTTCTAGCTTGATTTGCTTGATTAGGACTTTTTCAACTCTTCGCTCATCAGCTTCGAGGATTGTAATACTGATGTTTTCGTATGTGAAACCTTCACCTGGCTCTGGATAGTGTCCGAGTATCTCGATACACCAACCACCAACGGTTTCACTCTCAAACTCGCTCTCTGGAAGCTCAAGCTCCTCAAAGAGGTCATCAAGGATCATATCACCATCAACTTCAAAGTCGTCATCGTGTTCGATGAGTTCTTCTTCGACTTCGTCGCTTTCGTCCCAAATCTCGCCAACAAGCTCCTCGAGTACGTCCTCAAGTGTCACAATACCGTGTGTGCCGCCGTATTCGTTGGTGACTATAGCAAGGTGCTGCTTGTTTTTCTTGAGCTCTCTGAGAACGTCAGGGAGTTTCATTGTCTTGTAGACAAAGCAAGGCTCCATGAGAAGGTTCTTGAGGTTTAACTTGTCGCCATCGGCGAGCGAACGTAAAACGTGGTTTATGTGGAGCACGCCGATGATGTTGTCGATATCGTCCTCATAGACAGGGATTCGGGTGAAGGAAGTTTCGCGAATGAATTTGCGA
>JAZRVV010000017.1:0-9757 GCA_045599345.1 Acutalibacteraceae bacterium
GAAGTACGCAAGGTAAATAATAAGTACGGCGATTGGCGCAAACGTAAGTGCCAAAGGCAAATTTCTCTTGCTATCCTTAATCTCGTGACAGATAGATGTAGATACTATCCAACCATCGTATGAGAAAGCAATTGGTCCAAATGCGCCAAGCCAAGCAAGGTTCTTTGCGCTTTCTTTAAACGCTTCGCCCGATGCGCCAGAAAGAACTGGTCCTGGATTGCCAAATACAAGACCGAGTATTGCTATCAAGATAAGTGGAATTAACTTAATAAACATTGATGCATTCTGGAAAAAACCACCTGCTTTTGCGGATAGGGCATTCATAAAATAGAACACTGTAACAACAATCAATCCAATCATTGTGTTACGTCCTACTGAAAAGTCCTGAAAACCAAGAAGCTGGCTAATATAAATACCAGAAGCCCAAGCAACAAGAGCATCAAGTGTTGGAAGGTAGAGGAATGTTTCAAACCAGCCAAACATTGTTGCGGCACCTGTGCCAACAAAATCCTCTGCATATGAAACCAGTCCGCCTGGTTTATCTGTACGAATTGCGAGTTGTGAAATGGTAAGAGCACCAAATACAACTGCGATAGCTGCCACTATAAAAATAATTACGCCAAGGTATACGTTGCCATTTGCATACTCAAGTATGTTATCAGCCTTAAAGAAAATACCGGAACCAATAACGATACCGGTAATCATAGTTATAGCAGTAACTAGTCCATAGTTACGACTTTGCATTTCTTTTCTCCTCTTATTAAAACTTATTTTGCATACAAATCTGTGAAATAAGCATGTATTTGCTTGCGAGAGTATGTATTTCCGTTATAGAAAGTTTGAGTTAACACACCTAAAACACCATTGACATAGTTGCTAAATACAACCTCATATGGATAGTCAAAGTTTTTATCGCGAGTGCAGTTCTTTGCAATCATAAGTCCAAAATCATAGCAGCATTGGCTAATGATTTGATAAAAGGCACCGTTTATAGGGTTCTTCTTTGCAACCTTTGTAAGGATACCTTTATATTCATCAATAAAATCGCAAATTGCATCCGCGCACTTATCAATGTTGTCATAGTGGTTCATTACTATGTCAACCTCTGGATAATACCTGTATACTTCCTTGAAAAAGATCCAACGAAGCACATCGTATTTGTCCTCAAAATAATTGTAAAATGTCGAATTAGGAATCAAGCCTATACGGCATATTTCGCGTACAGTAATTTCCTCAAATGACTTTTTCGTCAAAAGCAAAAACATTGTCTCAACAATAATTTTTGTTGTCCTCTTTTGCGACATAGTCAATTCTGCGCGAAAGTCCAATTTCATTTTTACACATCCCCTCTTGTGGTAATTGCTATTATAAACAGTTTTTTTCACTAATGCAATTATTAATATGAACGCATTTGGAAAAACGTCCAAATTGGGACTCTTCTAAATCCTTTGTTTCAAGACATTCTTTTATAATTGTTTTAAAATATACACGGTACGCAATGCGTTATTTTAAATAATGGAGGTAATAAAAATGGCAAAATTTGCGAAAGACACAGAAACTTTATACCATGGCGTTCATGACTTAATGGACTATTCACAAGAAGAACTCATGGAATTGTTCAAGACTCTTCCAGCTCCTACAATGGAAGAAATGCAGGGCGAGTTCCATTCAACAAAGCTTTCACACCACAGTGTTAGAGACTACCTTGGATGGCATCTTTCATGCGATAACCCTCTTCTGAATCCTGAGTGGGTTGGTAAGGCATTCCGCATGGAGAACGACAAAGAAGGTCGCGGCTACAACCTTTTCAGAAAAGTTAACGGCCAGCTTTACACAAAGTATCCAATGTACACATGCATCGCTCCATCTCGCTATGATGGCAAGCCTGCTTTCACATTGGTTTACAAAGCTTTCTACACAATGACAGCTGCAACTCAGATGGTTGACGAAGCTAGAAAAGTAGCTGACGGCGTATACCTTCTTATTGGTACATACGGCATTACAGCTAAGGACAGAATGAGACCACACTTCTGGCTCCTCGAAGGTCCATACAGAACTTATCGTGGCGACGCAAACGCTATCCCAAGAAAGTTTGACAAGAAGAGAGAAATGCCAAACTACGTAGACTGATTTAATTAATAATTTGAGGTTAATTAATTATGGAATACAAGAATTTGTTTACACCTGGCAAAATTGGCAACATGGAAATCAAAAACCGTGTTGTTATGACTTCTATGGGTGTTGACGTTGCCGAACTTAACGGAAAAGTTGGACAGCGTTGGATTGATTATTATGAGGCTCGTTCTAAGGGCGAGGTAGGTCTCATCATCTCTGGTATCGTTCGTGTTAACGAGACTTCTGGTGTTGGCCTTCCAATGCAGGTTTCTATGGGTAGAGACAAGAACGTTGAGTCCCTCAGAAAAGGTGTCGAAGTTCTCCATAAAAACGGCACAAAGTTCGTAGTACAGCTTCACCATGCTGGACGTCAGAACGAGGCTATTCTTGGTACAACTTGGGGCCTTTTGGAACTTGGTGAGAAGTTCATTCCTCACTATTGGGACATCGCTCGTCCTCTTACAAAGAAGTTGCTCGATGTCATCGTTCCACCAATGAACAACAACCCTGTTATTCATGAATTACAGAAATATATCATGGTTCCTGATGTAAGTGCATCAAAGGTTCCACTTAACACAGCAAGAACTGGTATGTTCCCAGCAAGAGTTCACGCTCTTACTATTATGGAAATCAAATTGCTCGAAAAGCAATTTATCAACGCTGCTGTACGTGTTAAGGAAGCTGGCTGTGACGGCGTAGAACTTCACGCATCACACGGCTACCTTCTTCAGCAGTTCTTGTCACCAGTATCTAACCGCCGTCACGACCGTTACGGCGGAAGCCTTGAAAACCGTATGCGTTTCATGCTTGAAATCATCGATGGCATGAAGAAGGCTTGCGGACCTGATTTCCCAATTCTTGTAAGACTTACAATTGATGAGTTCTATAACACAATTGGTGAGGACGGCAAGGGTCTTACAATTGATGATGGTATCCAGATTGCAAAGCGCCTCGATCAAGTTGGCATTGCAGCTCTTGACCTTTCATGTGGTGGTTACGAGACTCCTAACCACACAGTTGAGCCAATGAACATTCCAGAGGCTTGGAGAGCTTCTTATGTTAAGGCTATCAAGGAAGCAGTTAGCATCCCTGTTATCGCTGTTGGCGTTATCCGTAATCCAGCAACAGCTGAGAAATTACTTGCTGATGGTGTACAGGATTACATCGGTCTTGCTAGACCTCTTCTTGCAGACCCAGAGTGGGCTCTCAAGGCTAAGGAAGGCAGAACAGACGAAATCCAGCGTTGTATTGGTTGTCTTGCTTGCTTCCAGTCTCTCTTTGAGAACGCATTCAAGCTTGAACCAGCTCAGTGCGCACTTAACCCTAAGTGCTGCCGCGAGATAGATTACAAGGATCTCAAGAAAGATGGCAACGGCAGAAAAGTTGTTGTTATCGGTGCAGGTCCTGCTGGTCTTACAGCTGCTCGCGAACTTGCAGCAAGAGACTTTGACGTAACAGTACTTGAGAAAGCAGCAGAAGCTGGCGGACAGCTCAACGCTGCTAACAAGCCACCTCACAAGGACAAGATGAACTGGGCTATCAACGACCTCGAGAATCGAGCAAAGGCTGCAGGTGCTAAGATCCTTTACAAGCAAAAGGTTGACGAGGAATCTCTCAAGAAGCTTGCTCCTTATGCAATCGTTGTTGCAACAGGTGGTAAGGCTGTAGTTCCAGGCAAGATTCCTGGCGCAGACAAGAAGACAGTTATGACTGGTTCTGATGCTATGCAGAACGAACTCAAGATTTCTGATAAAGATGTTGTAGTAGTTGGTACAGGTCTTACAGGTCTTGAGACAGCTGAGTACTTTATGACTTTGGACAACCGTGTAACTATGGTTGAAATGCAAGATAAGGTTGGTCCTGGACTCTATGTTCAGCACTACTATGACCTCTATCCAAAGCTTTATGAAAACCACGTTATGTTCTTGACATCAGCAAAACTTACAGAAATCAATGACGGCTTCGTAACAGTTGAGACCAAGAGCGGCGGTATTATCAAGCCAAAGGCTGACTATGTATTCTTTGCAGCAGGTGTTCGTCCAGTTAACGACCTTGTAGAAGTTGCAAAGAAAGTATGCAGCAATGTTGTTACTGTTGGTGATGCAGAAAAGGTTGGTACAATCTGTAATGCTACAAGCACCGCTATGCAGGCAACAGCTAAAATTAAGTAACTTAAAAATTGGAATAAAAAATTAAAATGGAGGAAAAAATTATGAGTAACATTATCGTACTTACTGGTGCTGCTGGCGGTATCGGTAAAGAGTTCCTTAAAATCATGAAGGACGAAAAAGGTATTGATGAGATTTGGTGCGTAGGCCGTACACTTGAAAAGCTCGAGGCTCTCAAGTCAATCTCTAGCAAAGTAGTTCCAGTTGCTTGTGACGTAACAAAGGACGAGGACTTACTTGCATTCCAGAAGCTCCTTGAGGAGAAGAAGCCTGTAGTTAAATGGCTCATCAACTGCGCAGGTACTCGTGCAGTTTACAAGCCAGGTGCATCTCTTCCAAGACTCCTTGCTACAGTACGTACAAACCTTGTTGGTAACATGGCTATGTGCTATGCTTGTATCCCATTCATCGGCAGAGGAGACCACATCCTTAACGTTTCTTCAGCAGCAAGCTTCCAGCCACTTCCATCAAACAACTCTTATGCAGCAGCTAAGGTTGGCCTTAGATTCTTCTCAAAGGGTCTTGAGTATGAGCTTAAGACAAGAGGCATCAAGGTTACATGCTCATGCCCAGGTTGGGTAGCAACAGAGCTCATGGAATTCAAAGAGGACGAGATGAAGCCAATCGAGAGACTTCCTGGCGTTACAACACCAGAGCACGTTGCTAAGAAGAGCATCCGTCAGGCTCGCCGCGGCAAGTCTATCGTATTCCCAACACTCAAAGTACATGCTGACTACTACATCATTAAGTTTGCTCCAATGAAGTTTATCCTTTGGTATGCATCACATGTAGAGACAGACCATTACAAAGACTTCATCAAGACAGGTATCTTGACCTAACTTTTACACAAACAATAAAAAGGAACCGAGAGGAGAAATCCTCTCGGTTCTTTCTTTATATATTATATATACTAATGAATAATTAGCCTTCCTTAATTGCAGCCTGTGCAGCAGCAAGACGTGCAATTGGTACACGGAATGGAGAACATGAAACATAGTCAAGGACAATCTGGTGACAGAACTCAACAGATGTTGGGTCACCACCGTGCTCACCGCAGATACCGCAGTGGAGGTTTGGATTAACTGGCTTACCAAGTTTAAGTGTCATTTCCATAAGCTTGCCAACACCTGTCTGGTCAAGCTTAGCAAATGGATCGTTCTCGAAAATCTTGGCATCATAGTAAGCGCCAAGGAACTTACCAGCATCATCACGGCTGAAGCCGAATGTCATCTGTGTAAGGTCGTTTGTGCCGAAGCAGAAGAAGTCAGCGTTGGCAGCGATTTCATCAGCTGTGTGGCATGCACGTGGGATTTCGATCATTGTACCAACTTCGTACTTAAGGTCTGAACCAGCAGCTGCGATTTCAGCATCAGCTGTCTCAACTACTACTGCCTTAACGTACTTAAGCTCTTTAACTTCGCCTACAAGTGGAATCATGATCTCAGGCTTAACATCCCAATCTGGATGATTCTTCTGAACGTTAATAGCTGCACGGATAACAGCCTTTGTCTGCATAGCAGCGATTTCTGGATATGTAACTGCAAGACGGCATCCACGGTGACCCATCATTGGGTTGAACTCGTGAAGACCAGAGATGAGAGCCTTAATATCCTCAACTGGCTTGCCCTGTGCCTTTGCAAGGAGCTCGATGTCAGCGTCCTCTGTAGGTACGAACTCATGAAGAGGTGGGTCAAGGAAGCGGATTGTTACAGGACAACCCTCGAGTGCCTCATAGAGAGCCTCAAAGTCACCCTGCTGATAAGGAAGAATCTTATCAAGAGCTGCCTCGCGCTCTTCCTTTGTATCAGCGCAGATCATCTCACGGAATGCAGCAATTCTGTCAGCCTCAAAGAACATGTGCTCTGTACGGCAAAGGCCAATGCCCTCTGCGCCAAGCTCACGAGCCTTCTTAGCGTCTGCAGGTGTATCAGCGTTTGTTCTTACCTTGAGCTTTCTATACTTATCAGCCCAAGCCATAACTCTACCAAACTCACCAGCGATTGATGCATCAACTGTTGGGATAACACCCTGATAAATCTTACCTGTTGAACCATCAATTGAGATATAGTCGCCCTCTTTGAATGTAACACCAGCAAGTGTGAACTGCTTGTTGTCTTCATCCATATTGATATCGCCACAACCAGAAACGCAGCACTTACCCATACCACGAGCAACAACTGCTGCGTGAGATGTCATACCACCACGAACTGTGAGGATACCCTGAGCAGACTTCATACCAGAAATATCTTCTGGAGATGTTTCAAGACGAACGAGAACTACCTTCTCACCGCGCTCATCCCATGCTACTGCGTCATCAGCTGTAAATACAACCTTACCGCAAGCAGCGCCTGGAGATGCGCCAAGACCAGCACCGAGTGCCTCTGCCTTCTTAAGCTCTGCAGCATCAAACTGAGGGTGAAGAAGTGTATCGAGGTTACGTGGGTCAATCATGAGTACTGCTTCCTGCTCTGTCTTGTGACCCTCGTCAACGAGATCGCAAGCAATCTTGAGTGCTGCAGGAGCTGTTCTCTTACCGTTACGACACTGGAGCATGTAGAGCTTTCTGTTTTCAACAGTGAACTCCATGTCCTGCATGTCGTGATAGTGGTTTTCAAGTGTTTCACATACTTTGATGAATTCAGCGTATGCTTCTGGGAATTCCTGCTCCATCTGAGCGATTGGCATTGGAGTACGTACGCCTGCAACAACGTCTTCGCCCTGTGCGTTCTTAAGGAACTCACCCATAAGTTTATTTTCACCTGTTGCAGGGTCACGTGTAAATGCAACACCTGTACCAGATTCGTTATTAAGGTTACCGAATACCATTGGCATTACGTTAACAGCTGTACCCCATGAGTAAGGGATATCGTTATCACGACGATATACGTTTGCACGTGGGTTATCCCATGAACGGAATACTGCTTCAATAGCAAGCTTGAGCTGTACAACTGGATCTGATGGGAAGTCCTCACCAAGCTGGTTCTTGTACTCAGCCTTGAACTGAGCTGCAAGTTCCTTGAGGTCAGCAGCTGTAAGGTCAACGTCGTAAACAACGCCCTTCTTCTCCTTCATCTCGTCGATGAGCTGCTCGAAGTACTTCTTACCAACTTCCATAACAACATCAGAGAACATCTGAATGAAACGTCTGTATGAGTCATATACGAAACGCTCGAAAGCTGGGTCTGGGTTACCAGCGATCATAGCTGCTACAACGTCATCATTAAGACCAAGGTTGAGGATTGTATCCATCATACCTGGCATTGAAGCGCGCGCACCTGAACGAACAGATACAAGCAAAGGATTGTTAAGATCACCGAACTTCTTGCCGTTGATCTCTTCCATTTTCTTAACGCCTTCCATTGTCTGTGACATGATTTCGTCGTTAATCTTGCGACCATCATCATAGTACTGTGTGCAAGCCCCAGTTGTGATTGTGAAGCCCTGAGGTACTGGAAGACCAATAGAGGTCATTTCTGCGAGGTTTGCGCCCTTACCACCAAGAAGGTTACGCATATCCATGTTACCTTCGCTAAACATGTAGACCCATTTGTTAGCCATAATTTTGCCTCCATATATTTAAATTTTCTTTTACTATACCTTTGATAATAATAAAAGCTGTACCCTTCAATGTTACCATAAAAAAACACCTTGTCAATAGATAACAAGGTGTTTTCATCCAAATTTGTTAAATTTGTCACAAAGTTTGTTAATTATTTGTCACTTTGTATATTACTTGAAAGATTTAAACCCTTCATCAACCAGTTTCTTAGTTCTTTCAAGTGATGCAGCTGCACCATCTGAGTTCTTAGAAACCTTGGATGGATCACTTACATTGGTGATTTCATAGACATAACTTCCACCCTCTGCATAGCGATTTATCCAAAGCGGTGAGTAATCTACTGCTGAAAGCTCTACTCTTCCATCACCATACTTGGTAAATGTTGTGTATACGAAAATCGCATCCTCTGAATGACCTGTTGGACAAGCGCTTCCCATGAATTCACGTCTCTGGTTTGAGAGCAAATTACCAACAGAATAGATACAGAATGTCTTGTGATTTGAATCGGTTGTAGATGTCAAAACAGCTGCTGGCTGAATTACGTGTGGGTGGCCACCGATGATTACATCTACGCCCATATCACACATCTTTTGTGCAACTGTTGACTGGTTGGTGTTCTGTGACAAAGCATACTCGACACCCCAGTGGATATAGAGCATAATTGCCTCTGCTCCATCCTTCTTCATGGATGCAATATTGCCCTCAATATCCTTATAAAAATCATCCATTCTGGCAGCGTTAAATGAGTTGACATAATCATTTGCTTCAGCTGCCATTTTGATGCCGTTGAGCGCTTTTGTGCCTGCAGCACAAGTTGTCTCCTCGGCATAGTTGATAATACCAATCTTGATGCCATTTACATCGACAATTTCATAGTCCTTTTGGTCCAAATTTGCCTTGGTACCAGTCTGGCCAATTCCCTTTTCACGAACAACTTTTGCTGTTCTCTTGAGTCCATCAAAAGATGTGTCATAGCAGTGATTATTAGCACTAACGAGGAAATCAAAGCCTGCATTTTTAAGCGCATCAGCAACTGAATCAGGCGACTTGAATGTTGGATAACATTGGTAATTACCTTCGCCAAGCGTTACCTCTAAATTCGCAACTGCCAAATCGGCTGCTGATATCTCATCTTTGACCGCCCTAAAGTGCTTGTCAAATGAGTATCCCGAGCCATCTGCAGACGCCTCGAGAAGCAATTTATGAATCAAAACGTCGCCTGTTGAAAGCACCTTTGCTGTCGCAACCGGTGCATTTGGGTCGACTGTCGTCTCCTCGGAAACGGGCGCCTTAGTTTTTGGCTCATCGCCACCCTTTTTCTTGTCGCCCTTACCAACAGCAACCTTTATAACAACAGCTAAAATTGCGATAATAACGAGCGCTAATACGCCTATTGTAACCATTCTTCTAATCTTGCGCTGCTGCGCTTTTTTACGGCTTACACGCCTTGGAGTATAGTTCTTATCCTTTGGTGATCTCTCGTCCATAAAGAGGTCCTCCTTAAGCAAAATTACGCTATTTATTATACCTTATAATAAAACTGTTGACAACAAAACTTTCCTTTGTTATAATACGTTTTGCGCTTTTAAAGAAGCACATCGAGGCGTAGCGCAGTTTGGTAGCGCACCTGGTTTGGGACCAGGGTGTCGGGAGTTCGAGTCTCTTCGCCTCGACCATTAGAAGTCCGTACCTTCGTGGTTTACGGACTTCTTATTTTTTTGCTTTCCCTCATTTTTAATATTATTCAACAGAAATGACTTCGCCTAGATAATCACACAAAAATCTTTTGAGCCAAATATGTTAGCAAACCAAGTTGCTCAATTTGCTTGCCGACAAACAGACGTATGATATAATAGAACAAGACAATATTGGAAGGAGTAGAAATAACAAATGAAAAAACCGACAAAGATTTTTC
>JAZRVV010000018.1:0-32631 GCA_045599345.1 Acutalibacteraceae bacterium
CTCAATCGGTGAGCCAACTCTCCACGATATCGAAAACGAACTCTTAAAACCGGGCCGTGACCCACGTGACGAGTTGCCACCACCTCTCCTTCGCTCCGATGTTATGGAGATGAAGGACCTAAAGCCTGGTATGGAACTCAAAGGTACAGTTCGTAACGTAATTGACTTTGGTGCATTTGTTGACATCGGCGTACATCAGGACGGCCTTGTGCATATCAGTCAAATTACAGATAAATATATAAAGCATCCATCTGAGGTGCTCTCTGTCGGTGATGTAATCACTGTTAGAGTACTTGAGGTTGATTTAAACAAAAAGCGTATAGGCCTTACAATGCGAGGTCTCTCAAAACAGTAGGTGATACTATGCTACTAGAAGTAAAAGACATCACCAAAAGCTTTGGTGAGAAGTCTGTCCTCAAAGGCATCTCCTTTTCTGCACAGAGCGGAGAGGCTTTGGGACTACTTGGTCGTAATGGAGCGGGTAAGACAACTACAATCCGCATCATTATGCAACTTTTTCCACCGAACAGTGGTGAGGTATTAATTGATGGTAAGCCACTTTCTATCCGTGAAATTAACGTAGGCTATATGCCAGAGGAACGTGGACTTTACCCAAAAAAGAAAATAATGGAACAGCTCATATATTTCGCTGAGCTCAAAGGTGTTCCAAAGGACGTTGCAATAGCACGCGCAAATGGACTTCTTGCGCGACTCCAAATGACAGAGTACAAGGATGCAAAACTCGAGACTTTGTCAAAGGGTAATCAGCAAAAAATTCAGCTGGTCGCAACCCTTATTGCGGACCCTGATATCGTTATTTTGGACGAGCCTTTTTCTGGCCTTGATCCAGTTAATGCGATGCTTTTAAAGGACGTAGTTAAGGAGCTTATTGCTGCTGGCAAGATAGTAATTTTTTCGAGCCATCAGATGAATTATATCGAGGAATTTTGCAACAATATTGTTATCATCAACAGTGGCCAAATTGCAGTTTCTGGTGCGATAAAAGATATCAAACGCAGCTATACCAAAAATTTGGTTTTGGTTGAATCAGATGATTGCGAGGCTGTAAAAAATGCTCTTGCATCAATAACTTTTGTCAAGGATGCGATGCAAATCGAAAGTGGCATTAAGGTAGAACTTTCTGACGGCCACGACATAAAAGATTTGATGAGTGAACTTTCGAAAAAGGATGTTTCGCTCTCTGGAATATCACTCTATGAACCATCTCTTGCCGAGATATTTGTCGACTATACGGAGGTGGAATCATGAGACAGTTTTTAACAGTTTTCAAATTCGAGCTCCGTGGGCAACTTCAAAGTAAAGTCTTTAGGGTAGTCACAATTTTGCTCCTTGTAGTAATTGTTTTAACCCTCAATGTTGGTCGTCTTGAGGCACTTCTTGGCGATAGCCTTGATGCCTTAAAGAGTGAAGAAGATGCGACAAAAATCGCAGTTTGCAACAAGAGTGAGATGGATACAGATGCCCTTGTTGAGACCTTTAAAACGTTCTTTGGTGAGGGCTATGAATTCTCTGTTTCAAAGGACGACAACCTTGAAAAACAGGTTGTGGATGGCGATGTTGATACAGCCATAATTATTGAAACTCCACTCAAGTACAAGTACATAGTTGAGACGGTTGGTATGTTTGATGCGGATCAACAAATTATCAATCAGGTCCTTATCACAAATTACCGCTACTCGTACCTTCAAAATGCGGGACTTACACCTGACCAAATTACAGCTGCGCTTGAGGCAGGAACTGAAAGCGATGTAGTAGTAACTGGTAAGGATCAGACGCAGAGTTTTGCCTATACCTATGCGATTATCATGATTCTTTACATGGTGCTTTTGCTCTATGGACAGTTCGTTGCAAGCAGCGTAGCTGGTGAAAAGAGTTCACGCTGTATGGAGGTTTTGATAACTTCATCCAAGCCAATGAATTTGATGTTTGGCAAGGTCCTTGGTTCTGGTACAGCAGGACTTTTACAACTCGTACTTATCCTTGGTACAACGGTTGGCTGCTATCAGCTCAACAAGAATACGCTTGACAATGAAGTAATAGTATCCCTTTTTGGTATGCCAGTAAGCGTTGCGATTTATTCAATCGTATTCTTTATTTTAGGCTATTTTATCTATGCATTTATGTTTGGTGCTGCGGGCTCACTCGCATCCCGCGCAGAGGACCTTGGAGCCCTTGTAATGCCTATAAATGTGATATTTATCTTTGCTTTCATGGTTGCAATATTCTCTATGACAAGCGGAAATGTTGATGGAGTTTTTGTGACTGTATGTTCGTTCCTTCCAACATTTGCACCTATGCTTATGCTCGTTCGTATATGCATGGGCACGGTTGCAGTTTGGGAAATTGCGCTTTCGATTGCCATCCAAATTGCAACAATCATTCTCCTTGGAATTGGTTGTGCCAAGGTCTATAGAGCAGGCGTTTTGCTCTATGGCAACTCACCAAAATTCAAGGATATTTGGAAGATTTTAACTACAAAACAGGAGTAAAAAATGGAACAGATTGCAAGTTTTACAATTGATCATGACAAGCTTCAAAAGGGTGTGTATGTGTCCCGAATTGACAGGAACACAATCACCTATGACGTTAGGATGAAACGACCTAATATGGGAGACTATATCTCAAATGGAGCGCTCCATACCTTTGAACACCTCTTTGCCACTTATGCACGTAACAGCGAGTTTTCTGACTCTGTTGTGTATATCGGACCAATGGGTTGCAGGACAGGATTTTACATCGTTTTATTTGATGATATATCCAAGGAAGATGTCCTAAAATTGCTAATTGATTCATTTAAATTTGTAGCTGATTTTGAGGGCGAAATTCCTGGTGCCAAGCGCCGTGAATGTGGCAACTACCTCGAGCATGATTTGGCTGGCGCCAAGGTAGTGGCGCTCGATATGCTTGATGTTTTAAAGGACTGGACACCAGCGAAATTTGACTATAGTTTTGAAGGCTAAAACAATACCCCTGGAGGAATCCTCCAGGGGTCATTTTTTGCTTATTTAGTAGTATTTGTAGCGCTTTCTTTTGCCGATAATGAATGCGGCGCTGACGGCAATTCCAAGCAGTTCGGCCGTGAGCATAGACAACCAGATTCCATCGATTCCGAGGAATCTTGGTAGGATGTAAAGCGGCAAAATTTGGAACACAAAGGTGCGCAAAAATGCGATGGCCGCTGACACTGGACCATTGCCCAGCGCCGTAAAGAAACTCGATGCAAACATAGAAAATCCACCGATTAAAAATGCGAGTGCAAAGATCCTAAATCCGTGCGCTGTCATATCGATGAGCGCCGTGTCGCCAGCCGCAAAAATCATTGCAAATGGCCTTGCGAACACCTCGGATAGGAGGGTGGCAGCAAGCCCCATAAATGCCGTAATGATGAGACTTTTCTTGAATACGTTTTGGAGTTCGCTGATGTTTTGAGCACCGTAATTAAATCCGATTACAGGAGCAACACCAATTGTAAATCCGATAAAGATTGAGATGAAAATAAAGCTTACATACATGATGATTCCATAAGCGTTGACACCGAGTTGTCCAGCAATTTTGAGTACCTCCAAATTGTAGAGGATGCTGACGAGACTGAGGGTGATATTGCTGACGAGTTCCGACATGCCGTTGGTGCATGTGTGAGCAAGGATATGGAAATCAATTTCAGGTTTGCCGAGCTTTAACAGGCTGTTGTTTTGCCTTGAGAAATAGATGAGTGGGATGAGACCACCTAGCACCTGAGTAGAGGCGGTACCGAGTGCTGCGCCGACAAGTCCAAGTTTAAAAACTAGGATGAAAAGCGCATCAAGGAGCACGTTCGAGATGCCGGCGGTGATTGTCGCAATGAGGCTGAGCTTTGGTTTTTCAGCCGTTGCACACAGGCTCTGGAAAACGTTTTGTAACATAAAAAATGGGATGCAAGGAAAGATAACCTGGCAGTATGTTACGCAGTTTTCGAGAAGTTCGCCTGTTGCGCCGAGCAACATGCAAAGCCGACGCTTAAATATTAGAGCTATGATTGAGAGGAACACACCACATATGATTGCGGCATAGACAATCAGCGAAAAATATTTGTTGGCGAGGTCCTTTTTGCCCTCGCCGATTGTTCTAGAAATTATCGCGTTGCCGCCTGTTCCAAACATAAAACCAACACCGCCAAAGATCATAATCATAGGCCAGGTGAGGTTTACTGCTGCAAATGAAGTCTCCCCTACACAGTTGGAAACAAAGATGCCGTCTACCATACCGTAGATCGAGATAAATACCATCATTGCCGAGGAGGGGAGAATAAGTTGCAATATTTTTTTGATTGTAAAATGTTCGTTAAGTTTGATTCTCATAACGGAAATACTTTAACATATCTTGAAATAATAAGCAAATATGTGCTATTATATTATGAAATATTTTATTTATTTAAGAGGTAATTAATTAATGAAACACGTAGATATCATTGAGGTCATGACAAAAGAGGAATATGTAGGCAGTGAGGTTACTGTCTGTGGATGGGTGCGTACAGCACGTGATTCCAAGACAATGGCATTCATCGAGCTTAACGATGGCACATCGCTCAAGCACATCCAGCTCGTTGTCGACAAAGAGTCTTTCAAAAAAGCAAATGAGATGTCAAACTTTACCAAGCTTGGCTCATCACTCAAAGTTGTTGGTACAGTTGTACCATCAGCAGTAGCACAGGACGGCGGAGTAGAAATCAACGTATCTGACATCGAACTCCTTGGCGCCTGCCCAGAGGATTATCCTCTCCAGAAAAAGCGCACCAATCTTGAAACATTGCGTACAATGCCTCATCTTCGTGTTCGTACAAATACATTTAACGCAGTATTTCGTGTACGCTCTGTACTCGCAGCAGCTATCCACGAGTATTTCCAAGACAGACATTATGTCTATATCAACACTCCGCTCATCACAGGTTCTGACTGTGAGGGCGCAGGCGAGATGTTCAAAGTAACAACTCAGTCCTTTGAAGACGCTGCTAAATACAAGACAGCGGAAGAATATTATGCCGACGACTTTTTTGGCAAATCAGCAGGCCTTTCAGTATCTGGCCAGCTTGAGGGCGAAGTTGCCGCTATGGCATTTGGTAAGATTTATACTTTTGGTCCATCATTCCGCGCTGAGAACTCAAACACAACGCGTCATGTTGCAGAGTTCTGGCATGTTGAGCCAGAGGTTGCATTTGCCGAGCTCCCTGACATCATTGAGATGGCAGAGGACATGATTAAGTACATTACAAAAGCAGTAATGGACCGTTGCCCAAGCGAGCTCGACTTTTTTGAGAAGTTCTTTGAAAAGGGACTTCGCGAAAAGCTCACAAATGTAATCGAGAGTGACTTTGAAGTTCTCGATTACACCAAGGCCATTGAAATTCTTGAAAAGGCTGATGCTGATTTCAAGTACCCAGTTTCATGGGGCTGTGACCTTCAGACTGAGCACGAGAGATATATAACAGAGGAGGTGTTCAAAAAACCGGTATTCGTAACAAACTATCCGAAGGAGATTAAGTCCTTCTATATGAAACAAAATCCAGACGGCAAGACAGTTGCTGCAACTGATCTCTTGGTACCTGGAATAGGAGAGATTATCGGATGCTCAGAGCGTGAGGCTGACTATGACAAGCTTCTTGAGGCTATGAACGTTCGTGGAATGAATCTCGATGACTACAATGACTATATCGATCTCCGCAAGTTTGGTTCAGTTCCACACAGTGGTTTTGGACTTGGCTTTGAACGTATGCTTATGTACGTTACAGGAGTACAAAATATTCGCGATGTTATCCTCTTCCCAAGGACAGTAGGAAGCATTCGCTAACCCAAGGAGGCAAAAACTATGGCTTTTTGTATAATCACTGACTCTGCGTCAGATGTACCAAAGAACGTAATAGA
The DNA here is from genome assembly GCA_045599345.1 of Acutalibacteraceae bacterium. Taxonomy (GTDB): domain Bacteria; phylum Bacillota; class Clostridia; order Oscillospirales; family Acutalibacteraceae; genus UBA1227. Next base: position 5,919 of record JAZRVV010000018.1, read on the forward strand.
AAAATATAATCTTTTCGTAATGCCAACACCAGTTACAATCGATAATGAGGACTTGCGTGATGGCGTAACAATCTTTCCAAATGAGTTTTATAAAATTCAAGAGGAAGGCGTAAAGGAAATTAAAACCTATCATATCTCGGAGCTTATGTTCCAAGAGTATTTCACAGAGTTTGCCAAGCGTGGCGACGAGGTGCTCTATATCTGTTTCTCAACAGGTGTTGCTGGTACATTCCAGGCTGCAACTCTTGCAAAGCAGGAGGTGCTTGAGGAGTACCCAGATTTCAAGATTACAATCATTGATTCACACTGTGCATCAATCGGTTATGGTCTTGTTGTTGAGCGACTCCTCAAAATGCAGGCAAATGGTGCACCACAGGATTTGATAATTGAGGCTGCTCAGTTCTTCTGTGACCACATGGTTCACGTAATTGCAGTTCAGTCACTCGATTATCTCTATGCTGGTGGCCGTGTGAGCAAGGCTTCATTTGTTGTAGGCGGTATGCTTGATATCAAGCCTATCCTTATGACAGATGAAAACGGAGCTTTAAAGGCTACTGAAAAGGTACGTGGTTGGAAAAAGGCAATGGCACGTGTAGTTGAACTTATCGGTGAAAACGGTGCCGAGCTTGAAAACCAGGTAATCGGTGCGTGCTACGGCACCGACATCGAGTCTTTTGCAACAATGAAGGCCGAGCTTCGTGAGAAGTACAAAGTGCGTGACATTCTTGAGACACAGGTTGGATGTGCAATTGGTGCGCACACTGGTCCATCTATTGTTGCAGCTGTATGCCTCAATGCATACGAGCCAAAGTATGACGAGTATTTGAAATAAAGAAGGATAATTATGGACTTTAGAACAAAAGTTGAAGACGTTTTCTACTCTGTTAAAGACAAAATAGAAGACATCTTCCTTGACCTTAAGGAAAAGCGAGAAAGCAAACCTTCTGAGTCAGATGGTGAAAAGTCAAAAAAGAATATTCTAGCTGGTATTGATAAGAGGAAACTTATCGCAATAGCTGTACTAATCGTATTTCTAATTGGTCTTGTTGCCTGTGTTGCAGCAAAGCACGGCGATGGTAAATCGTCAGGCGGCAAGAAAAAGAAAGGCCAAGATACAGAGGAGGTCGGAACAACCGGTGACTCCGATGCATGGTGGAAGAAGTACATGGGCGCCGACGCTAGCATGCCGGGCTATGCTCCAACCAAGGCCAACGAGCTCAAATGGGATCCAGTTGAGGATGCGATAGGATACAACGTATATCGCGCAACTAAAAAGGACGGCGACTATGTATGTATCGCCGTAGTTGAAAAACCAGAGTACGTTGATACAACTGCCGAAAATGGCAAGAAGTATTTCTATAAGACTACAGCTATTAAAGTAACCAAGACAGTAAAGAAGGATGGCACAACAAAACTTGTCACCCGTGAGGTTACTATTGCCCCAGAGAATATTGTTACTGAGAAAGTAACAGTATATGTACCAACAGGTACGACTGAAAAGGATCAAAAGCCTATCGAAATCGTAACCAACAAGGACGGCGAGGTTGTCACAAATAAGGATGGCGAAGTTGTCACAAAAGAAGTTGGCGGAGATGTAACTGAGACAACTGGCAAAAAGGATGATGAGAGCACTTCTGATAAAGAATCAACAAATGCTCCAACTGAGCCAGTGACAGAGCCTCCAACGACCGAACCACCAACAACGGAGCCTCCAACGGAAACAACGACGAAGAAGCCACCTGTTTCTGCTCCAAAGACAAGCACAAACAGCAGCACGATTAACACTGCCCGTAACTATTTTGAGAACAAGCTCAAGGGTACAGACGGCGAATCTATGAAACTTCGTGATTTGGCAGTTGCTTGTACAGGTAGCAGTAGGGGTAGCGTATATCAAATTACAAGTGGCAAAAATATTCTTGGTCAAAAGACAACTGTAAATGGCTTTGACGAGTGTTATCGTTTTACAGCTCAGCCAAGTTATAACATATATGGCCGATATGCTGCGGGTTATGTGTTCAAGGTAACAAGCGTTAGCGCAGAGGACTTTGCGAACACACTTTACAACAACACCAAGAGTTCCGAAACTTTTGCAGGTTATATTTCAAGCACTATTAGAAACAAGAGCATAGACTACTATGGCGACTATGTATTCTACATGGTTTCAACCTACTAATTCGGAGGCTTACGATTAAATGGATTTTCAAGGAAAAAGAGTTCTTGTAGTTGGTCTTGCCCGCTCGGGCATGGCCGCCATCAAGGTTTTACATACCCTTGGTGCTACAATTATTCTTTCTGAATCAAAGAAAAAAGAGGATATCAAGGAGCTTGATACATTGCTCTCACTTGGTGTCACAATAGTTGACCAATCTCTTGAGGTTGCAGAGGGTGAATATGACCTCTGCGTTAAAAATCCAGGTGTTCACAACGACATTCCCTTTATGGTGAAACTCTATGAGAGAAATGTCCCTGTAATTACTGAAATTGAGCTCGCTTTCCAAGTTGCAAAGCCACAACATTTCATTGCAATTACAGGTACTAATGGCAAGACAACAACTTCTACCCTTGTTCACGAGATACTATCTCGCAAGTATGGAAATAAGGCACACCTTTGTGGCAACATCGGCATTCCACTCTGTGAGATAGTGATGAATGAAAATCTCCTAAACGAGGGAGGCCACTACATCACACTTGAGATATCAAATTATCAACTTGTAAACATAGACAAGTTTCACCCAGATGTTGCAACCATTATCAACTTAACACCGGATCATATCGATGTTCATGGTTCGCTTGACGCATATTATAAATCAAAAACTGAAGTGTATCGCAACATGGATGAGGATGACACGTTCATTTTGAATTCCGATGATGAGACACTTCGTCAATACGTTGATAGGTACAAGGTACCTGCAACTGTCAAGACAATTAGTCTTGACAGAGATGACGCCGATGCGTGCATCAAGGACGGCAAGATGATAATTGATGGTGAGGCTGTGCTCACCCTTGGCAGCATTCGCTTGCCAGGTCGCCACAACCTTCAAAATGTTATCATTGCCGTATCTTGTGCCAAGGCAATCGGCGTAGAGAACAGCTTCATTGTTGAAGCTGTAGAAGCATTCACCGGTGTTGAGCACCGAATCGAATTTGTGCGCGAACTAAATGGCGTTCGCTACTATAACGATTCAAAGGGCACCAACACCGATGCAACGGTAACTGCACTTAAGGCATTTGACCACGGTGTAATTTTACTAATAGGTGGTTTTGAAAAGGGACTTCCTATGGATGATGTAAAAGCAAACCTTGGCTGCGTTAAAAAGGTTATCGGTTTTGGCGCCTGCGGTGAGCGACTTGTTCGCGATACAGTAGGCGATGACGGCATCGTTGTATCCGATTTGGCGGAGGCAGTTGATGCGTCAGTAAAAATAGCGGAGGCTGGGGATACAGTTTTGCTTTCTCCAACCACCAGTTCATTTGACCAGTACTCCTGTTTTGAGGAGCGTGGCGATCATTTCAAAGAGCTTGTAAATGCTCTGGGTTAACTAACGAAAAGGAAAACAAGATGTCAAACAACAGCTACATCGGCGTATTTGATTCAGGTATTGGTGGCCTTACAGTTGTCAAGGCAATCGCTGACAATATGCCAAACGAAAACATAATATATTTCGGCGACACAGCCCATGTGCCATACGGTACAAGGTCTAAGCGCCAGATAACTGAATACGTTTTAGCCGATGTTAAGTTCCTTAACACCTTTGACTTAAAGGCAATTGTTATTGCATGTAACACGGCTGACTCAATTGCTAGGAGCACAGTAGAAGAGTTATATGATTTGCCAATATTCGGTGTGGTAGACCCAGCATCAAAACGTGCTGCAGAGATTACAAAGAATGGCAAGATAGGTGTTATCGCTACAAATGCGACGATAAACAGTGGAGCTTATAATGCTGCTATTGCGAAGTACAAACCGGACGCTACGGTAATAGGTGCTGCGTGTCCGCTCTTCGTTCCACTTGTTGAAAACGGACGTTTTACCAAGGGTGACATTGTTATTGAGACAGTGGTCCGTGAGTACCTAGACCCGCTCGTTGCCAAAGGCATCGATACACTGGTGCTAGGCTGCACTCACTATCCGCTACTGTCAGATATTATCGAAGGCCTCTATCCAAGCCTTCAAATTATCAGTTCATCGGGCGCTGCCGCTGACACATTAAGGCAGAGCCTTGAAGCGAATAACCTTGTCGGAGATAGTGACGACAGCATTCGCAAATACTTCGTCAGTGACGACGCCGAGGGCTTTAAGCGTCAAGCCCAAGTCTTTATGGGAGATGCACTAGGCGGCGACGTCACACAAGTAAATTTAGATTAAAGGAGGGACATAGGTGAATCAAACCGAGAGATTTCTTGACAAGCTTACCAAGCGACTTTGGGATAAGAACTATCCACGATCATTGATTCTTTTCAATGTTGTAAACATTGTTCAAACACTCGCTGGAATATTGTTTATTGCCATGTCCTTCATTTTTAAAGCAGAAGGTCATATGGACCTTGTTGTAAGTATCATATTGACTCTGTGGTCCATATTTGCAATTGTGCTTGTATCAATTTTTATTGAGGACTTTGAAAAAGTATTGATTTTCTGCCATGCAGTCACGTCATTCATTATTGTGCCACTAATGTTTTATTTTTATGGCAAACTCTATGCATGTGCACTTTTCATCATGGCAATTGCATCAATCCATTCCTACATAATGATTGATGGCAAATGGGAGCAGATAGTCTTTACGGCAACTCTTAATATTTACTATATTGCGTGGATAATATTGTCACTATATAAACCAGAGTGGTTCCCATATCAAGAACCTGCCACTATGCTTTCCTGGTATTACATAGTAGCGACATTTATCGTTAATATTTACATTATCGGCATGGCGCGACTCTTTGTTTATCTGTTCCAATCAGACAGCGCAAAGACAAAGGAAATACTAGAAAAAGTAAACGATGCCAGCGTTCGTGATACATTGACTGGTGCCTACAATGAAAAAGGTGGTCGTGATTATCTCGATTCCGCTATGAAGAAGGCATGGGATCACGGCAAATCATTCTGTTTCTTAGTCTTGGAAGTTGATTATGGCGAGAGCCGTGGCAACAAATACATTGAGGACGTATTGCTCCTCAATGCGTATGATAGTTGCCGCCAATACTTGTCTTCTGACGCAGTTATTGCAAAATATGGTAAAAGCAAATTCTTTGCAGTTATTCCAAATTGCACCGATGCTGCTGAAGCTGAAGAGATAATTGTTGGTATTGGTGCTCAGTTTAATTCGGGCAAAGAAAATGAAAGTATTGAGGATGGTAAGCTCTATATCGGAAGGTATTTCTTGAAACGTGGTATATCTGCCGATTTGCTTATCGAATCAGCTGAAATTGACCTTCGTGGTAGAATGGGGGCGGTTTCATGAGTGATTTACTTAAAGTTGCAAAAAATATTTTCCTTGGAATAATAACTTTTCAATTTGATGACGAAATTCGTAATGCACGTTTTTACGACATCCTCTTTAGTGCGCTAATACAGTTTGCACTTTTCCTTGCAGCAGCGCTTTTGACCCACAATATAATTGCATCATTTGCAATGACAGCGGGCCTTATTATTACAATTGCATTCATTGTTTACCATAGGACTTCTCCTAGCATGAGAGTTGGCAAGAGAGCAATAATTTTCTTTGCGCTTTATGGTTGCATATTTTTGCCAGTTATCTTTTTCTACGTTGGTGCAGACGATATGTTGCTTGAGTTCCTTCTCATGTATTTCTGCTTCTGCATATTCTTCGTAATTGATTTTTGGCCGTCAATGGCAATTATTACCCTTACATTTGTATCGACAGTAACTATATCAATTTTCCGCTCCAAACTGGAGATGTATATATCTCCACTTACAGTGTCAGACACAAGTATGATAATATTCTCTGTCTCGACATTCTTTGTAGCGGTATTTACGATTGGTTCAATTGTAAGGAAGACGATTGTATACTATAACGAGGAACGTGAGCGTACATCAGAGCTCTTTGATGAGTATCATGCAAAGCTCTATTTGCATGAGGAGAAGAGTGCGTATAACGACCGTTTCCTTATTTCTCATCTTTCAAATCTTGCAAGAGAGGCTGAACAGGGTCAAATAGACAGTTTTGCAGTAGCAATGCTTTCTATCCGCAACATTGAGATGCTTATCAATTTGACGGATGAGCAAAAGATGGAGACAATGACCCTCTTTGCTAAAAAGATTAATGCTGTTCTTGATGAGGATGACGTGCTTATCAAACAGGATAAGAATAAATACGTAATAGTAATCAAGGATAGCAACAAAGATGATGTCAAATTAAAACTTAGACGCATCAGTTCAAGTATTGGACTTACTATGTTCCAATATTTTCCAAAGTATAAGCTGTCCCTAGACATAGGTTTCGCTATGTACGACAAAGAGTCAACTGTAAGCAACATGATTGCGCGTGTTGAGGAAAACTATGAAAACTCAAAACGCCATAGTGTTAGCAAAATTGTCGGGGGGGGGGTAATGCTAAATGAGTAATGGATTAGTTGCTAGTGCTACAAGTCTTTATGCAATTTTTGATTTGCTTTGTGCAGGTATCCTCGCAGGACTTGAAGTAGGAACCCTCGGCAAGGGCTTTAAAGATAAGGATGTTCGTATCCTTTATTGGGTGCTCTTGTCACAGAGTGCATTCTTTATGCTTGACTTTTTCTGGGTGCTTGTTGATGGCAATATAAATATCCCAGAAAACATCAACTACTTAATCAATGCATGTTACTTTGGCACATCTGGCATCTGTGCATACGTATGGCTTTCCTTTGTTGATTACAAGGTTAATGGCTTTATGAAGGGCACAGAGTTTAAACTTATTCTTGCCATTCCAACTTTTGTAATTGCATTCCTTGCTTTTACTGCCCCTTGGAACGGACTCCTCTTTACAATAGGAGAGGGCAATTTCTATCAGCGTGGACCACTGTATTTATTCCAGCCAATAATCACATACATATATGTTATTCTGGCTGCGCTAACTGCGGTCTTCTGTTCTTCAAAACACAGGCTTACACTTCCTCGTTCGAGTGAGCGTTCGTTTGTTATATTTGCACTGATTCCTATCGCAGGTGGACTGTATCAGTATTTCAATCCTGGTCTTCCAGTATTAAATGGCTGTATGACCATGGCAATAGTTTACATCTACATCATCCTCCAGCGTGAGGAGGGCGATAATCAAAAGGCCATCATCGAATATCTTTCAAATGACTATAGGATGGTTATGCTTGTAGAAGGCATAACCGGTGCCATTACGACCTATCGTGGTGAGCACTATGTAGTAGATACGCTTGGCAAACCTTCGACAAGTTTTAGTAGCTTTGAGGAATTTGTAAAAGAAATGGCGAAAACAGCTGTTTTCGAGGATGACCGCGAAGAATTTATTGCAGCTTTGTCGCAGGATAGAATTGAGTACGCATTTAGAAGAAGCCCTGAGTACTATGTAGACTTTAGACTTCTCTTTGGTGGAGAGTATGTATATTGTCAAATGAAGTTGGTTATGCCACAGAGCGACCAGATTGATTCATACATGCTCGTTGGCTATCACATCATAGATGAACAGATCAAAAAGGAGAAGGAAGTACAGGGCGAGCTTGAGCTTGCGCGAGAAGCTGCGGAAACAGCAAATAGGACCAAGTCATCCTTCCTCTTCAACATGTCTCATGACATTCGTACTCCTATGAATGCCATCTTGGGCTTTGCCAATATGGCAAAGAAGTATTCGGACGATAAGGAAAAGGTTGAGGAGTGTATCGATAAAGTTCAAACTTCTGGAACACACCTTCTTGGCCTTATCAACGATATCCTTGATATGGCACGTATCGAGAGCGGTAAAATTTCAATTGAGACTGAACCTATGGACGTTCGTGAAGCATCCGATAGGCTTACAACTATCCTTGGCGACCTTGCAAGGGACAAGGATATCAAACTTAACCTCTCTCTTGAGGAAGTTGAGAATCCATACGTTTACGTTGACGAACTCCATGTAAATCAGATACTCCTCAACATCATCTCCAATGCTGTTAAGTATACCGAGAATGGTGGTAGAGTTGATATTACTATCAAGGAAATGTTGTCTAGTGATGCAGATAAGGCCCATTATCGATTCATTGTTTCTGATACTGGTATCGGCATGACAGAGGAATTCCTTGAGCACGTATTCGACTCGTTTGAGCGTGATAAGAATGAGGCTATTTCAGGCATTCAAGGTACAGGCCTTGGTATGTCTATTACAAAGCGCCTTGTTGATATTATGCACGGTAATATTGAGGTAGAGAGTACGCTTGGTGAAGGATCAACATTTACTGTTGATTTGGAATTTAAAAAATACGAAGGCGACTTCTTGGCACTTCGCACAGCAGAGGCTGAGCAGGAGCAAGAGGCAACAGAGATTACGCTTGATGGCAAGCGTATCCTCCTTGTTGACGATAATGAGCTCAACCGTGAGATTGCGAGCGAAATTCTTGCCGAAACAGGCGCCATAATTGAAGAGGCTGAGGACGGTGTTGAGGCATATGACAAGGTCCGCGAGTCTGAGCCTGGTTACTATGACATAGTACTTATGGACGTTCAGATGCCTCGTATGAATGGTTATGAATCAACCAAGGCAATTAGGGCCCTTGAGAATGAGGCGCTCGCAAGCATCCCTATCATCGCTATGACAGCAAATGCATTTGATGAGGATAGGGAGGATGCAATGGCAGCTGGTATGAACGAGCATATCGCAAAGCCAGTTGATATTGTCAAACTCTTTGATTGTCTAAGAAAGATACTTTAAGATGTTAAACAAAAATCAAGATATCAAATTGCATATCGATGGTATGACCGCCGAAGGCCAAGGTGTTGGACACTTCGACGGTCAAGCCGTTTTTGTCAAAGATTCAGCGATAGGCGACTATCTTGATGTTCATATCATTCTTGCTAAGAAGACCTACGCTATTGGCAAGATAAACAAGGTTCTTGAGCCGTCGAAAGACAGGCAAGCACCGGATTGTGCAGTTGCCGGTAAGTGTGGCGGATGTGCATACCGCCATATCTCGTACGAGGCGGAGCTTGGCATCAAAGCACAAAAGGTGCAGGATGCATTTGCTCGCCTTGGTCACATCGACATAAAGCTCGACCCAATCAAGGGCAGCGATGTTGATGGATATCGCAACAAGGCTCAATACCCTGTGTCTCGTGACACAAGGGATAACCAGCCACTTATTGGCTTCTATGCATTCAACTCGCATCGCATAGTTCCCCAAATGGACTGTAAGCTTCAGTCCCCGGTTTTCTTTGATGTGCTGACAATCATTAAAAATTGGATGATCGACAACAATATCAGCACATATAATGAGGCGACTCGCAAGGGACTCATGCGACACATCTATATCCGCCGTGCGGAGTTTACGGGTGAAGTTATGGTTTGCCTTGTAATAAATGGCGAGGATTTGCCAAATGCCAAGGCACTTCTTGATGAGCTCACTGTTGGAATTCCAAGCCTTAGGACAGTGGTGCTCAATATCAACAAATCAGATTCTAATGTTGTTCTTGGCAAGGCAAACAAGGTCCTTTTAGGGGACGGTTATATAAATGAAAAAATACTTGGAAAAACATTTAGGATTTCTCCGCTTTCGTTCTTCCAAGTAAATAGTAAACAATGTGAAATACTCTATCGCAACGCAGCGCTCTTTGCTGGACTTACTGGTGAGGAGACACTGCTTGACCTCTATTGTGGCACTGGTACAATCGGCCTTACTATGGCCGATGATGTAAAGCGCCTTGTTGGCGTTGAGATAGTGCCAGAGGCAATCGAGGACGCCAAGGTTAACGCCACAATAAATGGCATAGACAATGCCGAATTTTACTGTGGCGATGCAGCAGACGTTGCGAAGCGACTTGACATCAAGCCTGATGTCGTATTGGTTGACCCGCCTCGCAAGGGTATGGCCGAGAGCCTCATCGATACTGTTGTATCGATGAATCCAAAGCGCGTCGTCTATATCTCTTGCGATCCGGCAACGCTCGCGCGCGACTGCGCTCGCTTTGAGGAGCGCGGCTACCATACGCTCCGCGCCCGTCCAATTGACATGTTCCCGCGCACGAGCCACGTTGAGACGGTGGCATTGCTAACAAAATAAAAAAACAAATGGCGGTACGAAAACGTACCGCCATTTTGCTATTTATTAGTGTAAATGATCAACAAGCTTTGAAACAAGGTCGTCGATATTGATAGGTTTTGCCAAGTGGTCATTCATACCTGACTCAAGAGCCTTTTGCTTGTCTTCTGCAAAAGCATTTGCCGTCATTGCAATGATTGGAACTGACTTTGTATACGCATCGTCTATGTTACGAATTTCAATCGTTGCTTTGTATCCGTCCATCTTTGGCATCTGGATATCCATGAGAACAAAGTCATAGCGCTTTTTGGAAGTATCCTTTGTGAGATCTACTATCTTTTCAACAGCAAAGATACCATCTTCTGCTGTATCAACAACTATTTCCATATCTTCAAGGATGTCCTTGGCAATTTCTCGATTAAGCTCGTTGTCCTCAACAAGAAGGACGTACTTGTCAGCGAGAAGGCTAGATAAGTCTTCTACGTTTGTGCTTTCAACAAAGTTTTCATCAGCAATTCTAAAGTCGAAGTGGATGGAAACCTTTGTGCCTACACCAAGTTTACTGTCGATCTTGATTGTACCTTTCATGAGCTCAACAAGTTCCTTGGTGATTGCCATACCAAGGCCTGTACCTTGGATACCACTGATTGTTGATGTTGATTCTCTTGTGAACGCCTCAAAGATATGCTCGAGGAATTCTTCGCTCATACCGATACCATTATCCTCTACGATGAATTCGTATGAAGCATAGCCAGGTTTGTGACTGTCTGTCTCGATAATTTTATATGTGATTGTACCACCATCGTCTGTGTATTTAACGGCGTTGCTTGCAACGTTCATAAGTACACGGTTTACACGAAGTTTATCGGCGAAAACACAGTTGTGGCGTACTTGTGAGAAGTCAGTAATAAATGTGATGTTTTTGTCCTTAACGCTCTGGTTAACGATGGCGGAAAGGCCAGTTGCAGCATCGTTGATAATTACTTTCTCTTCTTCGATAGTTACCTTACCTGACTCGATTCGAGCCATGTCGAGCACGTCGTTGATGATTGAGAGCAAGTGCTGGCTACTTAGGTCAACCTTGCCAAGGCAGTCAAGGAGTTTTTCTCTGTTGTCAATGTTCTTAATTGCCATATTGTTAAATCCAATGATAGCATTCATAGGAGTACGGATGTCATGAGACATGTTAAAGAGGAATGTTGATTTTGCTCTGTTGGCTGACTCAGCCTCTTCACGAGCTTCCTCAAGGATTTCTTCCTGCTCAACCTGTGCACGGGTCAATTCATCCATGTTATGTACACCGATAAGGAAGTTCTTGTCAGTATCCCAAGCGCCAGTATGGATAATTTTGAGCTGGTAGTATGTGATGTGACCGTCACGTTCAATACGGTAGTTGTGGAAGAAAGCGTCCTCTTTTTTGAATTCACGATTTACATTCTCGTGTGACAATGCATTGATAAATGCGGCTTTGTCCTCTTCTACGATGTTGGCTGATACAGCATCAACGTAAGTTGGATATGACATCTTTTGTTCAAGAGATGGGTTACGCTTTAAGTATGCTTCAGATATACGGACGGTTTCAATTGTGTTGAGGTCAAAGTCAACGTGGAACACAGCCTCGTAGTCGTCGGCAAGACCATTGATAAATTCTTCTCGTTGTTTGTCGGCGAGTTCTTTTCTGTAAACATCGTCGATGACAGAGAAACCGAGGGCAACAGCCTGAGGATTGTCATCCTCACCAACCTTTACGAACTTCATTTCGCAGTAACGAGGGTCGCCTTCGTTATCTGAACGGTATGTTGTTGTGAATGTCTTTTTGTCATGGAGCTCGTCTAGGATGTTATAGATAGAACCTGCTTTGAGCATCATGTCCTTATCTTCACCATAAACGAGTGTATCAACGTACATCTTGAACGCTTCAGAGTACTTAATACCAGAACGGAATACAGTACCAAATTCGGTCTCTGTTTCTTCGTTCATTGTATAAGGGTCAAGTTCGTCAGTTGTCAAGTCGATGTAATAAACTGATGTGTACTCGGATGCGAGGATCTCGATGATATCAGTATTACGGCGACGAATTGTCTCCTGCTCAATTCTGTTACGAAGTTCTTCGTCCTTGTCGGCAAAACCAAGAGCAACAGCCTTTGGTGCGCCTTCGTCGTTACCTACCTTAACGAACTTCATTTCGCAGTAGTGTGGGTCGCCTTCGTTATCTGAACGGTATGTTGTAAGGAAGGTCTTCTTGCTTCGAAGTTCCTTCATGATGTTGCCGATTGAGCCGGCGTTGAGCATCAATTTTTTATCCTCTGAAAGGACGATTGTATCAACGTAGGTGCGGAACGCATCGGAGTATGTCATGTTCTTGAACAAAACGCCGAACTGGTTCTCTGTCTCCTCGTTCATTGAGTAAGGAGTAAGCTCATCTGTCGTCAAGTCGATGTAGTAAACTGATGTATACTCAGATGCGAGGATTTCGATAATCTCGTTGTTTCGGTCGATTTCTTCCTGACGCTCAATTTCACGACGGATTTCATCGTCCTTGTCGGCGAAACCGAGGGCTACTTCGTGTGGCTCATCGTATGCGTCGCCAACCTTAACGAACTTCATCTCACTGTAACGGCCATCAGCTGAACGGTACTGTGTGATAAATGTCTTTTTGTTTTTGAGTTCGCTTGAGATGTTGGTAATAGAACCTGCATTGAGCATGGCGTTCTTGTCTTCTGAAAGAACAACGGTATCAACGTACATGTTGTACGCATCAGAATATTTAATACCAGAACGGAAAATCTGACCGAACTCAGACTCGATTTCTTCGTTCATGGTGTATGTATTGAGTTCATCTGTTTCAAGGTCGATGTAATAAACTGATGTATACTCAGATGCAAGGATTTCGATAATCTCTGTATTACGTCTGCTTTCCTCTTCTGCCTGCATACGTGACCTTACTTCTTCATCACGGTCTGCAAAACCGAGGGCAACAGCTGTAGGATTTTCAAATTCATCGTTAACCTTAACGAACTTCATCTCACTGTAACGGCCATCAGCTGAACGGTATTGTGTAATGTATGTCTTTTGGCCCGCAAGACGTTTTTTGATGTTCTCTATGGAACCTTCTTTGAGCATGATTCTCTTGTCTTCGTCAAGGATGAGGCGGTCAACGTAGAGTTTGAACGCCTGTGAATATGTGATTCCGCTGTTGAAAATCTGACCGAACTCAGACTCTGTCTCAGCGTTCATGGTATATGGGTTAAGTTCATCAGTATCAAGGTTGATATAGTAAACTGATGAATACTCAGATGCAAGGATTTCGATGATTTCGGTATTACGTCTGCTTTTTTCTTCTGCAAGCATACGTGACCTTACTTCTTCATCACGGTCTGCAAAACCGAGGGCAACAGCTGTAGGCTTTTCAAATTCATCGTTAACCTTAACGAATCTCATCTCACTGTAACGGCCATCAGCTGAACGGTACTGTGTGATATATGTCTTCTGATTCTCAAGTTGCTTTTTGATGTTTGGAATAGAACCTTCTTTGAGCATGTTGTCCTTGTCTTCTTCAAGGATGAGGCGGTCAACATAGAGTTTGAAAGCTTCTGAATATGTGATTCCACTGTTAAAAATCTGACCAAACTCAGATTCTGTCTCGGCGTTCATTGTGTATGGATTAAGCTCATCTGTATCAAGGTCGATGTAGTAAACCGATGAATACTCAGATGCGAGGATACGGATAATTTCCATATTACGTTCTTGCTCGTGGATGAGAGCTTCACGTCTGGTTACATCGTTGAAATCAACCTTGTTGTGAACTTCGAGCGCAAAAGTTTTGCCCTCGATTTCGAGTGGCTTACTTGTAATATGGTAAACCTCGTTATCAAGTGTCTCGTATTTTTCCGTGGTGATTAACTTTTCGCAAGTAATCTTTGGAGCGCAGTCCGCGCAAGGAGCATTTCGGTTCCATATTTTATAACATGCAATGACTGGCTCGAGCTCATCTTTTTCGTTAAAGTCGAAAATCTGATGTGACGTAGGATCAACAATCAGTACATGGTCAAATACAGACTTGAGGGTATTTACCAAATTTTTAGCTTCTTTTAATGTCATACACAACACCGTCCCATTTGCTTTAGATTTTTCAAGGTAAAGTAAGTGGTTGTTTCCCCTAAAAAATATATTTAATATATAACATATTATTTATATGCGGTGCAATAAATTTTTTTAACAAAATTTAAATAGAATCATTGTGATATTTACTGAAAATATTGCCTCATTTTTTAGTTGTTTGATGCACTTTATCGTAGTAAAATATTAGGTGATATGAACGGATAGCGTTTCGTTCAAGTTTTGGAGAAAATTAAAAAAGGAGGAGTATGAATATGAACACTTTGCTCATAGCAGCATCAACATATTCAGAAAATACGCAGGGCGCTATTGAGTACTTGCGTAATCCAGGTGCCACAATGCAGTGGTACATCATCCCAATTCTTCTCATCTTTATCTACATCGTTAGTAAAGAGCTCAGCGAAGGCCACACACAGGCAGTTCTCGCTGGTGCAGCTCTATGGCTTGTAGATATATGGAATGAGATTTGGAACTCTTATATCTGTGCAGCATCAGGCTGGGCTCCTGTATGGGGCACACCTCCAGGCGTAGGCCTTGAGGGAAGCGAATCGGCATTTAATATCCTGATTGGCTACAACATTGAAATTTCTTTCATGTTCTTCATCATGGGTATTGCTTCATGTCTCATGTTGCCAAAGGACAAGAAGCAAAAGATTCTTGGCATCAACAACCGTATTTTCTTTGCTGTTATTATGACAACACTCGCAGTTTGCGTTGAGTGCTTCCTCAACTATGCAGGCGTTCTCACATGGGAATGGTCATTCTGGCAGAGAGGTTGTCCATGGCTCCTTTGGGTTATTGGCTACCTTCCATTCTTTGCAGCAGCATACTACACATACGACCGTCCAACAGTAAAGGGCTCAGTTAAGACAGTTGGCTGCCTTGCAGCACTTAACGTAGTAGGCCTTATCGTTGGCGCTATACTCAATTGGATTTAAGGAGGCGACACCATGATACTTTCAATTACAGCATTCCCTGCAGCACTCGGTATCCTTATTGGTGCAACAGTTATTGATCTCGCTATCGTAGCAGTCGCTTTCAAGGATTTCCTTTCAAAGGACGACAAGGCTCCAGAGGAAAAAGAAGACAAATAAAACTTAAATGAAATGGACCGCAGTAATGCGGTCCATTTTCTGTCTATTCACTTTTAAAAATTTCACCTCTGAGTTTTGGCGGGATTATTGGCATAGCGGCCTCTGCCGCTTCCTTTGGCGACATATCATAGTCGCCGCGAATCCACTCTTGGAATGCCTCAGGTACGCCGTGGCAAAATACGGAAATTTGCAGTCTGTCCTGAGGCGTGATGTTTTCAAATCCGACTTTGTTGCCCAAGGTTAAAATAGCCGCAGAAGAGCATGTGTCGGTAATAAATTTATTGAGTGAGTTTGCACCACTTGAGTCAAACATATTGATCATCGAGGACCATTCTTCCTTACCGATTTTAAAGAAGATGTAGAACAAATCCTCAAATGTTTTGACGCTTTCTTTGTTGAAATATTGCTCCAAAACACTTTGGAAATTGTAGTTCATTACATCATATTTATCTCTAAAATACCTATAGAAAGTGGTCCTGCTCACATCGGCCTCATCAATTATCATTTTGATGGTGATGGAGTCGAAACTCTTTTTTTGTATCAGTTTATTGAAACTTTCGAGGATTGCTGCTTTGGTGCGGTCAATCATATTTGTTCTCCTTTTTGGTACAAATTAAGGTTATTGTAACATTTTGTGACAAAAAGTCAAATATGTAACTAATCATATTTTCTTGAGCATTTTATAATATTCACGTATTAAAAAAAGGAGATGATTTAATGTCAACAAAGACTCACCACTTTACCGAAGGCGAGAAGCGCTGTATGGAAGAGTATTGGAAAGAGACTGAAGGACAAGCTCCTAGAAAGAATCTTATCAAACTCGTTAGACATGTAAATATGTTTAACCCACTTCCATCAGAAAACTCATGGGAATACGTTTTCTTCAATCGTATGTTAACCGACGAAATGGTTGACTTTGCCCTTGCGATGAAGCTTCGTCATCCTTACTACATCAAGGACTTGGCTGAAAAGACAGGCAAGACTGTAGAAGCATGTGCAAAGCTCGTTGATGAGATGGTAACGATTGGTATTCTTGAGTACACATCCGATGATGACGGCGTAGACATGGTCCAGCTTCCTGTATTTGCTCCAGGCGCTATGGAGAATACAATCATGACAAAGGAGATGTCTGATAAATATCCAGAGACAGCTCCTGCATTCCTCAACTACATTCTTGAACTCCAGCAGCTTATCACTGGCGTTGTACCTATGGGCCAGGCTATCATGAAGGCTGTTCCTGTTCAAAAGGCAATCGAGCATGAGCCAAAGAGACTCAATGTTGAGGAGATTGAATTCTGGCTTGATCAAGCCGGTGAATCAATCGGTGTTGCACCATGTGAGTGCCGTAAACTTCGCGCAATGCAGGATGAGGGTACAGGCGACCTTAACGAGGATTTCTGTATCAACCTTGGTAAGTATGCAGAATCTTGTATCCGTGTAGGTAAGGCTCGCAGAATTACAAAGCAAGAGGCTCTTGACATCCTCAAACTCGCTGAGGAGCGAGGTGCTGTTCATCAGGTATCAAACATCGATGGTAAAGATTTCTCACTCTTTATCTGTAACTGCCGTTGGGATACTTGTATGGCACTCAGAACTTCTTGGTATACCGCTTCACCAACACTTTCAAAGTCAAACTTTGAAGCAAAAGTTAATCCTCAGAACTGCGTAGCTTGTGGTGGATGCGTTGAGATTTGCCCACAGAACGCAGTAAAACTTGGACAGAAACTCTGTCAACAAAATCCAGTTGAGATTAAGAAGCCAAAGACAAATATGGATGCAGTATATCTTCTTCCAAAGCATTGGCCAAAGTTCTCATTCCTCACAGACAGACAAAATGTTGTACCAGAGACAGGTACAGCACCTTGTAAGACAAACTGCCCTGCACATATCGCAGTTCAGGGTTATTTAAAGATGGCTGGCGAAGGCCGCTATGATGAGGCTCTCGCACTCATCAAGAAGGAAAACCCATTCCCAGCAGTATGCGGCTCCGTTTGCGCACGTTTCTGTGAAGAGGTTTGTACTCGTGGCAACATTGATGATCCAGTTGCAATCGATGAAGTAAAGAAGTTTATCGCATTGCGTGACCTTGACAAGAAGACACGTTACATCCCACCTAAGAAGTATGACCGTGGTCACAAGATTGCCATTATCGGTTCTGGCCCTGCAGGCCTCTCTTGTGCATACTACCTCGCAGTTCTCGGTCACGATGTAACTGTATTCGAGAAGGAAAAATTGCCAGGCGGTATGATGACATATGGTATGCCAAACTTCCGTCTTGAGAAGAAAGTTGTAAATGCTGAAATCGACATTGTAAAGGAACTCGGTGTCAAGATTGAGTGTGGCGTTGAAGTAGGCAAGGACGTAACACTTGCACAGCTTCGCAAGAAGGGCTTTAAGGGCTTCTATGTTGCAATCGGTGCACAGGGTGCTCGCAAGCTCGGCGTAGACGGCGAAGATGCAGAGGGTGTAATCCCAGGCGTTGATTTCTTGAAACTTGTTGCAAACAAGAGTAAGAAGAAACTCAGCGGTAACGTTGTAGTTATCGGTGGCGGTAACGTTGCAGTCGACGTAGCTCGTACTGCTGTTCGTTTCGGCGGCGAGAACGTGTCAATGTTCAGCCTTGAGCAGCGCGCCGAGATGCCAGCTGCTGAGGACGAAGTACTCGATGCAGAAAAGGAAAACATCAAAGTAAACTGTGGCTGGGGACCAAAGGAAATCCTTACAAAGGATGGCAAGGTTACAGGCGTAGTATTCAAGAAGTGCGTTTCTGCATTTGATAAAGTAACTGGCAAGTTTAGTCCACAGTATGATGAGGACGACACAATTACAGTTGAAGCTGATTTCGTACTTCCTGCAATTGGTCAGTCTATTGAGTGGGGTAACCTCCTCAAGAATACAAAGGTTGAACTTGGTCGTGGTCAGACAGCGAAAGCTGATTCTTGGACATATCAGACAGCAGAACCTGACGTATTTGTTGGTGGTGACGTTTACACAGGACCAAGCTTTGCTATTAATGCTATTGCAGCTGGTAAAGAGGGTGCCGAGTCACTTCACAGATATGTATGGGAAGGCCATAGTTTGACTCTTGGTCGTGTACGTCGCGACAACTTCAAGTACATTGATAAGGACAACCTTATCATTCCATCATATGACCATGCAAAGAGGAGCATGCCTGCAACAGATAAGAAACTTGATATGACATTCTCTGACAACCGTCTTCCACTCACAGAAGAACAGGTTAAGACAGAGGCTGCAAGATGCCTCAGCTGCGGTGCTGCACAGGTCAACCCTGACCTTTGTATCGGTTGTGGTCTTTGCACAACAGTATGTAAGTTTGATGCTATTCAGCTTTCAAAGGTTCGTGAACTTTGGGGCACAACTTATGAGAAACTCATTCCGTTCATAGTTTCAGATGCTGCAAAGAAGGCAGTTAAACTTGCAAAAAAGAAATTAGATGATTAATTACTATGCATGAAATAAGTGTTTTATATGAGGCTGTAAAGATGGCCGAAAGAGTAGCTACGGAAAACGAAGTTGACAGCATCAAGTATATGGTGTTGTCAGTTGGCGAACTCTCAGGATACCTTCCAATATTTTTTGAACAATATTTTCCAATTGTTACAGAAGATATGGCGTTGTTTAAGGACACAAAGCTTATAGTTGAAACTGTAAAGGGCGAGGCACTCTGTAACGAGTGCCAGAGCCTCTACAATGTCATGAAAAACGAGGGCGTCTGTCCAAAGTGCAAGAGCAGGGAAAAGACGATCCTTGGCGGACAAGAGTTCATGCTAAAAGAGATTGGTGTCTAATTGGGAGGGCGAATGCTATGGACAATAAAGAATTTCGAGTAATCGAAATAAAAGAAAATATCTTTGCAGATAACAATAAGGATGCGGAAAAGCTCCGTGCAGAACTTAAGGCTAAGGGAACTTTTCTCCTCAATATCATGTCATCCCCGGGCTCTGGTAAGACGACAACTCTGACTCAGGTCATTCCAAAACTTGCAAGCAAGTACAAGATTGGAGTTATGGAGGCCGACATTGACTCAGATGTCGATGCAGTAACAATCACAGCCATCGGTGCCAAGGCTATTCAACTTCATACCGGTGGCATGTGCCATTTGACTGCTGAGATGACAAGGCAAGGAATAGAGGGCCTCGATGAGGACTTTGATTTGCTTATTCTTGAGAATGTAGGCAACCTCGTTTGCCCAGCTGAGTTTGATACTGGTGCTGTTAAGAACCTTACAATTCTCTCGGTACCAGAGGGCGACGACAAACCACTTAAATATCCACTGATGTATCAAGTTTCAAATCTCTTGGTCATCAACAAGATTGATGTTGCGCCATACTTCACTTTCGATATTGAAAAGTGCAAGGCAAACGCCAAAATGAGAAATGAAAACATCGAAATCATCCCTATCTCCGCTAAAACAGGTGAGGGCATAGACGAGCTCTGTGCATGGCTTGAGCGCGAGATAGAGGCTTGGAAAAACTAAGTAAAAGAGGACTGGCTTGCCAGTCCTCTTTGTTGTTAGTATAATGGTGACATGAATATTAATCAGATTTTAAGAGTTGTTGGAACCGACTACAAAGCGATGACCAAAGAGCTTTGCGAGCGGGCAGAACTTTGTAGCATGATTCCGGCAAAGGATTCAAAAATTGCAATCAAGCCAAATTTGGTTGTTGCTGGGCCAGCGGAACTTGGTGCGACTACGCACCCAGCTGTTGTCGCTGGCATAATAGAATATTTAAACGCGAATGGTTTTAACAACCTAGTTATCATCGAAAGCGCCTGGTATGGAGAGGATACCGAGAGCGCTTTGATGGCATCTGGGTTTGATGCGCTTTTGAAAGAATATTCTGTTCCGTTTGTTGACGTTAAAAAAGTCCCAAGCCACAAGCATGATTGCTGTGGCATGGAACTCAATGTCACCGATGCAATAAATGATGTTGATTTCCTCATCAATGTCCCAGTACTCAAGGGACATTGCCAAGTGCGAATGACTTGCGCTTTAAAGAACATCAAGGGACTTGTTCCTGATGATGAAAAGCGCAGATTCCATGCACTTGGCATCAACAAACCGGTTGGCCACCTCGCCGCAGCAATCAAGCAGGATTTCATCATAGTTGATAATATCTGCGGCGACCTTGATTTTGAAGAGGGTGGCAACCCGGTTGTAAGGAACAGTATCCTTGCAGCAGTGGATCCTGTCCTCATAGATGCTTATGCATGCGACAAGCTCCACTTGAGTGTTGATAATGTGGAGTATCTAAAACTCGCGGAGTCGCTTGGAGCGGGCTCATCCGATTTGTCATCAGCTGAAATAGTTGACCTTAGGAGCAATGGGGAGGACAGCCTCCCAGAGAGCAGCAAAGTGCTGGATGTTGCCTATGCAGCAGAGGCGCTTGATGCTTGCAGCGCCTGCTATGGCAACCTAGTTCCAGCACTGCTTGAACTTTCAGAGGAAGGCCTCCTCCAAAGACTCGATACCAAGATTGCCATAGGCCAAGGCCACGAGGGCCAGACAGGCACCCTTGGCATCGGCAACTGCACATCCAAATTTGATGTCTGTATCAAAGGCTGTCCGCCAAGCAAAGATGAGATTTATCGAGGACTCAAGGCCTATATCGAAAAAGCATAATTTGAGGGCGTAAGCACTTGGCTTACGCCCTTTATTTTTTTCGTCATTTCATTGTTTTAAAGTATCTTGTATGCTAAAATAGAATATGCGATAAAACAGAATAACCAAAATATTTTCGGGAGGAAAAATGCAATGACGAATGAAGAACTTCGTGCTTATCGCACGAAACTATTTCGCGATGCAGGTTCTATGAAAGTTAAGCCTGACCGCATCCCAAATATGTCTTTCTGTGTAACATGGAAGATTTTGGATGCAGGTTACAAGCTTACAGAAGCAATGAACGACTACACAATAATGGAGAAGGTCGTTCGCGAGCACCAGGAAAAATATGAATTTGATGCTCTTTTCGAGCACGGTGTTCGTAATGTTATCCGTCTACCACTTGCACTTGGTGGACTTACTTACAACATTGATGACGAGGCTGGCGCAGTAAGCTACGTTGACAACGCACTTTGTGAACTCGATGAGCTCGATGAACTCATCGCAGACCCAAACAAGTTCTTCTGGGAGAAGGGCATGGCCAAAAAATATCCTATGTGGGCTGACAAAACTGTTGGCGTAGAGGATATGCAAAAAGTAATTATGGAATTTGGCGCATTTTCACAGTACAACATGAAAATGCTCAAGGTACTCCCAGAGGAGTACGGCATTCCTACAAATACAGCACCTTCGCAGCCACCATACCAAGGCCTTGATTTCTTGTTCAATACAATTCTCGGTATCAAGGGCCTTTCAATGGCAATGCGCAGGTGCCCAGACAAGGTCGAAGAGGCAGTTCATGTACTCAATGAACTCTATCTCACACCATCTCTCAAGGCGTTGGAAGCAATGCCTGATGGTCCATTTATGGATGCTTGTTTTGACTATGACATAACACTTCTCTGCAACTCAATCCTCAACAACAAGCAGTTTGAACGTTTCTTGTGGCCTGACCTTAAGGCTATGCTTGATCTTCTTGAGAAGAAGGGCAAGACAACTCGCCTCTTTATGGAGGGCGAGAACAAACGCTTCTGGGAATATTTTGCAGATTACAAACCAGGCACAATCGTTATGCATGCTGATCAAGATGATGTCTTTGAACTTAAAACTGCACTTCCAAATGTTGCAATCATGGGCGGCATGAAGCTCACAACACTAGGTGGTGGCACCAAGGAAGACTGCCTAAGTCTCACCAAAAAACTCTGTGATGAACTTGGTTCTGACGGTGGTTACATCTTCTCAGAAAATGCTATGGTTTCATACAAGAACGACTGTAATCCAGAAAACTTAAAGGCAGTTTGCGACTTTATTCGCGAATACAGACCATAAGGAGGTTTTTAAAATGGATGAAAACAAAGTAGATATTACTAAGTACCCAGAGGGTCTTCACTATCTCGCACAAAACCTTATGCTTCCGCTTCCTCCAGCAAACCTCCCAGAGGATATGCCACAGGAACAGAAAGATGCTATCATCCTTCAGCAGAAGGAATATATTGTAAATATGCTGGTTGGAACACTAGTTCGCCAGTAAAGAAGGAGAATATTTATCAATGGCTGAATATAAAAAAGCTGAGGATATGGGAGAAGTAAAAGGTAATTTTTCCGTTGGCCTTGGACTTCTTGATTATATAAATCCTATTTTCTATACCGTAAC
Source organism: Acutalibacteraceae bacterium (assembly GCA_045599345.1). Lineage (GTDB taxonomy): Bacteria > Bacillota > Clostridia > Oscillospirales > Acutalibacteraceae > UBA1227. Next base: position 28,600 of record JAZRVV010000018.1, read on the forward strand.
ATCAATTACACTTCTTATAAACCTTTTCAAAGCAATGAGTATGCCAATGTACATAATCTATGGACTTGGTGTTTTAGTATCCCTAATCTTTGGATTCTCAATCCCTACAGTTAAGGTTATGGTTGGCATGGGCAAGATGAAGTTTTCACTTCCAATCAACCTTGTGTCTTATGTAAACACAGGTATCTTTGTATCTGGACTCATGCTCCTTGGATACACACTTCACGTAAATCCACTTATTTACCTTGCAATTATTGTTGGTGCAGCATTATTCCTTTATCTCGCTCTTAAAAAGAGCGGCAAGATAAACACAGTTGCAGTACTCATCGGCGCAATTGGCTACTTGCTTATTTACATCTCGCTCATTACTCTATCAATCAGAGCGGGTGTTACAATTTCAATCGTATTTTATGCAATTGCTATTTGCCTTTACGTTGCACTCGTAACTATGGGCGTCAAAGGTGACGTTATGAATGCAAAACTTCATTGGGTTATCGAGTCTTGCAACATCTGCTGCCAAGGCTGCGTTGCAATTGGCACAATCTTACTTTTCAAGTAAACAACTAAAACAAAGACCGATGTGAAATTAATCACATCGGTCCTTTATTTAATTTAAAAAATTGGTATAATAAACATGTCTTAAATAATCAAAAGCCTAAGGAGTTTAGTATGGGATTCGACATATCAATGCTTATGAAGGGAAAACAGGCGTGGGAGACTTTTAAGTCTAACCATCCAAAGTTCCCTGAATTCTTAAACTATGTAAAAACAAAGGGCCTTTCAGAGGGTACAGAGGTAACAATAAACGTTACATACCCCGATGGCCAAAATGTTAAATCAACAATCAAAGTCAAGCAGTCTGATTTAGACTTGCTCAACATGTTTGGCGGACTGATTAGTTAGTAAAGCAGGGATAATAAATTACACAGGTGATTAAAATGACTTTTAGGTATGCAGAGAGAAAAGACACTCCACTCATTCTCCAGTTCATCAAGGAACTTGCCGACTATGAGCACATGCTTGACGAAGTTGTGGCAGATGTTAACACTCTTGAAGAGTGGATATTCGACAAGCAAAAAGCAGAGGTTATATTTGTTCTCCAAGATGAAACTGAAGTTGGCTTTGCACTATTCTTCCACAATTTTTCAACATTCCTTGGCAGAGCTGGTATATACCTTGAGGATTTGTATGTCAGACCTGAGTACAGGGGCAAGGGATATGGTAAAGCTCTGCTAAAACAGCTTGCCAAGATTGCCGTCGAGCGCGGATGCGGTCGCCTTGAATGGTGGTGCCTTGATTGGAACCAACCAAGCATTGACTTTTACCTTTCGCTCGGAGCGGAGCCAATGTCCGACTGGACAGTCTATCGCATCGCTGGCGAAACATTGAATAAATTAGCATCGGAAGAAACAATATGAGTAGTGTTGTAATTTATATTCACGGTCAAGGTGGCAATGCCGATGAGGCGCTACACTACACATCACTTTTTAAAGATTGTGATGTTGTCGGAATAGAATACAGTGCCAATACGCCTTGGGAGGCGAAAGATGAATTTCCAAAGCTTTATGATTCCATCGCTTTGAACTACAGTTCTGTAATACTTATAGCAAACAGCATCGGTGCATATTTTGCTATGAACGCTCTGTCTGATAAAACAATTGAAAAGGCTTATTTTATATCACCTGTAGTTGATATGGAAAAGTTGATCAAAGATATGATGACTTGGGCAAATGTTGATGAAACAGAATTAGAACAAAAAGGTACGATTGAGACAAGTTTTGGCCAAACGTTATCATGGAAATATCTCTGCTTTGTAAGAACACATCAGGCAAAGTGGAATATTACAACGCATATTCTTTATGGTGATAAAGATAATTTGACTTCACTTGAAACGATATCTAAATTTGCTGATGAAACAGGCTCGACGCTTACGATAATGAAGGATGGCGAGCATTGGTTCCATACAGAGGAGCAAATGAGATTTCTTGATAAGTGGATAGAAGAAAACTAAAAAAGAGAGTTGCAAGAAATTGCAACTCTCTTTTGCTGTATTTTATTATGTTCTTGGCGGTATATCTGGCGGGAGAGCATTGTTATCAGGTGTTGTTCCTATATCAGACCCTGATGGGCTAATATCTAAATTCCTTTGAGGATCTGCACTGGCTACAAATGGGCCAATTGCTTCTAGTCCCGAGATATCAATGCCACCGTTTACTTCTTTAAGTTCTTTATCATTTAATTCGATTCTTTTATCCATATTCTATACCTCCATTGAGACTACTATTGTTTTTACATCTATTTATACGGATGAACTTGAAAAATGGCTACAAAATAATAAAAAGACAAAAGCCAACTTCCCGTGGGGAGTTGGCTTTCTTTAGTGTATGCGCTTTAATTCGGCTTTAGAAAAGTTGACCTGGGAGTTTTAGTTTTTCCTTGGTAGGGAACAATTTATCAAACTCTTCTGCAGCTGCCTCGTCAACAAAATATCCTTGTGGCGTTTGGTATTCGCCAGTTATTCCATCAAAATATCCTGGGATGAGTTCCTTGCATAAAAAGAATGAAGCGTCCTCCTCTTCTGGGAGGCCATGGTAACGAATTCCATATTCACTGGCAAAGGCAAAACCTGCTTTACCGTAAAAATCAATGTTACCTTCAAAACATATAGCACCACATCCAAGTTCAGTGGCCTTTTTAAGTGAATACTCTAATAAAATTAGACCATAGCCTTGCCTTTTGAATTCTGGCGCTATACCTATTGGACCCATTGTCATGATTGGAATTGTTCTGCCATCATCCGCCTTTATTTCAGCTCTCATGAACATGTTCTGCCCAATGAGTTTGCCATTGAGTTCCATAACAAAATCAAGTTCTTTGACGAATGCGTCATCATCACGAAGTTGATTAATTACATAGTGCTCAAGGCATCCCGGACGATATACATTCCAAAAACTGTCCCGGACCAGGGCTTCTACTGCCCTATAGTCCTTTGGCTCTTCTAAACGAATTACGATGTTGTTTTCTTTCATTGTTTTTCCTCCTGAAATTTGTCAACTCAAATGCATTTCTGCGGGAGGTCCGATTGTAAGCAAACCTCCCGGTTATGCTACAATCTCCATTTTGTTGTACTTAATCAAAAAGCACTCTCCTAAAAATAAATATTTGTAGGAAAATAAGCGAGATTGTTCGTTATTTCCCAATAACAGGCTACCATTATTTCCTGTTTTACGCAAGATTCATTATTGTTTTGGGGCAAGTTTGTGATTTTTTGAACAAAGTGTAACAATGTTCACTAAAAGCACAATAATACACAATTTAGGTTTGTGTAAAAAATCGATTGTATTTACGCGAGATATAAGATATCATACAAATGCTTTAAAAATATCCGAAATTTTTGATGAACAAAACACCCCGAAAGAGGCGATAATTATGAAAAAAGCATTAGCAATCGTTATTCCAGTAGTGCTCGCAATTATACTTATTTTTACACTTCATGGATGTAACAAGGACAAGAAGGCTGACGCAGCACCAAAGACAAAGGCAACAGCAACTGAAGAGAAGAAGGATAACAAGGACGCAGAAGTTATTCTTGATGACGAAACACCACTTGCTGCTGTTCCAGCACAAACTGCTAAATCTGTAAAGGAAGCAACAACAAAGGTGGCTTCCGCTCCTGTAAAGGCAGTTCCAGCAGCAAAGGCAGCTGAGGCTCCAGCAGCTCAGCCAGCTCCAGCTCCAGCTGAACAGCCTACCGAAAAGCCAACTGAGCAACCAACTCAAAAGCCAGCTAGCAATGATCCTTACACAGTAGGCGACATGCTTGTTGATGGTTACAACTACGGCATGAACTATGCTGAGTACGTAAGAAACTTTGACAACAACGTATCCCGTAACTTTAGAAGCGGTAACGTATTCGCGGGTTATGATGAAGTAGTAAAGTTTGTTGATGTAGTAACAAGTTTTGGTAAATAATAAGTAGTAATATAGAAAAAGAGAGTTGCAAAAATGCAACTCTCTTTTATTTATTTAACG
>JAZRVV010000019.1:0-72988 GCA_045599345.1 Acutalibacteraceae bacterium
GAAAGATTTTTCTTGCAATAACCCAGCCGATATGTATTATAATGGGATAAGAGAAAAAGCGGAGAAGATTAAAACGGATGGAGGTATTATAATGCATGGACCGGTAATGGATAGAATAATTAGAGATGAAATAATTGCAAATAATTTGGAATATGTTAAGACAGGGGAACTTACAAAGGAAGCTGTAGCAAAAAAATTGAAACTTTCGATAGAAGAAATCGATGAGTTGTTAGCTAAAAAGTAAGTTGATATGTGGGGCGCTCTTTTGAGCGCCCTTATTTGTTGATGTGAAGCGGGTTAGGTTTTGTTCCAAGACCCTGAGCTAAAAGAGTACGCGGCCCTTTACAATAGGGGCAGTGGACGTATAATTGGAGAACTAAGAGGGGTTCAGGAACGGTTTTGTTCCTGAGCCCCTCGCTAATAACACTGACGCGGCCACTGACACTATTGTCAAGGGTTCGGAGTGATGCTCGGCAGAGCCCTTATCCTTTCTCTTTTTATCGGTGATATGCACAAATATTGACCGCTCGTCGGAGGACGAACGGTCGTAGGTTGTGCAGATATACAAAGTTGTTTAACTTGTGTTGACATGAACTTAAGTGACTAATAAACTCATTGATAAATTAAACGAGGAGGATACATATGGTTTACTATACAGGTGACATTCACGGTGACATATCTAGAGTGATTAGTTTTATTGAAAATAATAAACTGACATCTGAAGATATATTGGTTTTGCTTGGCGATGTAGGGCTAAACTATTACGGTGATAAAAGGATAGATAAAATGGAATTTTTAATGCATTCAATAGTGACTTGAAATTTTGTTCATAATTTTGTTCACAATTTGGGTGAAATGTGGTTTAATAGTTGCGTTAAGATTTATTTAAGGTATTATTACTAATATTTATTTAGTTTTGGAGGTCAATATGAGCATAGGAAAGATTTTGGTAGTTGATGACGACACAAATATCTGCGAATTACTCAGACTCTATATGGAAAAGGATGGCTATTCAGTAGCTATTGCAAATGACGGCGAGAACGCTGTTAAGGCATTTAACGAAGTAAAGCCTGACATCGTTTTGCTTGACGTCATGCTTCCAAAGATGGATGGTTGGCAGGTGTGCCGTGAGATTCGCAAGGTAGCAGATACACCAATTATTATGGTAACTGCAAAGGGCGAAACTTTTGATAAAGTACTTGGTCTTGAACTTGGTGCAGATGACTATGTTGTTAAGCCATTTGATACTAAGGAAATTATGGCTCGAATCAAGGCTGTTCTTCGCCGTACTGCTACAACACCTGAGGAAGAGACAAAGCAGGTTGATTATGAGGATCTCTCAATCAATTTGACAAATTACGAGATGAAGGTAAAGGGTGAGGTTATCTCAACTCCTCCAAAAGAGCTTGAGCTCATCTATCACCTCGCATCAAATCCAAACCGTGTATTCACTCGTGACCAGCTTCTTGATGAGGTTTGGGGCTTTGATTACTACGGTGATAGTCGTACAGTTGACGTACACGTTAAACGTCTTCGTGAGAAGCTCGAAAACATCTCTGAGAAGTGGGCTCTCAAGACAGTTTGGGGTGTTGGATACAAATTCGAAACAAAGGAATAATTTCTTATGCGCAAAGGGAAAATAAATAATCGCCCTAGGCGCACCACGTTATTCCTAAAGTACTTTAGGGTAACTTTTTCGATTATTCTTGTCACAACAATCGCTATGTGTGCGGTGTTTGTCGTTTTCATGGTTAACTATTGGACAACGTCCAGCGCTGACCAGCTGAAACGAAACGTTGCATCGCTGGTCGATACGGTTCAGAGTCTTGACTCAAAGGGTACCTTTGAGGACAACCCTGAAGAGGCGTATTTGACACTGTATATTGACTTCCATACAGTGTCAGAAGCGCTGGGCGGAGACTTCTTTATGACCGACCTTGATGGCAATGTTGTGATTTGTAAAGAGCTTATCAATAATGACATGGAGGTCATCCACAAAAATGCTGACCAATGCGTTATGCATAAGGATGCCAAGGTTGCAAAAGAGATACTTGAGAAGACAACTTCCAACGGTTATTACACGATGGAAAATATGAGAGGACTCGGCAACCAGCTCTATATCATTGTTGGACAAAAGGTCCTTTACAAGGACGGCTCGCCAGTGGGTTATGTATACGGCACATTGCCGTTTACATCGGCAATTAGCCTCTATGTTGGTAACATGATTAAACTCTTCGCTGGCGCCGCTGTTATTTCGCTCGTGTTCGCTGTTATCTTGGTATACCTCTTCAGTTACAAGACAACAGTACCACTTCGCGAAATGTCCAGAATAACGAAACTTTATGCGCATGGGGACTTTACACAACGTATTGATGTTCGGGGCAACGATGAGCTCTCTGATTTGGGTGAAAAGCTTAATCAGATGGCGGCATCCCTTGAGGTTCTTGATGACTCAAGAAGCTCTTTTGTTGCCAACGTTTCCCACGAACTTAAGACACCAATGACATCCATTGGTGGCTTTATTGATGGTATTCTTGATGGTACCATCCCACAGTCAGAAGAGAAAAAGTATTTGAAAATAGTTAGTGACGAGGTAAAGCGTCTGTCGACGCTTGTACAGACTATGCTGACGTTGTCCAAGATTGAGGCAGGAGAGGAAAAGCTTCGCCCTTCTGAGACAGACTTGAATAACCTTTTGTTCACTGCACTCCTTAATTTTGAAAAGCCTATAGAGGAAGCAAATATTGAAGTTGTGGGCTTTGAGGATATGGATTCTATCAAGGTAATCGCAGATGAAAAGATGCTTTACCAGGTAGTTTACAACCTCTATGATAACGCTGTTAAATTCACCAATGTCGGCGGCACAATTTATGTCGAAGTAATTGTTGAATCTGACAAGGTTACAGTCACAATCGCCAACACCGGTGAGGGTGTAAAAGACGAGGAACTCCTTCATATATTTGAGCGATTCTACAAGGTGGACAAATCACGTAGTGAGCATGTCAAAGGTGTTGGCCTTGGACTCAACCTTGCAAAGAATATTATTGAGCTCCACGGCGGTGAAATCTCCGCCGCATCGACACCGGGTGAACTTACAAGCTTCAGCTTCTGGATCCCGAAAAAACAATAACTGGAAGTGATTTTTGTGGAAAAATCGAATAAGGCAGGTCGTACGTTTTTCATCATTATGTTGGTTGCAATTTTGCTGATTGCAGGCATCGCAGCGATTGCCATTGTGCTTGATGGCAAGAGCGTTGACAAAGAAGCAAAAAAGGCAAAGGCCGCTGATGCTTCAGCGTCTTTGATTCAGGGCGAATCAAAGGAGTATAACGTAAAATCAGATGGCAAGATTTTGACATCTGTTGAGATCGCTGAGAAGGTAAAACCATCAGTTATGGCGGTTGTAACCTACAGAGGAAACGAGGTCTATGGTGAGGGCTCAGGCATCTTTATGAGTGAGGATGAGAGCGGCACTTACACTTATGTCTTAACCTGCGCACATATCGTAGATATGGGAAAAATCGATATCAAGATTGAACTTGAAGACGAGAAACAATATGACGCAGATGTGGTAGGCTTCGACTCAAGAACTGACATCGCTGTGCTCCGTGTAAAGGCAACCGGCTTTACACTTGCAGAATTCGGCGATTCATCAGTTTTGAAGGTTGGTGAACCAATCTATGCAATAGGTAATCCAGGCGGCACAGCTTTCTTTGGCTCGTTCACTGGAGGATATGTTTCGGCAATTGACAGACCAACCTCAACATCATCTAGTGCATATACAATGGAGTGCATCCAGCACGATGCAGCAATCAACCCAGGTAACTCTGGCGGTGCTCTTGTAAATAGCTTTGGTCAGGTAATCGGAATGAACTCATCAAAGATTGCTGACGAGGAGTATGAGGGCATGGGATTTGCGATCCCAATCAATGTAATACAGGAAGTTGTCGGAGACATACTTGAGTCTGGTTACGTTCAGGATCGTGCAAAGCTTGGCATCTCATACGTACAGGTAAGTCAGAATCAGACTTACAGTATGATTTGCAAGGCAAACAAATTGCCAAGCGGTTCAATCATTATTGCCAAGATTGATGAGGATTCATCACTCGCTGGCACTGACGTAGTTGAAGGTGATATCATCATCGCCGCAAACGGCAAAGAGATGGAGTCGGCTGATGTATTGCTCGACATTATTGAGAGAGCAAAACCAGGCGACAAGGTTGAGCTCAAGATTGCGCATGTTAACAAGGATTACACAGTTGAAAAGTTCAGTGTAACCGTAACCCTCTTGGAGGACACAGGTACAACTGAAGAAGTAACTGAGAAATCAAACGGCGAAGAATTCGAGAATCCATTCGCAGAATAAATTGATGAGGGCAATGCATTTTTATGCATTGCCCTTTTTGTACAATTATGGTATTATATTTAATTGTCAATGTACTTATAGTACATTTTTATTATATAGGAGGTGTATTTTTTGAATACTACACTTGCAATTGTTCTTATAATTGTAGCTGCTGTTGTATGTGGTGTTATCGGCTTTATCGCTGGTGGCGCTCATCGCAAAAAGGTAGCAGAAGCCGCAATCGGCTCAGCGAATCAAGAAGCTACTAGAATTATAAATCAGGCTATGACAAAAGCCGAACAAGCAAAAAAAGAAGCTATTTTAGAAGCAAAAGACGAAATCCACAAACAGCGTTCAGAGACTGAAAAGGATTTACGTGAACGCCGCGCTGAGGTTCAGCGCCAAGAGCACAGACTCATTCAAAAGGAAGAAAACATCGACAAGAAGACAGACGCTATCGAGAAGAAAGAGGAAATTCTTGCCGACAAGATTCAGAAGGCCGATGAAAAGATGGCCGAAATCGAGACCTTGAAAAAGAGCCAACTTGAAATGCTTGAAAAGATTTCTGGTTACTCTAAGGAACAGGCCAAGGCATTCCTTCTCCAGCAACTCGAGGAGACACTCGAACACGAAAAGGCAGTTCGAGTTCTTGACTACCAGGAGAAGATGAAAGACGAGGCCGACAACATTGCTCGTGAGTACATCACAACAGCTATCCAGCGTTGTGCTGCTGACCACGCAGCAGAGGCAACAGTATCAGTTGTTGCTTTACCAAATGACGAGATGAAGGGCCGTATCATCGGCCGTGAAGGTAGAAACATCCGTGCTATTGAAACTATCACAGGCGTTGACCTCATCATCGATGACACACCCGAGGCAATCACAGTTTCATGTTTTGATCCAGTTCGTCGTGAGATTGCAAGACTTACTCTTGAAAAGCTCATCGCTGATGGTCGTATCCATCCAGCACGCATCGAGGAAACTGTTGAGAAGTGCAAGCGCGAGGTTGAGGCTACAATCAAGCAGACAGGTGAGCGCGCAGTAGTTGATGCTGGCGTTGGTAATGTTCATCCAGAACTTATCAAACTCCTTGGCCGTCTCAAGTACAGAACAAGTTACGGCCAGAACGTACTCAACCACTCACTTGAGGTTTCATACATCTCTGGTCTCCTCGCTGAGGAGCTTGGAGCAGACGTTAAGCTTGCAAAGCGCGCTGGTCTCCTCCACGATATTGGTAAGTCAATCGACCACGAGTATGAGGGTACTCACGTTCAACTTGGTGTTGAGTTTGCCAAGAAGTACAAGGAAAACGACAAGGTTCTCCACGCTATCCAGGCTCACCACGGTGACGTAGAGCCAAAGACAGTAGTTGCTTATATCGTACAGGCAGCTGATGCTATCTCTGCAGCACGCCCAGGCGCTCGCCGCGAGAACATCGAGAACTATATCAAGCGTCTTGAAAAGCTTGAGGAGATTGCAACATCATTTGATGGTGTTGATACATCCTTTGCTATTCAGGCTGGTCGTGAGGTTCGTATCCTTGTTAAGCCTGAGCAGGTATCAGATGACAAGATGGTACTCCTTGCTCATGATATCGCAGCAAAGATTGAATCTGAGCTCGAATATCCAGGCCAGATCAAAGTAAATGTAGTACGTGAATCACGTGCTACTGATTATGCAAAATAATTTCTAGGGGCAGTGTTACTGCCCCTTGTTTGCCCTTAGAAAGGAGGCCTAGGCCTTGAATATTTTGATGGTAGGCGACGTAGTCGGCACCAGTGGCCTTGACTTCCTACGTCGCAAGTTGCCTAGTTTAAAGAGGGAACTATCTGTTGACGTCTGCATCGTCAATGGTGAAAATTCTGCGGACGGCAACGGCATTACAGCCGTGTCCGCTGAGAGTATTTTCACATCTGGAGCAGACGTCGTAACGACGGGCAATCACGCCTTCCGTCGTCGCGAAGCATATTCTTACTTCGACGACACGGAATGCTTACTTCGCCCGGCGAACTTCTCGCCGTCGGTCCCTGGCCACGGCGTATGCGTCCTTGACAAGGGACGCGTCAAGGTTGGTGTTATCAACCTGATGGGTACTATGTATTTGGACCCGCTCGACAACCCGTTTTTGAGTGTTGACCAGTTGTTGTCCTCATTGTCTGATTGCAAAATTGTGGTTGTTGACTTCCATGCGGAGGCAACATCCGAGAAAAAGGCAATGGGCTTTTACCTTGATGGCAGGGTATCAGCTGTCGCTGGCACCCACACTCATGTCCAGACAGCGGATGAGAGTATTCTTTCTGGTGGCACAGGTTACATTACCGACCTTGGTATGACTGGACCACTTGAATCAGTTTTAGGTGTTGTACCGTCAATTGTCATTGACAAGTTTAAGTACAACATGCCAGCACGCTTCGATTGGAAGCAAGGCAGCAGCGAACTTGACGCTTGCCTTTTTGAAATCGATGACAGTACTGGCAAGTGCTTATCAGTTAAACGTATTAGGATTTTGGAGGATTAGTTTTGAAGAGAATCATTTCCCTTTTACTTTGTCTTTGCCTTATCCTCTCATTCACGGCGTGTAGCATGAATGGGAAAGGCAAGCTATCGAAAAAGGGCGATGGTGAGGACGAAATCTCAATCAAAATTCCGTTTTCACGTGAAGAGGGTTTAAACCCATTTGAGGCCAAGAGCCTCATGAACTATTGCATCATGCCTCTTATCTATTCAGGACTTTACACGGTTGATGCAAACTACAATCCAATTATGGATATCGCAACTGGTGTGACCTATGAGGGCAAAAAGGCTACGGTCACAATTGATCCAGAGCGAAAGTTTTCTAACAGTAGAAAGATAACAGCGGATGACGTTGTTTACTCATATAATCTTGCTAAGAAGTCGACCTATTATGGTTCCTTACTCCGTAACGTCACAGGATGCGTCAAGGTGTCCGACACAGAGGTTTACTTCGGTGCATCCACACCGAATATATACCTCGCAGCGTCGTTGACCTTCCCGATTATTCCTGATGGTTCAGCAAGGGACGCAGTGCCTCACGGCGCTGGCCCTTACATCTTCACCAAGACATCAGAAGGCGGAACCCTTTCCGCAAACATGTATTATCCAAACGGGGATTACGCAACCAAGACGATTTCACTCATCAATGTTACAGATGCATCCAACCTCAATATCGGCCTTGTAATTGGCAATATGAATGCAATGTACGATGACTTGTCGTCTGGCAAGAGCCAGCGTATTGCTGCAGGCTCAGCTCAGGTTGATTTAAACAATCTCATTTACTTAAAGTTCAATCACAGCAATATTTTTGCAAATCCAAAGCTTCGTCAAGCAGTAGCTGTTTTGTTAAACAAAGAGGAATTGATGAACGCTGGATTTGAGGGATATGGACAGGCAACTGATGTTCCATTCAACCCACAGTGGTTTAATGCAGAGGGACTTAAGGGACCAGAGCTTTCCTATGAGGAGGCTCAGGAGTATCTGACCCATGCACTTGGTGCATACAACATAGACATCCTTGTCAATAGCGACAATATGTTTAAACTCAAGTGCGCTGAGACGGTTGCGTCCGAGCTTGCTGTCGCAGGTATCAGCGCTTCTGTTCAAGCAGTGCCTCGTGAGATCATGGACGAAGGCATCGAGGCAGGAAATTACGATTTATACGTTGCTGAGTTTAAGATGAGCAACGATATGAATATAGGCCCGCTCCTCCACGAAGAGGACGACCTTGATACACAAATAGCATTCTTTACATTCCTATCTGGCAATACATCTGGTGAGGACTTTATGGCCGTGTTCAATGAGAACATGCCATTCATCCCAGTGTGTATTAGATATGGCGTTGTGTCATATTCAAAGGGAATTCAGGGTGGTATAGCACCACTGCCGAATAACCCTTATGCCAATTTGATGGAATGGTACTTATAGAAGGAGAGTGTCAAATGGTAAATTACGAAAATGCGCTCGGTAAAATTGAAATTTCTGAGGAATACTTCTCACAGCTCCTTGGCAGTGTTGTTCCAACCTGCTTTGGTGTTGCAGGTATGGCCAACACTGGTTTTTCACAGTACATGAGGTCGTTCCTTCACAAGACAAAGTATTACCTCGATAGAGGCGTTAATGTTGTCCGTGAGGATGATGGTCTCGTAGTTGAACTTCATATCATCGTAACTTACGGTGTAAATATTTCTGTTGTTGTTGAGAGTATCGTTAACAAGGTGCGCTACACAATAGAGGATGCTACAGGTCTTACTGTTAAGACCGTCAACGTATTCGTTGACTCAATGATTTCGTAAGGGGTGCACTAAAGTGATTAATGGTGCGGTTTTCCGCGACGCAATTATTTCTGCGTCTAACAACATTTTAAATCACAGGCAAGAGGTTGACTCACTCAACGTCTTTCCTGTTCCAGATGGAGATACAGGTACCAATATGAGTATGACCATGGACTCTGCGTCCAGGGAGCTCCAGTTACTTCCTGATGATGTAACTGTTGAAAAGGTAGCAAAGACTACGTCTTCTGCTATGCTCCGTGGCGCACGTGGTAACTCGGGCGTTATCCTCTCCCTTATCTTCCGTGGCATTGCCAAGGGCCTTAAGGGCAAGGAGACAATGGAACCTCGCGACTTACTTGTCGCTCTCTCATATGGTGTAGAATCAGCATACAAGGCTGTAATGAAGCCAACAGAAGGAACTATCCTCACTGTTGTCAGACTTGCTGCACGTGATGGTGCAGCATATGGCACTGACAACAAGGAGGCGGATATCGCTGAGGTTTGGCAGGCAGTATGCGACGGCGCTGAGGCAGCGCTACAAACAACACCAGATTTGCTTCCAGTCCTTAAAAAGGCTGGAGTAGTTGACTCTGGTGGACAGGGTCTCCTCTATGCTTTCCAAGGCATCCTCTCTGTTTTCAAGGGAGAGGGAATAATTCCTAATGAAGCAAACGGCGATGCTGCTGCTAAAAAGGACGAGATGTCCGACGAGGAGATCGCCGAGAAATATGACTACAAACTTGAGTACGTTATCCGTCGCAATGAAAAGAAGGATAAAGACGGACTTAAGGCTTACCTTAAATCAATTGGTGGCAATGTATCAGTTCGTGAGAAGGACGGCATCATGACAGTTGAACTCGCAACTGATGTGCCGGGTCCTGCCATGGTTGAGACAATGAAGTTTGGCGCACTCATCGGCTGCAAGATTGAGAACCTCTCAATAAAGCGCGAGGAGGAGAAGAAGGCTGAAATTAATGCCAAGTCAAACGACAAACTTGAGCCAGTTGAACCAGTTAACGACTATGGCTTTGTTGCGGTAGCAGCAGGCGAAGGACTCTCAGAAATGTTCCATGAACTTGGCGCTGACGTAGTTGTAAGCGGTGGCCAAACAATGAACCCATCAACAGAGGATATTCTCAATGCTGTTGAGGCAACGCCAGCTAAAACAGTATTCGTTCTTCCAAATAACAAGAACATCATCATGGCTGCGGAGCAGGCTGCTCCTCTCTCAACCCGCAAGGTTATCGTTTTACCAACAAGAACCGTACCACAGGGTATGACAGCAATGATGAACTTTGACCCGGATGCATCTGTTGATGACAACCACCTTACAATGGCAAAGGCCATTGAAAACGTTGGCACAGCTCAAGTTACTTTTGCAGCACGTGACAGCCTCGTAGACGGCAAGTCTGTAAAGCAGGGCCAGATCCTTGGTATGGAAAACGGCTCTATCACAACAATTGAAGATGATGTTGTTACTGCAGCATTCAAGGTTACTAAAAACCTCTGCAGCAAGAACACTGACATAATCACAATATTCTATGGTGAGGATGCGACTGAGGAAGATGCAAATCAACTTCTTGAGAAACTTCAAAACAAGTTCTCAAACGTTGATATTTCAATCCTTCCAGGTGGACAACCAGTTTACTACTTCATTATCTCTGTAGAATAAGACGAGGTGCAAAATGCTCCTAGACACTCAGATAAAATTTTTAAAAGGCGTTGGTGAAAAGCGCGCCGAGCAGTTTAACTCGCTCGGCGTGAATACCATCAACGCTCTTTTTCATTATTATCCGAGAACGTACGAGGATTGGAGCTCACCTGTACCTATAAGAGGCTCTGAAAACCTTGATTGCTGTTGCATAAAAGCAACTGTTGCTGGAGACGTTCGTCGCCACAAGGCAAAGAGCAATGGAATGATGGTATTTGAAGTTGATGTCTTTGATGACACAGATTCACTTCACATCGTTATCTTTAACAACAAGTACGCCGCAATGAAACTCCAAAAGGGAGAGGAACTCCTCTTCTTTGGTTCGGTTACTAGAAATAACGGTGTACTTCAGATGCGCTCTCCTAGTATCGAAAAGACAGGCACAAAGGAGAGGATTAAGCCGATATATAGTCGCCGTGGCGGTTTGACATCAAACTATATCGAGAAGTGCGTTGACACAGCACTAAAACAGTTTGGCATTGGTATTGAGGATCCAATGCCACAGGATATCATTGAAAAATATGACTTGATGCCACTTGATGAGGCTATTCGTGAAATACATTTTCCAAGCAATATGGAGATGATGACAAAGGCTCGTCATCGCTTCCTCTTTGAGGAACTGTTCTATCTCCAAATTGGGCTTAAGACAAAAGCGATAGAGAACAAACAAAAGACAGATATTATTGCATCAGTGGATTGCACTGATGACTTTATCAGTCGCTTGCCATTTACGCCAACTGCCGCACAGCAAAAGTGCATCAAAGCTGGTGTTGCCGACATGGCAAGTGGCATTGCCATGAACCGCCTTTTGCAGGGTGATGTTGGCTCTGGCAAGACGTTGGTTGCAGCAGCGCTGATGTACAACATCTATGCCAATGGCTATCAGAGTGTGATGATGGCACCAACAGAAATTTTAGCAAGACAACATGCTCAGACGCTGAAGAAATTCTTTGAGGGAACTGCTGTAAAGGTTGTGGCCTTGACAGGAAGCACGCCAGCGGCTGAAAAGAGGGAAATTCTCGCTGGTCTTGCCAGTGGTGAGATTGCGATTGCCGTTGGCACGCATGCACTGATATCGGACAACGTAGAGTTCCAAAATTTAGGTTTTGTAATCACCGATGAGCAGCATCGCTTTGGCGTGCGCCAGCGAGCAAAGCTTAAGGAAAAGGGACAGGGAGTACACGTACTCGTTATGTCTGCGACACCTATTCCACGCACGCTTTTGTGGGCGATGTATGGGGATTTGGATGTCTCGATTATTGACGAACTGCCAAAGGGCAGAGTGCCAATCGAGACGTACAAGATAAACTCATCGATTAGAAAGCGTGCTTTCGCGTATATCAAAAAGCACCTCGATGAGGGCAGACAGGGATACATCGTATGCCCACTTGTTGAGGACGGCGAGATAGAAGGCGTCCTCTCAGCTAAGCAGTACTACGACCTCATCAAAGATGATGACTTTCGGGATTACAGTGTTGGACTCCTTCATGGTCAAATGAAGGCAGGGGAAAAAGAATCCGTAATGGAGCGCTTCCAAAAGGGCGAGATTCAGCTTCTTGTTTCAACAGTTGTAATTGAGGTTGGTGTTGATGTTCCAAATGCGGTTATTATGCTCATTGAAAATGCAGAACGCTTTGGACTCTCACAACTTCACCAGTTGCGCGGACGCGTCGGTCGTGGACAGTGGAAGTCTACGTGCATCCTGTGCTCCGACAACACGTCGAAGCTGACAGAAGCAAGACTTGGGGTATTAACCTCAACAACCGACGGATTTGAAATCGCGCAACGTGATCTTGACCTGCGCGGCGCCGGCGAATTTTACGGCACTCGTCAGCACGGACAGGAAGTCTCCTATGTCAACGACATGATTGGCCATCCGGCTATCCTCGAGCGGGCTACCGCCGCCGCTGACAGCGTTTTAGCAAGAGGCGTTGCACCAGAGCTTATGATGGAAGTTGATAACCTTTTTGAGAGGATAGAAACATCCAGTTGATATTGACATATACCATTAAAAGAGTATAATTATTACAAATTGTAACAATTAATTTCGGAGGCAATATTTTGGAAAACGAAATTGTAGAGGAAGTAATAGAAGAAAACATTGTTGAATACAATAGTTTTGCTGAGACAGTTGGCGAGATGGTTGGAGCATTCTTCCATTCTCTCTGGCTTCTTATTGCTATGCTTACAACCGACCTTTTCAACTTGATTTCGACATTCTTCAAGTTCCTTGGTCGTTCAATAAAGAATGCAATCGGCGGCAGCCTCTCAAACCTTCGCGCTGAATGGGCTGAGTTTAAACTTGAGTGCGTCGAGCAAAAACAGGGACTCCGTGGTCTTCGCCTTGTGTTCAAGGACCACCCAACAATGATTTCTAACATTGTTAATACAGTCCTTCCTGTTTGTGGCTTTATCGTTCTTGTTGCCACAATCACTCACTGGAACTCAACCACATATGCAATTGAGGTTGATTCAAGTGGCAAGAGCGTAGGCGTTGTTGCTGATGAGCAGGTATATGTAAATGCACAGGATCTTGTGAAGGAACGTTTCAGCACAGACCTTGGTGCCGATGACAATGTGTCATCACTTTCAACCTCATACAAGATTGTTGAGGCAAAACCAACTGAAATCACTGACTCACAGACAGTAAGTGATAACATAGTAGAGAGTACAAACTCTGATTCAACATACGCCTGTGGCGTATACATCGACGGCGAGTTTATCTGCGCACTCAAAACCGAGACAGATGCAATGCAGGTATTTAACAACATCATCGATGGATATGAGAAGGAAAATGCAAATGATGTTGTAGGCTTTACTCAGGACGTCAAGTTTGTACAGGGTATTTACGCAAACAATGAGGAAACAATCTGGGACTCTCAGCAGCTTGCTGATACACTTACCAAGTCAAGATACAAGGAGCGCCATTACATAGTACAGGCAGGCGATACACTCTCAAACATCGCTTACTCAAATGGCATCAGCGTATCAGAGCTCATCGCACTTAACCCAGAGCATGAAAAGGAAATTCACGTAGGTGACGACCTCCTTGTTGCAGGTGATGTTAACTACGTTAACCTCAAGGTAGTTAAGACTGTTGTCAAGAATGAGGAGATTCCATTCAAGACAGTTAAAACTGAAAACAGCAGCATCTATAAGGGCACAACCAAGACAACACAAAAGGGTGTTAATGGTATCGACCAGGTTACATACATGGTAACTTACGTAGATGGTGTCCAGACAGGAATCAAGGAAGTTAACCGTACAACAATTAGACAGCCAGTAGATCAAAAGATCTCTGTTGGTACCAAGGCAATTGTTAAACAGACCAATCGCAATACAGGTTACTCATACACACCAAGCACATATGTCAAGTCCTATGGTAGGCTTGTATGGCCAGCTCCTGGCATATACAAAGTTTCATCACCATTTGGACCAAGATGGGGCTCATTCCATGGTGGTATTGACCTTTCAACTGGTCGTGCAGGCTCAACAATTGTTGCGGCTGCAAGTGGTACAGTAACAATCGCTTCAAACGGCAATGCAGGTTATGGTACTTACGTTATGATTAACCACAACAACGGTATGGAGACTCTCTATGCTCATATGGTTTACGGTTCAATCTGTGTAAGCACAGGCCAGTATGTATCAGCAGGTCAGCCAATTGGTATCTTGGGTTCAACTGGTAACTCAACAGGACCTCACCTTCATTTCGAGGTTCGTATCAATGGTTCAAAAGTAAACCCAGCTCCATACATTGGCGCTTAATATTTGGAGGAACGCTATGCGTGCAGTAATTACAGTAGTAGGAAAAGATCAGGTTGGCATCTGCGCAAAGACATCAACTCTTTGCGCTGAGCACAACGTTAATATAAGTGCAGTATCACAGAATATTTTTGATGATTTATTCTGCATGGTTATGCTTGTTGAGACTGACGGTCTTGATATCCCATTCGGCGACTTTGCCGATATCCTTGCAAGCGAAGGCAAGACCATGGGTCTTGACATCCACGTAATGCACGAAGATATCTTTAATGCTATGCACAAGGTATAAGGAGAAAAACGATGCTTGAAATTAATGACGTCTTTGAAACCGTCAGAATGATCGAGAATGAAAATCTCGATATTCGTACGATTACAATGGGCATCTCACTCCTTGACTGTTGTGACAGCGATATTGATAAAGCTTGTGACAAAGTTTATGAGAAGATTGTCCGCAAGGCAGAGAACCTTGTAAAAACAGGTGAGGACATTGAGCGCGAGTATGGTATCCCAATTATCAACAAGCGCGTATCTGTCACACCAATTTCAATGGTTCTTGCAGCCTCAGGCGGTGACCCGCTCAAGTACGCTAAAACTTTGGAGCGTGCAGTTGACACAATTGGTGTTAACTTCCTTGGCGGTTACTCCGCACTTGTTCAAAAGGGTTTTGCTGCAGGCGATGAGGCACTCATCCGCAGCATTCCAGAGGCACTTGATATAACAGACCATATTTGCTCCTCAGTTAATATCGGTTCAACCAAGACCGGTATCAACATGGATGCAGTAAAACTTATGGGTGAAATAGTAAAGCAGTCTGCTGAGATTACAGCATACAAGGACTGCATTGGTCCTGCAAAGCTCGTTGTATTCTGCAACGCGCCAGAGGACAACCCATTTATGGCTGGCGCGTTCCATGGCGCAGGCGAGCCCGACTGCGTAATCAATGTCGGCGTTTCAGGTCCTGGCGTTGTACGTTCTGCTATCAGCAGAATTCCAGACGCCAACATCACAGAAATCGCCGAGATGGTTAAACGCACAGCGTTTAAGATTACACGAGTTGGTCAACTCGTAGCAAACGAGGCATCTCGCCGTCTTGACGTGCCTTTTGGCATTGTCGATTTATCTCTCGCTCCAACTCCTGCTGTCGGCGACTCCGTTGCCTACATCTTGGAGGAGATGGGCCTCGAGCAATGCGGCGCGCACGGCACAACGGCCTGCCTCGCACTCCTCAATGACGCAGTTAAAAAGGGTGGCGTTATGGCATCCTCTCACGTTGGTGGACTTTCAGGCGCATTTATTCCAGTATCAGAGGATGCTGGTATGATAAACGCAGCACGCAGTGGCTGCCTCAAGATTGAAAAGCTTGAAGCTATGACAGCTGTATGCTCTGTTGGTCTTGATATGATAGTTATCCCAGGCGATACAACACCAGCAGTTATCTCTGCAATCATCGCTGATGAGGCCGCTATTGGTATGGTCAACTCCAAGACAACTGCTGTTCGTGTAATCCCAGCAGTTGGCAAGAACGTTGGCGACGAGCTTGAGTTCGGTGGTCTTTTGGGTTCAGGCCCTGTAATGCCAATAAATACCAAGAGCCCAGAGAAGTTTATCTCTCGTGGTGGCAGAATTCCTGCACCATTGCAGAGCCTTAAGAATTAGTGTATAATTAGAGCGAACTTTGAGAAAAGGAGTCTTAAATATGGAAATTACAAAAGACACACTTATCGGCGATCTTCTTGATGCAAAACCAGACGCAGCACCTTTCCTTCTCGAGATGGGAATGCATTGTCTCGGATGTCCTTCAGCTCGTGGAGAGTCAATTGAGGATGCATGTGCAGTTCACGGCGTAAACGTTGATGAACTTCTTGCTAAGATAAACGCATAAGGATAAGGGGTGAAGGACAAACGGTGCCTTCACCTTTTTTATGATATTATGAAACTTGATTTAAGACTTACTATGGTGGCGTCCCTCATAAGACCAGGGAAGCCAATTGCTGACATAGGCACAGACCATGCCTATGTCCCTGTTTATTTAATAAAGAATGATATTATTCCATCTGCCTATGCCTGTGATGTTAAGATAGGACCACTTGATAACGCAAAGAAGACAATTGAGGAGTTTGAACTTGAGGACAAAATCACCCCAATTCTCTCCGATGGCCTTATTAGTGTTCCGCATGACGTAAGCGATTTTGTAATCGCCGGTATGGGCGGTGAGCTCATTGCTAAAATCCTCTCCGACTCGCCATGGGTCAAGGCGGAGGGCAATCACTTTGTCCTTCAACCACAGACACATGCCGAGAGCCTAAGACGCTTCCTTTTTAGCGAAGGGTATGAAATCCTAAAAGAGGATGTAGTAAAGGATAAACGTCACCTCTATCTCGCTATGGAAGTAGTGTATACTGGCAAAGTATTTGTCCACACTGAAAGTGATTACTATTTAGGTGAGCTCAAGAATTCTAGTAGTATATATAGAAATGATTACATTAAATATATGATTTCTCGCCTTGACGTTCAGTACAAGGCAACAAGGAACGAGGATGTAAAAGCCTTAATTGATAACTTTAAGGAGGCCCTTTCATGAGTACAGTACGCGATATATATGGCTTTATAGACGAGATTGCTCCATTCTCCACACAGGAGGACTGGGATAACTCTGGCCTTTTAGTGGGCAATGAGAATGCAGAGGTTAAGAAAATTGCACTCTGCCTGGATGCAACTAATGAGACATTAGAAAAAGCAATGGACTTTGGTGCAGACCTTCTCATCACACATCATCCAATCATTTGGGAGCCACTCAAGTTTGTACCATCAGATACCCTTGTAAGCAAGGCAATAAGACAGGGCATTAATGTAATCTCATGCCACACAAACTGGGACCTTGCAGAGGCAGGTGTCAGCTGTGTGCTAGCGTCCCTTATTGGGCTCAATGATATTGAGAAACTTGAACCAGAGGGTGAACTCTCAATGGTACGTGTTGGCACACTTCCTATGCCAATGGCAGCAAGGGACCTTGCAGGACTTGTCTCCGATGCACTTGATGCAGTCGTTGCAGTAACATCTCCTGACAAGGAGATAAGCACTGTTGCTGTATGCGGTGGAGCGGGCGCTTGCTTCCTTTCGGATTTAAAGCGCCACGGTGTTGACGCATTCGTGACAGGTGAGGCCAAGCATAACGAGTATTTGGATGCAAGGGAACTTGATGTATCACTCCTCTGTGCTGGTCACTATGAGACAGAGACAGTAAGTATGCCAGTTCTTAAAAACCTTTTAAAGGAAGAATTTAATGACATCGAGTACCTCTATATTGAGGATGCTCCAGTAGAATATATAGGCTAGGTGATAAAATGTCACTTGATGGCATCTTTTTGCACACGATAAAGTGCGAACTTCAAAACAGAATACTGGGTGCCAAAGTGGACAAGGTATACGAGCCAACAAGAGAGGATTTAATCCTCTCTTTGCGCACTCGTGACCGAGACAACGTCAAGCTCTTGCTCTGTGCAAGGGCTAATTCTCCGCGCGTTTCAATAACCACCGAGCAGTACGAGAATCCAGCGTCTCCACCAATGCTTTGCATGCTTCTTCGCAAGCGCCTTGGTGGTGCTACTCTCACTGATATCCATCAAGAGAGCTGTGATAGAATTCTCTACCTTGATTTCCTTGCAACCAATGAAATGGGTGAGAAGGAAAAGCTTACTCTTGTCGTTGAGATTATGGCGCAATACAGCAATGTAATTTTGATTGATGAGGATAAAAAAATAATCGACGCTCTAAAACGCGTTGACTATTCAAAGTCATCGAGAAGGCTTATCCTGCCAGGAGTACAGTATGAACTTCCGCCACAGCAGGACAAGGTTAACATTTTTGAAAATCAAGATATCAAGTCACTTATCATTGCAAAGGGTGGCACTGACAAAGCATATATGTCAACTTTGATGGGACTCTCTCCAGTAGTTGCAAGGGAACTTGAGACCAAGACAGTTGATGAATCAATAGACATATTGCTTAGCTATAAAAACGGTTCAAATAAGTATTACCTCTTAAAGGATGAGAATGGCAAACCGTTTGAGTTCTCATATATGCCTATTTTGCAGTATGGCACGACGGTTGAAGCGGTTGAATATGACAGCGCCTTTTCTCTTTTGGAGGACTACTATGCCAAAAGAGATAGCATTGAGCGCATGTCACATCGCACATACGATTTGCGCCGTGTGATGATCAATGCTCGCGAGCGTATCGCACGCAAGCTTGACATCCAGCGCGCAGAACTCGATAAATGTGCGGACCGTGAAACATTGCGCATCTCTGCTGAACTTATAAATGCAAACCTTTATAAGCTCCAAAAAGGCGCCCCGTACTTTGATCTTGAAAACTACTATGATGAAAACAAAATCATGAGAGTCAAAGTAAATCCAGCACTCACACCTGCTCAAAACTCGCAGAAGTATTTCAAAGAATACAAGAAAACATACACTGCTGAGAAGAAGCTCAAAGAACAGATAGAGTCTGGCCTTTTGGAACTTGAATATATTGAAACAGTCCTTGACGCTCTGACTCGTGTTGAAAACGAAAAGGATATTTTGAGCATCAGAGCAGAACTCATTGAACAGGGATATATCAAGAATAAGTATGATGCCAAAGGCAAACTCTCAAAGGCAAAGCCACAGCAGAAGGTGTCATCGCTCCCACCGATTGAGTACAGGACAACAGATGGTTTTAGGGTGCTTGTTGGTCGAAACAACCTCCAAAATGACAAGCTGTCGATGAAGAGTGCAAACAAACTCGATATGTGGATGCATACCAAGGATTTCCCTGGCTCACACGTCATAATTGAAAATCAAAATGGTGTGGTATCTGACCAGGCGATAGAGGAGGCAGCAGTCATCGCAGCTTACCATAGCTCAGCTGGCGAGAGTGGAGCAAAAAAAATACCAGTTGATTATACTTTGGTTAAAAACCTCAAGAAACCAACTGGTGCCAAACCAGGCAAAGTTATTTTCCATGAAAACTGGACAATCTATGTCACACCTGACGAAGAACTAGTATCAAAACTCAAACAATAAATAAAGCCTCGACAGCATTGCTACTGTCGAGGCCTTCGCTTTTTAAAAATTTTTCGGGAAGCAAAAAGCGATGTGTAATAGGATGTCCTAATGTCCTATTGAGGGAATAATACACAATAAACCTTAAAATAACCTTAAACGGACAAAAACAAATAAATTGTCTAAAAATAATAGTCTCTCACCTGTTAGTGAGAGACTATTTCAAGTCCTGATTTAACTGGCTTAATAATAAATGTGTCTGGCCATTTTTCCTTGAGCTTTGAAGCACAAGAGCGAGCCTTAATCTCGCTGTCAAAGAGTGCGTAGACCGATGGACCAGAGCCACTCATGCAACAGGCTTTGCAACCGTGGTTGCGCATGATTGATTTGATATCAACTCTGTCTGGTACTTCAACGAACTGTTCAAAGACGTTCTTGATACTCTGATAGAAGTACTCATCATCGCCCTTTTCAATGGCGTGGATGATACCCTTTCTATCGCAGTGACGTATGTTTTCGGCCGTGTCAAAAGCGTCATATGCCGCCTTTGTTGACACGTCCTGATTAGGCTTTACAAGTACGATGTACTGATCCTTAATCGGTGTCAGAGGTGCCAATACTTGACCGATGTCAAGTGCCACCATTGTGCCACCTTTGAGGCAGAATGGTACATCTGCGCCTACCTTTACACCTATGGCGCAAAGCTCGTCAACACTCAGATGTAACTCTAGTATCTCGTTTAATGCGGCAATTACTGCTGCAGCGTCCGCGCTGCCACCAGCAAGACCCGCTGCGAACGGGATATTTTTTTCTATGTGAATTTTGATGCCTGGATTTGGGACCTTGGCATACTTAAAGAATGCCATTGCAGCCTTGTATGCGATGTTGTGCTCATCGCAAGGAAGGGCATCATTACTACAGGAGAGTTCAATTTCATTTTTGTTGCCAGTCAAATCAACAGTGACATAGTCATAGAGGCCAATTGATTGCATAATCATAAAGAGGCTGTGGTAGCCGTCGTCTGTCTGGCCCAAAATGTCAAGCATGAGGTTGATTTTGGCGTTTGCTCTTATAACCATATGAACACTCCTTTCTTTGAGATGGACTATAATACTACATTATTTTACCATAATCAAGTATTGTCATTTTGAACAAATTGTTAACGGCCTACTCGTGCAATATTGTTAATGCATCCGTAGATATTTTATTTTAATTTTGGTATATTATTACTGGTTAAATTTGCATTTTCAATTGGAGTTGATTTTGATGAAAGGAAATAGAGCACTCAGATTGCTTGCAACAGTCGTTACTATCGTTATTCTCATATGCTCATTGTCTTTATTTGCCTTCGCAGAATCAACTTTTTCTATTCCAGATGGCACCAAGACAGTTTCACCTGGCATGGTTCCAGATGATGCAACAACGGTTAACATCCCAAATTCCGTTGTCGCAATTGAGTCCGGTGCTTTCGTAAACTGTAAGGGACTTAACACAGTCAACATTGACAATGTTAGTGGTTCAGTGCTTTATGACGCTTCTGCATTCTATGGTGGAACAATATCTGTTCGTTACCTTATGGCAAATGTTCCTACATCAACTGTTACAACAACAGAGCCTGCGAAAGTAGTGCCAGAGACAACAACTGAACCAGAGACAGAGGTTATTGTTGATGCAACACCATTTGCTGCAGCAAAGCAGGAACTCTCAGATGTTGATGTTTGGGATCAGCTTGTTGACAACGCTGGTCCACTAGAGTCACCACAGGACACATCAACTGTTCTTTCAAGAGTAATTGCATATGGTGTAACCGGTATTGTATGTATCGGTGCAGTTGCCCTTTGCGTAATTAAATTTAAGAAGTAATTTAAAACTCCGCACAAACTGCGGAGTTTTTATAATAAAAGAGGGAGGGATAAGCATGGACAAAGAAGTCAAGGATTCTTATGAACAGACAGCTAAAGTGGAAGTTCGCAAGTTCTATGTTCACATCATTGTCTGCTTAAAGTGGATAGGCCTCGCACTTTTTGAAGGCGCTGTTCTTGGCCTTATTGCTACTGCTTTTGCTTATTCCTTAAAGTATGCAACAAACCTTCGCATAGCGCATCCACAGCTCATCGCTGGTTTGCCGTTTGCGGGCCTTTTTATTGTATTCCTCTATGACAAGTTTGGTTCCGATGTAATGAAGGGCACCAACTCTGTGCTTGCGTCAATTAATTCTGATGAGAAAATGCATTTTGTTATGATGCCACTCATCTTTGTTTCATCGATTATCTCGCACCTTTTTGGTGCATCTGTCGGCCGTGAAGGCGCTGCGCTTCAAATGGGCGCTTCAATGGGCCACACTTTTGCAAAGGCGCTAAAACTCAATGAGAATGATCAAAAGATTATGATCATGACTGGCATGAGCGCCGCCTTTGCAGCACTTTTTGGCACGCCACTCGCGGCCGCAATATTTGCAATGGAAGTAATCAGCGTCGGCGTAATGTATTACGCAGCGCTTGTTCCTTGCCTTGTGTCAGCACTCACTGCATTTAATCTTGCAAAGCTTTTAGGTGTTGAGTACGCTCAGTATAAACTCATAACTATCCCAGAGTTCACGCCATACACTGTTGGCATGACGGCCCTTATGGGACTCCTCTTTGCAGTAATAGCAATAATAATTTGCGTTGCATTTGCTCTCTCTGAGAGGGTGTTCAATCGCAAGTTCCAAAATCCATATATCAAGATAGCAGTTGCTGGCGCAGCCGTTGCATTGCTTTCCTTCATTTTTAGAGATGGCGCATACAACGGTATCGGCACAGACGTTATCGCAAATGCACTTACTGGCAAAGTTGTCTGGTACGCTTTCATCCTAAAGCTCATCTTTACATCCCTATCTCTCTCAGGCGGATACAGGGGTGGCGAGATCGTACCGGTTCTTTACATTGGCGCAACCTTTGGTTGCCTTATCGGTGGGCTTCTTGGAATGCCACCAGCTTTCTGCGCCGCACTTGGCATGGTCGCAGTATTCTGTGGCGTTACAAACAGCCCAATCTCATCCATCCTCATAGGAGTTGAGATGTTCGGCGGACAGGGACTTTGGTTCTTCTGCCTCGCAATTGCACTCAGTTATATGCTCTCTGGATACTTCGGTATTTACAAGAGTCAACTTATTATATATTCGAAATACAGATCAGTATATGTCAGAAAAACAGCAAAACGTTAAGGAGAAAAATATGTCATATGTAATTACAATTGGTCGTCAACATGGATGTGGCGGACGCGTAATCGGCAAGGATCTCGCAGACCGCTTAGGCATCGAATACTACGACAAAAACATAATCCATCAGCTCATCGCAGATGACTGTGGTATTGATGAGGAATTAGTATCTGAACTTATGGAAAAGAAGGGTTCAAGCCTCCTCTATGAGATGGCAAGTTTTGGAAAAACTAATCCACTTGATGAGCAGGTATTCCTCTCAAAAACCAAGATAATCAAGGAACTTGCTGACCATCACTCATGTGTAATAGTAGGTAAGTGCGCAGATTACATTCTTCGTGACTATGATAACGTTCTTAACGTTTTCCTCTATGCAGACGTTCAGGACAGAATAGACAGAATTGTCAGCGTATACAAGGACTTCCCAGCAATCACTGAGAAGGAAATCAACAAGATGGACAGACAGCGTTCAAACTACTATCACTTCTACACCACACGCAAGTGGGGAGACCGTAAAAACTACGATATTATGATTAACACAAGTGTCGGCCTTAACAATGTTACTTCAATGCTTGAGACTATCGCTCGTGGCAGATTTGGAGGACAGAACTAATGGCAGAAATCCGTGAAGAGAACAAGATGGGCACCATGCCCGTTGGTAAGCTTCTTGTATCTATGGCGGTGCCAATGATACTCTCCATGATTGTACAGGCACTGTACAACATCGTTGATAGTATCTTTGTTTCCCGTCTTTCTCAAGACGCTTTGTCGGCTGTATCTCTTGCCTTCTCACTCCAGAACTTGATGATTGCAGTTGGCGCAGGCACAGGCGTTGGTATCAACGCCTTCCTCTCCAAGAGCCTTGGTGAGAAGGATTTCAAAACAGCCAACAAGGTTGCAAATCACGCAATCTACTTCTGGGCTATTTCATATGCAATCTTCCTCACAATTGGCCTTACACTGACATCAGTGTATTTTAGGGCTCAGACAAATGACCCTGCAATTTTGCAGTACGGCGTTGACTATATGAAACCAGTTCTCTGTTACTCATTCGGCCTCTTTGGCCAGATGTTCACAGAGAGACTTCTCACTTCCACTGGCCGTACAATTTATTCGATGATAATCCAGATGACTGGCGCTATCATCAATATCATTCTTGACCCAATTATGATTTTTGGCCTCCTTGGTTGCCCAGCAATGGGCGTACGTGGCGCCGCCATTGCCACTTGCATTGGCCAGTGCTGTGCATGTGTTCTCGGCATCATCTTGAACTTTACGAAGAATGCCGATATTGAGCTTAGCGCCAAGTACCTAAAGCCAGAGTCATTTATCTTTAGGCGTGTATACCAAGTTGGTATTCCATCAATTATCATGGGATCAATTGGTTCAGTAATGACCTTTGCACTCAACAAGATTTTGATTGGCTTTACCAAGGTTGCTGTTGCCGTATTTGGCTCATACTTCAAGCTCCAGAGCTTTATCTTTATGCCAATATTTGGTCTCAACAATGGTATCATCCCAATCCTTGCATACAACCTGGGTGCACGTAACCGTGAGCGTCTCTTAAAGACAATCAAACTCGGCCTCATCTTTGCTTTAACGACAATGACAATCGGCCTCATTCTTTTCGAGACAATCCCTGACACACTCCTTGGACTTTTCAAGTCCAACAATCCAGCCGAAAACGCAGCGCTTATCGAACTGGGTGTTCCAGCACTTAGAATAATTGCTGTTCACTTCCCAGTTGCCGCTATCTGTATCGTTATCGGCTCCACATTCCAAGCCTTTGGCAAGGCAACTTTCTCCATGGTCGTTTCAATCATGCGTCAGCTCGCAGTGCTCGTTCCTGCCGCATACTTGCTCTCCCTTACGGGAGTCCTCTCAAACGTATGGTTTGCCTTCCCAATTGCCGAAGTCATGTCCCTTGCGGTCTCGCTCTTCTTCTTCAAGGCCCGCATCCTCAAGATGATGGACTTCGACTCTGCCGAAGCGCCGGCGCTTCCAAAATAACCACATAAAATTAACGCCCCAACTCATCCGAGTTGGGGCTTTTATCTTACTCATAGGCAAAGCGTGGCAGGAAGCGAGTAGCAAACTACAATCAACTAGTTGTCATAGTCATATTGACAAATATGCTTACTTTATATATAATAGTAAGCGTAAAAGTCAAGAAGGGAGATAGCTTTTATGTCATCACTAAACGATATTATTGAATATGCAAAATCTCATAATGGTATAGTAACGGCAGATGCTATAACTAATATGGGATTATCTCGAGGTTTCTTGACATACCTTTGTGAAAAGGGATTACTTGAAAATGTATCTCGTGGAGTTTATATCATTCCTGATGTGTGGGAAGATGAGATGTTTAATTTTGCTGTTAGATTCAAAAAGGGTGTTTACTCTCATGAAACTGCGTTGTTTTTATTGGGATTAACTGATAGGACACCTGTATTTTATACAATGACGTTTTCAACAGGATACAATCTAACAAAGGTCAAAGAAGAAGGATTTAAATGTATACAGAATAAGAAAGAATTTTATTCTGATGGTATTATTCAAACTTGTACACCTTCTGGTAACCAAGTTAATTGTTATTGCATGGAAAAAACTTTATGTGATATTTTGAGGCCCCGAGTTGATATAGATGTTGCAATTGTTACAGAGGCCTTTAAACAGTATGTTAAATTGAAAGAAAGAAATATTGTTTTATTATCTGACTATGCTAAAAAATATAAAGTCGAAGATAAAGTAAGATCTTACTTAGAGGTGTTGTTATGAAAAATGCTATGCAATTAAAAGCCATTATGAAAAACATTTCAAAAGAGAAAAATGTTTCTGCACAATTGGTTTTGCAAAACTATATGATGGAACGCCTGTTGGAGAGAATATCGTTATCTGAGTTTAAAAATAAATTTGTTATTAAGGGCGGCTTTTTGATAGCGTCAATGGTTGGACTTGATACAAGAGCAACTATGGATATAGATGCTACAGTAAAGGGATATCCAGTTGAAGAAAGTACAGTTCGCGAAATGTTTAAAAAGATTTGTGATATTCAAATAGATGATGATATTACATTTTCTTTCGTGAATATAGAAGAGATTAGAGAGGGCGATAAATATACGGGTTATAGAGTATCCATTACTGCGGATTACCCACCTATGTCAGTGCCTCTAAAACTTGATATTACTGCTGGAGATGTTATTACACCTAGAGAAATCAATTATAAATATAAGATGATGCTAGAAGATAAATATATCCCTGTTCTTGCCTATAATATCGAAACTATATTGGCAGAAAAGATTGAGACTATTGTTTCTAGAGCGGATCAAAACACACGGCCTCGTGATTACTATGATGTGTATATTTTATGGAAACTAAAACGGGATGAGATTGATTTTAAGAAGTTAGATAAGGCTTTGGAAGCAACGTCAAAAAAGAGAGGAACACAAGGCATATTAGGCGAGTATAGAAGCATTATGGAAGTTGTAAAAAATAGTGAAATAATGCAAAACTACTGGAAGAAATATCAAAATAGTAATTTTTATGCAAATGATATTGCCTTTGAGGATACGTGTGAAACTGTAGTGGAGATTATGAGTTGTTTAAACATCTAAACCCTTAAGAGCCCAAAATGAATAGTTGCGACCAGCAAAGTTCCACTTTGCTGGTGATGTCTAGCCCGTAGCGTAGGATAGGTGGCGGGTCAAGGTCTTTAGAGCAGAGCGTACCTTGACGCGCCAACTAGACTACGCTACTAAACTGTAAGTTGGGTGGGGCGCTCGGGCCGGCAGGGGGGAGGGTTACTTTTATTTGAAAAATGAAAGTCGTGCAAACTGTAAGGGTTTGCTTGACTTTCATAAACAAAAAGAGCCTCAATTCCTGGCAAGGGATTGAGGCGTTTGTTTGTGAAATTACTTGTGGAAGAGGGTGTTGGACTGGTACTCTGGCTCGCAAGTGAGGTTGATGCCAAGCTTCTTGTAGATTTCGGCATCAACACTTGAGACGATGACTGTCGTGTGAGCCTCGCAGCCACGAAGGCTTGAAAGACAGTCCATAGCGCGGGCAGCATTTTTGTCAGTAGCCGCTGCGATGGAGAGCGCGATGAGCGTCTCGTCAGAGTGGAGGCGTGGATTCTTGCTGCCAAGCGTGTCGGTTTTGAGAGCCTGGATAGGCTCGAAAACCATAGGAGGAATAAGGTGTACCTCATCCTTGATATCAGCAAGTTCCTTGAGTGCATTGAGAAGCACTGCTGAGCAGGAACCAAGCAAATCGGTTGTACGACCGGTTACAATGTGACCGTTTGGAAGTTCGATTGCTGCTGCTGGAAGTCCGCCATTGTCGCGAGACTTGGCACAGGAAACAGCGATTACTTCACGGTCATCCTTGGTAAGTCCTGCCTGCTTTACTATCATCTCAAGCTTCATTACAAGGTCGTTTTCAACAATGCCCTTCTTTTTATCGCAGAGGGCCTTGTAATACCTGCGGATGATTTCTTGGTTGGCAGCATAGATACATGCATCATCGTCAATGATGCAGTTGCCTGCCATATTAACACCCATGTCTGTTGGTGATTTGTATGGTGACTCACCAGAGATTTCCTCAAAGATTGCATTGAGGACTGGGAATACTTCAACATCACGGTTGTAGTTTACTGTTGTCTTGCCATAGGCCTCAAGGTGGAATGGGTCAATCATGTTGACGTCATCAAGGTCAGCTGTTGCTGCCTCATAGGCCAAGTTTACAGGATGCTTGAGTGGGAGATTCCAGATTGGGAATGTCTCGAACTTGGCATATCCTGATTTGATGCCACGCTTGTTATCGTGGTAGAGCTGTGAGAGGCATGTTGCCATTTTGCCACTACCAGGACCAGGAGCTGTGATGACTACAAGTTCACGAGTTGTATGGATGTATTCGTTCTTGCCAAATCCCTCATCGGATACGATGAGTGGGATGTTTGATGGATAACCATCAATTGGATAGTGGCGATATACGTCAACGCCAAGGTTCTCAAGACGCTTCTTGAACGCATCGGCAGATGGTTGGTTCTGATAGCGTGTAAGCACTACGCTACCAACATAGAGGCCGATGCTCTTGAATGCGTCGATAAGGCGAAGGATTTCAAGGTCATAGGTGATGCCTGTATCGCCGCGAACCTTGTTCTTTTCAATATCGCCAGCATTGATTGCGATAACTATTTCTGCCTTGTCCTTGAGCTGGAGGAGCATCTGAAGTTTACTGTCTGGTTTGAAACCAGGGAGAACACGTGAGGCATGATAGTCGTCGAAGAGTTTGCCACCAAACTCTAGGTAGAGTTTGCCACCAAAGCTTTCGATACGCTTCGCAATATGCTCAGATTGTGTCTGAAGATATTTTTCATTGTCGAATCCTATTTTGCCCATACGGTTTTTACCTCTTTTGCTACTATTACAAATCTTTCTGTTTTTGTCCTACTCGTACATGTTGAAAGAGTGACGAATTTTTCTTTGCCTGTGAACTTCATATTAGGCTTGTTACATTCGGCTCTGTCATAAATTGCTTCAATCCAAGCTTTTTGAATGTCACTGTTTGTGAATTTGAATTTGTAAACTGGATCTGTTGTCTCAACTGTGAGTGCAGCAACAATTTGGTACTGCTTTTCAGTGTCGCCATAGAGAATGTACACGTTTGGATGATTGTTAAAGTAATCGGAATTCTTATACTTTTTAAGCGAGCCAAACATCGAATCGTTTCGCGTGTTGTGACCATAGATTACGGTGTTTGGGTCATCCATTGAACAGTACTGGTCTATGAAAATACTACCAAAGTCGGAGTAGACATTGTCATATGTGTGCTTTAGGTAGTACTGGTTGTCCTCTGGCTGAAGGAGCGGGTAGTCAACCGGTGTGTCCGGTATTTTGATCCATCCAGCAATGTCTTCGTTGGTCTTTTTGAGCTCTACTAAATCAACTATGAAGTGGTAGTCTTTGTTCTCTGTGACCTCTTCAACCTTGTTTTGAACACCCTCATAAAGCTGATTGCCACGACGATAGTTTAGGCCGATTTTTATCAGTTGAGAGAGGGAGAATATAAAGAGGGCAATGAAAATTACTTCAAGTATTGTGTATATGCGCTTTTTCATTTTATCCCTCCTCAAAATTACAGATAATTATATCATAAATTGGGAAGCCTTACCACTTTTTTTGGTACTTTATTTTTAAGGTTTTTAATATTATAATTAAATATGTATATTTAATAAAACGAGGTTTACACTATGCAAGCAAAAAGACTTTCTCGAGTCTTGGCGTTATTGCTCGTACTTTGTATGATGGTCTTTACCTTTACCGCCTGTGGCGATAAAGAGGAGCCAACACTTGAAACTACAAAGTCAGACCTCACTACTGAACCTCAGAGTTCAGACGAGACGACATCGGGTGAAGATGCCAGTGATAACACTGGATCTTATACGTCGGGCAAGTCTGATGGAGGTAAGTCTACAACCAAGAATTCTGGTGGCAAGTCTACGACCAAGGATTCTAGTGGTGGCACTAAAGCTACAACAAAGAGTGGCGGAGGTTCAGGCGGTGGCGGTCAGCAACAGCCAAAGACTACAAAACCGAAGCAGACAGCAGCTCCGACACAAGCAAAGTCTAACACTTATTATGCACCACAGGTTATCTATAACTCTGCACCGGGCACACTTGTTCAGACTTTCTCAGATGGAAGCGCAATTGATTATTCAAATACTGCTAGTGGATATGTAATGGTCAAGTACGCAGGACCACACTCCAACGTACGTGTCCAGGTTACAGCGCCAGGTGGTTCTAAACCAGTTTATCCTATATTCTCAAGGGACTGGGAAGCACTACCACTCACAAATGGTAATGGTACATATTCAATAGCCCTTCTTGCAAATGATGGTGGCACATCCTACACTGTTGCCGGCAAGCTTGACGTAAACGTTGCTTTGTCGTACTCAACAGTGGCTTTCTATAGACCAAACATCTTCTGCAACTACAGTGGAGGCACTTCGTGCGTTACATACGCCGCTGAGCTTACACGAGGCTGCGATACAGAGATGGCTAAAATTGAGGCAATCTACAACTACGTTGTAAACAATTTTAGATACGACTATGGCAAGGCATCCTCAGTAGCCTCATCGGCGTACGTTCCAAACCTCAACAGCGTTTGGGCATCAAAATCAGGAATCTGTTTTGACTACGCATCAACGATGGCGGCAATGCTTAGGACACAGGGACTGCCAACCAAGGTCTGTGTTGGCTATGTAAATGGCAGCACATATCACGCTTGGATTTCTGTATATGTTTCCGGCAGTGGTTGGGTAAACGGAATTATCCAGTTTAACGGCAACACTTGGAAACTTATGGACCCAACATTTGCATCGACCGGTGGCAACAAGTATGACTGGTCCACGAAGGGATCTTATTCAACAATGTATTACTATTGATATAAAGGAGAACGAACATGAGTATAAAACAGCTTGATGGACCTTATCTCTCATCATTTTGTATGGAACTCTCACTCTGCCTTAAAGCAGGTATCTCTCTCAATGAGGGACTCTTTATGCTCGCACAGGATGAGACAGATAAGGATTTAAAAGAAATGCTCTCTTCACTCTACGAGAAGATGGACGGCGGTATGAGTCTTGAAGAGGCTTTGGGTGAGGCAGGATGCTTCCCTAAATATTTAGTAGAAATGATCGAGATTGGTTCTCGTACAGGTAGGCTTGAAGCAGTGCTTCGCGCACTCTCAGCTTATTACACAAGACAGGTTGAAATTACAAGAAGCATCAAGAGTGCAGTTGTATATCCTCTTGTTTTGATGTTTATGTTGCTTCTCGTTATCGGCGTACTTATTACAAAGGTACTCCCAATCTTTAACGATGTATTCCATGAGCTTGGCGCAGAGATGAGCCCAGTTGCAGTAAGCATCATGAACTTTGGTACTGGTATTACAAAGTATGCAGCAATTATCCTTGCAGTAGTTGTTGTAATTGCAATCGTTGCAATCTTTATCAGCGCAGTACCAAGTCTTTCACTTAAGTGTGTAAACTTCTTTAATAAAATCACATCTAATAGAAAAATCTCTAAGAAGATTGCATCTGCTCGTTTTGCAAACGGCATGGCAATGACACTTGCATCTGGTCTTGATACAGATGAATCACTTGATATGGTAGAGCGCATTACAGACAACCCTGTAATGCTTGGCCGTATTTCAAAGTGCCGTGAACTTATGAAGCAGGGCGAACTTTTCGTAGATGCTATTGCAAAGTCCGAGATATTTAACTCTATGTACTGCCGTATGCTTTCAATCGGTTTCAAGACCGGTACAGCAGACACAGTAATGGATGAGATTGCTCACCGCAGCGAAGCTGAGGTTGACGAGAATATCGAGTCAATTATCAACAAGGTTGAGCCAACACTTGTTATCATCATGTCACTTGTAGTTGGTCTTATCCTTCTTTCAGTAATGCTCCCACTTATGAGCATCATGACCACAATAGGTTAAACGTCTAAGGAGTAAGATTTATGGAAACTAAAGTAAGGAAGCGCTCGGCGTTTGAAATAATACGTGGGCATCTCCTGTCTATAGTGTTCTTCGTAGTCATTTTTGCATTCTTTATTTACGGCGTAAATAGCGCCGAGAAGAACTCCGCATCGGAGAGCAAAAATGTGCTAGAAGAAAGCCTCCATAAAGCAGTAGTTTCCTGCTATGCGCTTGAGGGTGCTTACCCATCAAGCGTGCAGTACCTTGAAGACAACTACGGCTTAACTTATGACAAAGATAAGTATGCAATAGGCTATGTCGCATTTGCCGACAACATCATGCCTGACATGCAAATCATTGAACTAGGTGAGGAGGTACCCGCAGAATGAAAAAGAGAACTGCTTACACAGTAGATACAATATTTGTGTTGGTTCTCTTTGCAGTATTCGCTATTACAGTACTTTTCGTACTGATGAGCGGAGCGGGTGTCTATAAGGACACGCAGAGCGTTATGACAGAGAGATATCAAGAACGCACATGTCTCTCATATATAACAGCAAAGGTCAACCATTACGACGAAAGCGGCAAGGTCTATGTAGCCGATGTAAACGGCGTGCAGGCGCTTGCAGTTGACGAGGAAATGGGTGGAACCACATACACAACATATATCTACTGCACCGATGGTTCGGTGAAGGAGATAATGGTAGAAAAGGGAGCATCATTTGAACTTGATGCTGGCCTTGATATCATTGCAGCAAAGAAGCTGAGTTTTGAGACAAACGATAACCTCATCAAGGTTATCTGTACTGGCGAGACGGGCAAAACCGCTTTCGTCACCCTCCATGTTGCATCAGGATTAGGAGGTGGCGAGATTGAAGACTAACAAAAGGTCTAAGTCATCCCTCTTCCTTATGGAAATAATCATAGTTTTGATGTTCTTCGCACTTTCAGCAGCTATTTGTATGAAGGTGTTCTCAAGTGCCAAGATTAAGACTGAACTCTCTCGTGATATGACAAACGCAAGTTTTGCAGCAGAGAGTATCGCCGAGGCTTGGAAGGCAGATAAACTTGATGGAACTGACTTTGCCTCAATCTATCCAAACTCAACAGAACACGATGGAATTATCACTGTGTTCTATGACAAGGATTGGACCCTTGAGGAAAAATATCAGGGCGCTTATCATGCAACTATAGAGGAGCACGCTGACAAGTACTTCGTACAGGCACACGTTGCCGTATACGATGACTCTGGCGCATTGCTCTTTGATATGGTTACGGCAGTGAGCCCAGACAAGGGGGTAGAGTAATGGAACAGAATGAACGCAAATCATCCGGTATCAATATCGGTAGTGCAAGTATCATAATGGTCTTCTCCGTACTTTGCCTCACAATCTTTGCAGTACTTACCTTTATGACATCGAACAACGAGTACAAGCTTGCTGAGAAGTCTGCACGTACAATGCAGACGTATTATGCAGCAGATGCTGGTGCCGTTGTTATAGAAGGCAAGATACGTGAAGCATTGGCAAACAATCCGGATGCCGCAAGTGCACTTAGTGAAGTAAAGGGACTTGGCGTTGCAGGTGCTGCAATGGACGACGGTTACCACTTTAGCTATGCACAAGGCATGGATGACGACCAAGAAATTCAAGTTGAGCTCCTCTATACAGGTGGCGACCTTAAAATTCTCAAGTGGGAACTTGTTAATGTCGCAGAGTGGAGCGCAGACGGTGAAGTACATCTTTGGGATGGTGAGTTTTAATGGATTTATTAACACTTCTTCGCGGTGCAGTTGAGCAGCAGGCATCGGACATCTTTGTCCTTGCCAGCCTTCCTCTTTCATACAAACTAAACGGCATTATCGTGCCACAGGAAGAGGAGCGCATGACTCCGCAGACAACTCGCGCACTTATTGAGGAAATATATGATACAGCAGGACGTCCTATGGATCACCTTTTAGCATCTGGTGACGATGACTTCTCGCTTGCTATCAGTGGCCTCTCTCGTTTCAGAGTAAGCACATACAAGCAGCGTGGATCACTCGCTGCTGTTATCCGTCTGGTTTCATTTGATATTCCAGATTACAAGGATTTGGGCATTCCAGATTCTGTTATGTCTATCGCTGAAAAGACAAAGGGCCTTGTACTTGTAACAGGTCCTGCAGGCGGTGGTAAGTCAACCACACTTGCCTGCATCATCGATAGGATTAACAAGACAAGAAACGGTCATATAATCACACTTGAGGAACCACTTGAGTACCTCCACCGCAATGATAAATGCGTAATCTCACAGCGTGAGATTGGCTCTGACTCAGCTGACTACGTAGCTGCACTTCGTGCATGCCTTCGTCAGGCTCCTGATGTTATCCTTGTTGGTGAGATGCGTGACTATGAGACTATCAAGACAGCTATGACTGCTGCTGAGACAGGACACCTTGTCATCTCAACACTCCATACCGTTGGCGCTGCCAATACAATCGATCGTGTTATCGATGTATTCCCACCTAATCAGCAACAGCAGATTAGGGTACAGCTCGCACAGCTTTTGCAGTGCGTAGTATCACAACAGTTGATCCCAACTGTTGACGGCGCACTGGTACCAGCGTTTGAGGTTATGAACCTTAATAGCGCAATTCGTAATATGATTCGTGAGTCCAAGGTACATCAAATAGACTCAATCATTGCAACATCAGCTGCCGAAGGCATGGTTGCAATGGATTCAAGTATATTTGACCTTTACGACAACGGAATCATTTCCGAAATGAACGCTATTAAGTTTGCATCAAACGCTGACCTTCTCAAGAAAAAGATGCAGATGAAAAAGTAAGACAAAATAAGAACTCCTGACTAGCGACCTAGTCAGGAGTTTTGTTTTAAGATTTAATTAAGTTCCTTGAGAGAAAATACAACTAGTGGATAATCATCTGCATATTCAGGGTACTTTGAAACTGTCATCTCAAAAGCAGTGCCCTTTTTGTCCCTAAAGATTAGGACCATTCTATCCTTGCCCTCATCAAGTTGCTTCTTGATGTTGGCATAGTCCATGAATCTAGTAAATGGAACTTGGAAATCCTCGGATATGTAGTTGGTGCAGACGTCGTTCATCATCTCAAGATGAGAACCAAACTGTTTTGCATATACATCGTAGTCGTCTCCTGTGTTGGAGTAAACAAGCCTGCTCATGCTGTTTGAGAGGTCGATTACATATACAAGGATGTAGTTGTATACAAGCTGTTCCATAACAGCTTTGTTGAATACTTCGGCTCTGTTTTCCTCAGTTTTTTTAACGTCGTCATCGACAAGAAAAACGTTGAAGAAAAATACAGTATGACCCGAGCCGTCATCGATTGGAACAAGACGAATTCTAAACCAGTGGTACTGGTGATCGTCAAAGCCCATCATCAATGCTTCGACACGGAGAGTCTGGTTATTGTCAAAGGCAGTTTTGAGATACTGCGTTGTGAGCTCGTTCTTGAGTTTGTTCTTAAAAAGTGGATGCATCAATGTATCCGCAATTTCAACAAACTCATCAAAGGTACGCTCAATGTATCCAACACCCTTGCCATTGTATGTGATGCAGTAGTTGTCATCAATGTCGATGATTGTGTTGTAGAGAAACTGGGTGCTAACAAAGGTGGCAACTATAGTCTCAATACGCTTTTTATCCATCATAGAATATACGCCCCCTAAAGTGGAGCTGGAAACGTGACTCGAACACGCGACCTGCTCATTACGAATGAGCTGCTCTACCAACTGAGCTATTCCAGCATCTGTCCACTAATATATAATAGCACATTTTTGAATATAAGGAAATATGGCTTTTTCAATACGGTTGTGATACCATAATAAAGTATTAATTAATTTAAATAGGAGGAATTTTTGTGGCAGATATTCAAAAGCAAAACGAGATAAAGGTTAAAACTAAACTTCTTGATGAAAACGGCTATGTTTTAGAGCCAGGTTGGGCAAGACATAACAGCCTCATTGAGTACAACCGTGATGCAATTAGTGCACACCCTCTTAGAATCAAGGAATGGGACTTCTATGAGGTTTCAAATGACAGATACATGATGCAGTTCACTATTGCTAATATATCAATGGCAGAGGCAGGATGCATTACTGTTACAGATATGAAAACAGGACTTCCTGTTTTCTGTGCAGCAATGGCTCACATCTATACAGTAAATCGTTTCCCAATGCCTCGTCAGAGCGACCAGCCATTCGTAGTAGACAGAAACTATGGATATTTCAAGATGCACGAGTCATACGACGGCAAGTCTCGTCATCTCTCGGCAAAGGGTATTGCTATTTGGCCAACAGGTCTTCCATTCACACTTGAGATGGACCTCGCTGTACCAGAGGGACAGGAGTCAATCTCTATCTCTATTCCATGGAAAAAGAAGGATGCTAAGGGTTCTAAGAAGATGAAAGACCACTTCTTCTTTACAAACAAAGAGAACTGTATGCCAGCAACTGGTTTCTTAAAGATCGGACCAAAGAAGCTCAAATTCTCAAAGGAAAACAACAGTTTTGGCGTACTCGACTGGGGCCGTGGAGTTTGGGCCCACAACATCCGCTGGATTTGGGGCAATGGATCGACCTATATCAACGACAAACTTTTCGGTTTTGAAATCACATTTGGATTTGGTGATGACAGCGATGCTACAGAGACTTGCCTCTTCTATGATGGCGTTGCTCACAAGCTTGGTAAGGTAACGGTTGATTACGACCACAAGCATCCAAAATCAAGACCATGGGTATTCCATGAGGAGAATGGTCGTTTCGAGCTCACAATGGACCCATTCTTTAACTCACACATCGGTATTGATATCGGTATTGTTGGTGCTCATACAGATCAGTGCACAGGCCTCTGGAATGGTACTGTAACACTTGACGATGGCACCGTTTTAGAGATTAAGGATATGCAGGCATTCTGTGAGCAAGTTCACAGTAAATGGTAGGAGAATTCATTGACTTTAAAATGGGGTTATGGTAACATACATAGGTAATTTTGAGGAGGTCTCACTATGAAGAGAATTATCGCACTTTTACTCGTTCTCGTTATGGCGTTAACACTTTGTGCATGTCATAAAAATGAGGACCCAACCCTTGAGCCTGATTACAAGGATGGACAGGGTTCTAGCAGCAACCTTGACCTTTCAGCATTTGAGGGTAAACTTTTAAAGCCATACGTTGAACTTATTGCATCTGGTAACTACTATTTCAAGATTTCTTCTGCTGAAGGCGGAGAAGAGGAAATGTTCACACAGATTGGTAAAGATAAGATGATTTCTATCAAGAACCAGGGCTACGACTTCATCAAGAAGGGCGACGGCACACTCTACTGTGTAACAGGAAGCCAGTATGTTGAACTTAATACCAAGAACCTTTCAGTAGTATCTGCTGAAACAGCACAGCTCGTTGACAGCCTTAAGCTAGTCTTTGATCAGTCAGAGAAACTTGTTTCTGATATGGTTACAATGACTCCAACAGACAAGGCAAGCTCACTTTCTGTTAAGGATTATAAGCACGAGGAATATGTTGATAAGTGGGGTACTCTCTACAGCTTCTTCTTTGATAGCAGCAATGTACTTGTTGCCTATGCAAGAATAGAGAGTGAGACAAATTACGCTATTACAATAGTTGAATTTGGTACTCCATCACCTAATACAATTAGCAACATCTTCCTCAACTATACACAGGTTGATGCTGGTGACGTTTCAACACAGCAGCAGACAACAACTACAACACAGGCGCCTACAACAACTACAACACAGGCACCTAAGCAGCAGACACCTGCTCCTGCAGCACAGCAGCCAGCAGCTCCTGCAACAGTAGGCTAATGGACTTAAATGAGCACCTCTTTTGAGGTGCTCTAACTATATCTGGAGGTCAAAAACGTATGGATGTCAAGGTAAAATACTTTACAGACAAGATTGAAAAGCTCTGCTACATAGATGGCAAGTCGGATTGGATCGACTTGCGTGCCGCAGAGGACGTAGTAATGAAGGCGGGCGAGTGGCGCCTCATTCCACTCGGAATTGCCATTGAATTGCCAGAAGGATATGAGGCGCACGTAGTGCCACGCTCATCGACATACAAGAACTTTGGCGTAATTCAGACCAATTCAATGGGTGTCATTGATGCGTCATACTGCGGCGACGACGACCAGTGGTTCTGGCCGGCATATGCACTCCGTGACACGGAAATCCATGTCAATGACCGCATCTGCCAGTTCCGTATAATGGAAAACCAGCCACACATCGATTTTTGTGAGGTAGACCACCTCGATGGGGAAAATCGAGGAGGCTTTGGGTCGACAGGCAAGAGCTAAAAAAGAGTTGTCTTTCGCACTTTAATGTGCTAATATACTAATACAATTAAAAAGTATTAATCATAACTATTTTTTTATGAGTAGTCGTGATAGTATCACGACTTTTTTTATTGGAAAATTTTTGAAAAGGAGTTTTCGAAATGGAAAACAAAAAGAAGATTTCCGGTACAGCGATAGGCGCAATTGCGTTCGTAATTCTCTTTATCGTTATCTGCTCATTTACCGGAAGCATTTTAAGCGCTGGTGGCACACTTTGGGCACTCCTTCCACCAGTATTCGCAA
Source organism: Acutalibacteraceae bacterium (assembly GCA_045599345.1). Lineage (GTDB taxonomy): Bacteria > Bacillota > Clostridia > Oscillospirales > Acutalibacteraceae > UBA1227. Next base: position 37,454 of record JAZRVV010000019.1, read on the forward strand.
TTTGCCTTGCACTTATTACAAAGGAAGCTTATTCATCACTCTTCCTTGGTACAGTACTTGGCGGTTTGCTTGCTGCACACTTTAACCCAATTGGCACAGTAAACTTCCTTACAGTTGAAGGTGTAACAGAGGCTGTTTCAGGTAACGCTGGTATCTTTGCATTCCTCGTTATCCTTGGCATCATCGTTGCCCTCCTCAACAAGTCAGGCGGTTCTGCTGCTTTCGGACGTTGGGCACAGACACATATCAAGTCACGTGCAGGCGCAGCACTCGCAACTTTCGCACTTGGCGTACTCATCTTTATCGATGACTACTTCAACTGCCTCACAGTTGGTTCAGTTATGCGCCCTGTAACAGATTCTAAGAAGATCTCTCGTGCAAAGCTTGCTTACCTCATCGATGCAACAGCAGCACCTATTTGTATGATAGCTCCTATCTCTTCTTGGGCTGCTGCAGTTTCAGGTTATGCTCCAGATGGTCAGGGCCTCCAGCTCTTCATCTCAGCTATCCCTTATAACTACTACTCACTTCTCACACTCGTTTTCGTTATCGCTCTTTCAATCATGAGCTTTGACTATGGTTCAATGGCTCTTCATGAGAAGAATGCATTTGAAAACGACGACCTCTTCACAACAGGCGCTTTTGAGGGTGAAAAGGAAGTAGAAGCAAATCCAAAGGGCAAGGTTATCGACCTCGTTCTTCCTATTATTGTACTCATCGCTCTTTCAGTATTCTCACTCATCTATGTTGGCCAGTGCATGGTTGGCGATGATTGGATCTTTACTCCAGCAGAGCGTATGGCTGATATGGGATTCATCGATGCATTCTCAAACACAGATGCTACAATCGGTCTTCCTTGGGCTGCTTTTGTTGCACTTGTATTTACAGTAATTTACCTTATTGCAAGAAGAGTTATCACATTCAAAGAGGCTATGGAATGCGTTCCACAGGGCTTCATTGCAATGGTTCCACCAATCCTTATCTTGACACTTGCAACATCACTTAAGAACATGACAGGTCTCTTGGGTGCTGCTGACTATGTTGGTGGTCTCGTTGAGGGTTCAGCTGGTCTCTTCCAGTCATTCCTTCCAGCAATCATCTTTGTTATTGCTTGTCTCCTTGCATTCTCAACAGGTACATCATGGGGTACATTCGGTATCCTCATCCCAATCGTTACAGCTATCTTCCCAGTAGGTTCAACACTTGGTACAATCTGTATCTCTGCTTGCCTTGCTGGTGCTGTTTGCGGTGATCACTGCTCACCAATCTCTGATACAACAATCATGTCATCAGCTGGTGCTCAGTCTAACCACTTAAATCACGTATCAACTCAGCTTCCATATGCAATCACAGTAGCAGCTATTTCATTTGTAATGTTTATCATTGCTGGTTTCGTTCAGAACGCTGTTATCTGCCTTGCAATTGGTATTGTAGCTACAATTGCTGTACTCTTCGCTATCAAGAAGTTTGGCAAGAAAGTATACGTTGCAAAGAAAGCAAAATAATTTAGAAAAACACAAGACCCGAGTCGTTTGACTCGGGTCTTATTTTTTATTCAACACCTCTAAAGTAGAGGCCTCTTGTAAACTCAGCCTTAGGCTCGGATGAATTCTTGTATGCGTTTATTATTGCTTGTACTTTGTCCTTGCTCTCAACTGAGAAGTAGAGAATTTGGAAGTCGACGTTTTTGAGTTCGTCCTGCCTGTCGGCAAGGTAAATAGGGCGGGAGTTTAGGAGTTCACTTGCATTGCTACCGTTTGGCTTGCAAGTGACTGGAAAACGGATGCCCTTGCGGTCGACAAGGTAAAGGCTGCTGTTGCAGGATTTACAGTTGCGACCGTTCTTTATTGGGCAGTTTCGTGTGAGCATGAGCGGTATCTGGCCAAATGTGACAATGCCACGTGGCAAGGTGCCACGGAGCTTGTTGATGGCCGATAGCTCAAGCTCGGTTGAAACGGCCACGGAATGAATGCCAAGGTCCTGGTATTCACGAAGTGTAAAGCTGTTGAATGCGTTGAGCGTTGGGGCACCCATTACGATGAGACCTGCGCTCTTTGCAATGAGCACAGCATCGAGTGTGCTACAAAAGGCAAAGCGAACGCCTATTTTCTTGGCGTCCTTAAGTTTTGCCCTAATCTCGCGCTGACTTCCGTATATTGCGCGAGGTAGCTCAACGCCAATAGGAATACCAAGCTTTTTAAGCTTTGAATATTTGTCCTCGGTTGTATATAGTGGGACAATTATTGAAGTGATTCTTGGCGAGTTGGTGTCTTTTACTATTTCTGCAAAATTATCTGGAATTTGATCGGTTGATGAGAAACGAATAACAAGGTTTGGAAGGGTGGCAGTGCCATCCTTTTTCCATGTGACACCGTGTGCGCCAAGTTCTAGAAGTTCTGTGTTGATATAGTCCTCTATTGGCATCTTGTACTCATCAAAGAGTGTATCCTTTTTGTATCCTCCTGCAAGCTTCATCTCAAGAGAATCAAGTGCCAAGCGACGGATGCTGTTAATTTCAGATATTGGTATATTTACATTTTCATCAAGTTTGATATCGGTGGTCACTACCTTGAAAGGTGTGCCACCAGTCTTGTGAAGTTGATCACGAATCTTTGATGCCTCTGTTGCGTGATTCTGCGCCTTTTGTACCTTGTATTCTGAGGTTACAAAGGTGTTGATGCGTCCAGTTGATACACTGGCAAGGAGAGGCTTTTTAAGCTCTGCTGTGAGGGACATGGAGACAGGGATGACCTGTGGCTCCTTGTCATAGAGCCTAGCAAGTTCATGGAGAACTGGTCCTGCTGCGACTACGTCTTCTTTCTGCCTTGTGCCAAACATTGCACGACCACGGTTGTTGGTGTAGTAACCATCAGTAAAGCCAGAGCGTGAGAATACTGCACGAAGTTGTTCCTTAAGGTGTGCCTCGTTTGCTGTCTGGATACCGCTGTAATCCACTTCACCTGGAGTGTTCTTAAACTCTTGACCTTTTTGGTAGCGCCTTACAACAGCGTTGCAGGCTGATACAGCGGCCGCAACATATTCTGGGCGTTTCATACGACCCTCAATCTTGAATGAGTCTATGCCAAGGTCAATGAGTTCTGGGAGATGGTCGATGAGGGAGAGGTCCTTGAGCGATAAATCAAAGCCTGTGCCACCGGCCGCTTCAAATGCTAGCCTGCATGGCTGGGCACAGAGGCCTCTGTTGCCTGAGCGACCGCCAAGCATACCAGAGAGGTAGCACTGACCAGAAACGCACATGCAAAGAGCACCATGTATAAAGAGCTCGAGCTCCATACTGGTGTTTTCTCTGATAGTCTTTATTTCTTCAAACGTGAGCTCCCTTGGGAGAACGGCACGTTTGAAGCCAAGCGCCTCAAGCTGCTTAAAGCCTTCGACGTTCATCACACTCATCTGGGTAGAGGCGTGGAGTGGCATGTTTGGTGCCACTTCACGGATTAGGCGAGCAAGGCCTAAATCCTGAATAATAAGTGCGTCTACACCAATGGCGCAGACGCACGATACGAGCTCTAGTGCAGATGAGATTTCGGCGTCACTAATTAGGGTGTTGAGTGTCAGGTATACCTTTATACCACGGACGTGGCAGTAGTCGACTGCCTTTTTAAGCTCGTCCTCGGTGAAGTTCTCTGCATGACGTCTTGCATTAAAGTCGCCAGCGCCGAGATATACCGCATTTGCACCCGTACGAGCAGCTGCGACAAGGGCGTCGCTACTGCCACATGGAGCCAAAATTTCAACTGGTTTTGTCATATGAAATTAGAATGATTTCATTGAGCCACTGCGAAGTGACTGAATTTCCTTGTTGAGGCGTTCAACGTCGCGCTTTGCAACTTCTGCTTCCATCTTGTAACGAGCAGAATCCTCAAGGTATTCCTTGATCTGAGCACGAAGGTTGTCAGCTGTGTCAGTTGCCTTCTTTGCTGTGTCAGCATAATCAAGAGATGCAAGGATAGCAGCCTGTGTGATTGAAAGGCGGCTGTTGTCGTGAACAATCTTGGAAAGAGTTTCATCAAGATTGTTTGCAAGCTCTAATACGTACTTTGGATCGTCTTCTGTTGTGATGTAGTAATCGCTGCCACAGATAGAAACCTTTACTTTGTTCTTTTCCATATCTTAAACCTCACTAAAATTAATCAATATAACTATTAAGAAGAGTATATCATAAGGGGCATCGAATATAAAGATTAAATTTTGGAACCCCTTCTGTAATTTTTGAGTATAACTGGTACATTCTCTAAGAGAACGTAACCGCAAGCTGGGAGCCTTACAAGGTCGCCTTGAACGAGTACTCCATCGCTTTGAAGGATTACTTCTGCATCCGTTACTGTCGATGGAAGGGTGTAGTTGATAGCGTCGTCTCCACGGTTTACGAGTACAATAATGGAGTAGCTCTTGCCGTATTCGTCAGTCTTGCGGCGCTCGAAACATACTACGCCGTCGGCAGCGGAGATTGGCACAAAGTCTGCGTCACGAAATACATATGACTTGTGCTGCCTTACTTCGCCGAGTTCCTTGTAGAAGGCGAGCAAATCCTCGTCAATGTCATACCAAGGAAGGCCTTGACGGTTGAATGGATCGCGACCGCCCTCCATACCGACCTCGTCTCCATAATAGATGGATGGGAAGCCAGGCAAGGTGTACTGCAAAACGGTTGCAACCCTAAGGAGCGCCAGAGCGTGCTCACGCTCTGAGTCATCAAGCTTTAGCTTTGCTTGAGATTCGCGTGGCATGTTCTCGCAGTTGTATCCAGCAAGTAGTGTCAAGATACGCTCGGTATCGTGAGTGCCAAGTGGGTTCATCAGAGAATCAACTATTTGCTTTGGATAGTTCTCTGTGATAGTTAAAATCTGTTCAAAGAAGTTCTCGGCGTTGTCGCGTGCGACAAAGTCAATGATAGCGTTCCTAAATGGATAGTTCATTACGCTATCGAGCTCAGAGCCGAGAAGGTATTTACGGCGTACGCCGTAAGAGGTCTTGTTTGATGCATCCTCCCAAACCTCACCAAGGAGCAAAGCCTCAGGTTTTACGGCTTTGATCCTTTCCTTTATAGCGGCGATGAATTCATCTGGAAGCTCATCAGCAACGTCAAGCCTCCATCCGTCGGCTCCGAGTAGCAGCCACTTCTCGATGACGCCACCTTCGCCTGTGATGAATTCAAGGTAGGAAGGTTCTTCCTCAATAATCTCTGGGAGGATTGGAACTCCCCACCAAGATTTGTAGGAGTCTGGCCAGCTTTCAAACTTGTACCAGGAGTAATATGGTGATTCCTTTGACTGGTATGCGCCAAGTGATGAGTAGTGATCGTACTTGTTGAAGTAGATGCTGTCATCACCGGTGTGGCTGAATACACCATCAAGGATTATTTTTATGCCATTTTTATGAGCCGCTGTGCAGAGGGAAATAAAGTCATCCTCTTTGCCAAGGAGTGGGTCAATTGCCATATAGTTTGCTGTATTGTACCTGTGGTTTGAGTGCGCTTCAAAAATTGGGTTTAAGTAAATAATGTCTACGCCCAAATCCTTAAGGTATGGGAGTTTCTCCTCAATACCCTTAAGGTCACCACCAAGGTAGTCGTTATTCCAAAGACCTGTCTCTGGGTCCGCTGTATACTGTGGCATTGAGCGCCAACGGACAAGCTTTGCATCCATTGGAATAATCTTTTGTGTACCGGAGCCAAAGAACCTATCTGGGAAAATTTGGTACATGATACCGCCTTTCCATTGGCTCGCAACCTCTTGCTCGCCGGAGTAGACGGTGAGCTGCCACGAATCATCTTTGCCGTCAACATAACCGTTGCTATATTGACCCTTAAAGATGTTGTGTATGTAGCCACCGGCAGTAAATGTAAAGTGGTACCAGAAAAGACCAACCTCTTTTGGAGTGTAATCAAGTTCCCAGTATACGGAGCCAGCATAGTGCTCATCTGTGCGATGTAAAGCATATTCCTCTGTCTTTACAGTAGCATCACAAAGGATAACAAACTTAGCCTCGGTGATATCAAGACCGCCGAAGTTTTCTGGGAGCAAGAGGCGCAGTTTAACAGTTTGGTCCACTGCTATTGCACCATAGATGCTCTTGTAATGTCTGTCTCTGGAATTGTAGATGTGCTCAGGCATAGGAATGCCTCCCAATCAATTATTTAATAGGGGATGCGTGCCAGATGTTCTTTGCGTATTCGTCGATTGCTCGATCGGCTGCAAATACGCCAGCGCTTGCTGTGTTCATAAGCGACATACGTGTCCATGACTTCTTGTCCTTGTATGCTTCCATAAGCTCGTGATGAACTCTGTGGTAGTCATCAAAGTCTGCCATGATCATGTATGGATCAACGTGTATAGCGTTTGCAATTTCAGGGAACTGCAAGCCGTTAACGCCGTCGTTCATAAAGTCTATTACTCGACGGATAAGTTGATTTTGGTTGAAGTAACTGTATGAGTCATAGTGGTTCTGTAAATCCTGAACCTCTGGTGTCCTCATGCCAAAGATAAAGATGTTGTCCTCGCCAACAGCATCATGAATCTCTACGTTCGCGCCGTCAAGAGTACCAATAGTTACGGCGCCATTGATCATGAGCTTCATGTTGCCGGTACCGGATGCCTCTGTACCGGCAAGGGATATCTGCTCCGAGATATCTGCTGCTGGCATAAGGTGCTCGGCAAGGGAAACATTGTAGTCCTCAAGGTAAACAATCTTGATCTTGCCCTTGATAACAGGGTCGTTGTTAACAACCTCTGCAAGGTTGCAGATAAAGCTGATAATCTTTTTCGCCATAAAGTAGCCAGCGGCTGCTTTGGCACCAAAGATGTATGTCCTTGGGACAAAGTCCATATCAGGATTGTCACGAAGCTCAAGATAGTTCGCAACAATATCAAATGCGTTGAGGAGCTGACGCTTGTACTCGTGGAGCCTCTTGACCTGTACATCGAAAACAGAGTTTGGATCAATTTCGATGCCTTGAGTCTCCTTGATGTACTTGGCAAATTCAACCTTGTTCTGATATTTGATATCAGCAAACTTGGTCAGTACCTTGTCGTCATCCTTGTACTTTTTAAGTTTTTCGAGCTCGGCGCCGTCTAAGATGAAGCCGCTGCCGATAAGCTTGGTTATGTAAGCGGTGAGCTCAGGGTTTGCTTGGCAGAGCCAACGTCTGTGAGCAATACCGTTAGTGACATTTTTAAACTTCTTAGGTGTGAGCCTGTAGAAGTCGTGGAAGATAGTATCCTTCAAAATCTCGCTGTGGAGTGCGGATACGCCGTTTACGCTGTGGCAAGTTGCAACGCAGAGGTTTGCCATACGAACGATGCCGTTTGAGCAGATGGCCATCTCCTCAACCTTATCAGCATCGTGGTAGAGGTCCCAAATGAATGCGCGATAGCGGTTATCTATTTCCTTGATTATCTGATAGATACGAGGGATGAGGGTGATTACAATATCCTCAGGCCAGCATTCAAGCGCCTCTTTCATTACTGTGTGGTTTGTGTATGCAAATGTCTGTGAAACAAGCTTCCAAGCGTCGTCCCAACCGAGTCCGCAGTCATCCATAAAGATACGCATGAGCTCTGGGATTGCGAGTGTTGGGTGAGTGTCGTTGATGTGGATAGCCATCTTTTCTGGGATGGTATCAATAGACTTGTTTTGACGAAGGTGACGTCTTACAACATCCTGCATAGATGCAGATACAAGGAAGTACTGCTGACGGAGACGAAGGCTCTTGCCTTCTGGGTGGTTGTCAGCAGGGTAGAGAACTTTGCAGATTACCTCTGCCATAGCCTGTTGCTCAACTGCACGGATGTAGTCACCTTGGTTAAAGAGACTCATATCAAAGCCTGGTGCGGCAGCCTTCCAAAGACGAAGTCTTGAGTAAGCCTTGCCGTCCTTGCCAGGTACATACATGTCATAAGGGGTTGCAACGACAGATATGGCGTTGCTTGTTTTTGTTACAAAGTAACCGTCTTGCCAACTGCTCTCGATGTCGCCGCCGAATTGAACTGTTACCTTGAGGTCATCCTTTGGCGTGAGCCAAATCTCACCGCCAGGAAGCCAGTAATCAGGGAGCTCTGTCTGCCAACCGTCGATGAGCTTCTGTTTAAAGATACCGCATTCATAGAGAATGCTGTATCCCATTGAAGCGTATCCGCCGGTTGCAAGAGCATCAAGGTAACATGCGGCAAGGCGACCGAGACCGCCGTTGCCAAGACCTGCGTCTGGTTCACATTCATAAATCTTGTCTATGCTAATGCCTAGGTCGGCAAGAGCCTTCTTGGCAACGTCACTAAGACCTAAGTTATAGAGATTATTTTTGAGCGAGCGACCCATCAAAAACTCCATGCACATGTAATAAACTGTTTTGGAATCCTTGTCGTTTTTGATTCGCTCTATATATTCGTGTCCGCCCTCTTGAAGCTTCTCCTTTACAACTGTTGAGACAGCCTTGTAAACCTGGTTGTCATCAGCAAGCTCTGGAGTGACGCCGTAAAGGTGTGAAAGCTTCTTTACGATAGCCTCACGGAATTGTTTTTGTGTCATTGAATAATTCATTAAACTTGGTCCACCTAACGTTGAAAATATAATAAAAAATATACATTACATTATAATATAAAAGCGCCGTTGGTACAATACCAACGGCGCAAAAATGTGCCTAATTATTTAATCATAATTTCGTCACGAACGAACTTCTCGAGTTCAGCCTGTGTGAAGATCTGCTTAACTGGGTATGTTGGAAGTACCTCAGCGATGCAGTGCTCAGCGATCCAAGGAATATCTTCTTCCTTGATGCAATCGAAGCCTGTAGGGATCTCCATACGAGCGTTCATAGCTTCAACTTCAGCGATGAACTTCTTAGCCTTCTCTTCGTCTGTTGCACCTGTGATGCCAACATAGTCAGCGATCTCAGCGAGCTTGTCATAAACGTATGGGCCAAGGAGAGCGTCTGAGAATACGTGTGGAAGGATTACAGACATTGCAAGACCGTGAGGAACACCGTACTTACCGCCGAGTCTGTGACCGATACCATGAACGTAACCAACGCCGCCACGTGTGAAGCAGAGACCTGCATAGTAAGAAGCAAGGAGCATGTTGCCACGAGCTTCGAGGTCAGAACCGTTGTTGTAAGCCTTTTCGAGGTTCTCGAAAATAAGCTTGATAGCCTTAAGGCCATAGTCGTTGAACTTCTTGTCGTTGTACCAAATATTTGTGTAACCTTCAACAGCATGAGTCATAGCATCCATACCTGTTGTAGATGTAACTTTCTTTGGAAGACCAGCTGTGAGCTCTGGATCAAGAACTGCATAACGAGCACGGATAAATGGATCCATGATTGGGAACTTATCGTGTGTTGATGCATCAGTAATAACAGCAGCGATAGTTGTTTCCGAACCTGTACCAGCTGTTGTTGGAACTGCATAGAGTGGAGGTGGGATAAGGCCATTCATCTTCTTTGCTGGAAGGAATACCTTGAAAGTACCACTCATCTTTGCTACTGGACGCTCAGGTCTTGCTACGCGAGCAATTGTACCCTTAGCGCAGTCCATTGGTGAGCCGCCGCCTACAGCGATAACTGCCTGGCAGTTATTCTCTTTGTAGAGCTTAAGAGCTGCTTCAACGTTTTCGATTGTTGGGTTAGGCTGTACCTCATCATAAACAACGTACTTAACGCCTACTTCGTCAAGAGCCTTGAAAAGGCCATCGAGAAGGTTAAGACCCATAAGGCCCTTATCAGTTACTACGAGAACCTGATTCTTGCCTTTTTTCTTAACTACTGCTGGAAGCTTTTTGATAGCACCAGGACCATCGATGATTGTTGGATCTGGGAAGAACCAGCCCCAGCAATACATAAGAGCACAGAATACTACTTCAATAGCTCTCCAGTAGATTTTCTTTAAAGTCCACATCATTTTGTTTACCTCCCTAATAATATATGTTAGGACGTCATTTATTATACTATAATGAAATGAATATTGATATAGTAAATCTTCCAAATCTCTTGTACATTTTTAGTGAAATGCACAAATTTGGTGTCTTTTAACGGACAATCCATATTGGAGTTGCAAGATTTGATTTAAAAACTTGCAAAACTATTGACTAAAAGGTATTAAAGTAGTATATTTTTTGCGTAAATTTGCAAGAAAGGTCTTGAAAACAATGAATGAGTATATCGAAAGTGTAATCGCAAGAGTAAAAGAGCGCGATGCTGATAAGCCTGAATTCATTCAGACTGTTGAGGAAGTATTCAGCTCTCTTGAGAAAGTAATAGACCAGCGCCCTGACTATGTTGCTGCCGACATCCTTGGCCGCATGGTTGAGCCAGAGCGTTTCATTAGCTTCCGTGTTGCATGGGTTGATGACGCAGGTAAGGTTCAGGTTAACCGTGGCTACCGCGTACAGTTCAACTCTGCTATCGGTCCATACAAGGGTGGTCTTCGTTTCCATCCAACAGTAAACCCATCAATCATTTGGTTCCTTGGTTTCGAGCAGACATTTAAGAACTCTCTTACATCCCTCCCTATGGGCGGTGGTAAAGGTGGTTCTGACTTTGACCCACGCGGCAAGTCAGATGCAGAGGTTATGCGTTTCTGCCAGGCATTCATGACAGAGCTCCAGCGTCACATCGGTCCAAACGTTGACGTACCAGCTGGTGATATCGGTGTAGGCGGACGTGAAATTGGTTACCTCTTTGGCCAGTACAAGAGGATTAAGGACGCTTATGAAAATGGCGTATTGACAGGCAAGGGCTTCAGCTACGGTGGTTCTCTCATCCGCCCAGAAGCAACAGGCTATGGCGCTATTTACTATACACAGGAAGTTCTCGCTCACGAAGGCGAGAAGGTAGAAGGCAAGACATTTGCAGTTTCAGGTTTCGGTAACGTTGCTTGGGGTGCTTGCTCAAAGATTGCTGAACTTGGTGGTAAGGCAGTTACAATCTCTGGTCCTGATGGTTATATCTATGATCCAGACGGTATCGTAACAAAGGAAAAGCTCGACTTTATGCTCGAGATGCGTGCATCAGGCCGTGACAAGGTTCAGGATTATGCTGACAAGTTCGGTTGCCAGTTCTTCCCTGGCCAGAAGCCATGGGGCCAGAAGGTAGACATCTGCCTTCCATGCGCAACTCAGAACGAAATCAACATGGACGAGGCAAAGAAGATCGTTGACAATGGTACAAAGTACTACATCGAAGTTGCTAACATGCCAACAACAAACGAAGCTCTTGCTTTCATCGTAGAGTCAGGTGCAATCGTTGCTCCATCAAAGGCAGTTAACGCTGGTGGCGTTGCTACATCTGGTCTTGAGATGTCTCAGAACTCTGAGCGTCTTTCATGGTCAGCTGAAGAAGTAGATGCAAAGCTTCATACTATTATGAAGAACATCTACAGCGCATCAGTTGTAGCATCTGAGAAGTACGGTCTTGGCTACGACCTCATCGCTGGCGCAAACATCGCTGGTTTCGAGAAGGTTGCAGAGGCAATGCTCGCTCAGGGTATCTATTAATAGGCAAACCAAAAGGGGTTCCCAATCGGGAACCCCTTAATTTTTTATTTGCGTATTTTGCAGATACAGTCGAATGTCTCGTCGCTGATGACGTGCTCCATTCGACAGGCGTCCTTCTCTGCAATTTCTGGCGGAACGCCAATGGAAGTGAGCGTCGCTGTAAGGATTGTGTGACGTTCATATACCTTTTTTGCGACAGCAAGTCCTTTGTCTGTGAGCTTTAAATCAAGTCCCTTAGTGTCCTCGATATAGCCGTCATTTTTCAAAAGGCCGATGGCGCGTGAAACGGATGGCTTGGAAAAGCCCATGTAGTCACAGATGTTAACGGCGCGAACCGATTTGTTTTTCATTGACAAAATGTAAATGGTTTCAAGGTACATCTCGCCGGATTCCTGTAGTGACAACTGCGCTCATCTCCTGTCCTTAAAGTATCCTAATTCTATCATAAATAATTGACATAAGCAACTGAGGGGATTAAAATGAAAGTACCGGCCAAGAACTTTTGTTTGTTATTCCGGAGGTGTAGAATATGAAACTTATCGAATGCGCAGAACAACTTAGGAACAGTGGCTTTACAGTATATACCTGGAGGCCATCAGAGGGTACAGTAGAACCGGACATCATAGCACGGAAGAATGGCCAACTTTACAATGTGTACCTAGGACGCGATGCATTTTTAGAAGGCGCAATTAACGCCTTTGCATTTGCGCATAATGCAAGAGTAGTTTACGTTATCTAATCTGGAGGGGAACTATGTTATACAATGAATATGGGATATCATTGCTCGGCTTTGGCCTTATGCGACTTCCAACTTTGGAGGATGGCCAAATCGACATGGACGAGACAGCACGCATAATCGATTATGCAATAGAGAACGGTGTCAATTACTTTGATACAGCACATCCTTATCACAATGGCACATCAGAGTTCGTTATTCGCGAACTCTTAAAACGTCATCCAAGGGATAAGGTGTTTATTGCCGACAAGTATCCAGGACATCAACTTTTCAAGGAGCATCACCCAGAGCAGATTTTTGAGGAGCAACTAGAGAAGTGCGGTGTTGACTATTTTGACTACTATCTTCTCCACAACGTAAACGATGAGAGCGTACACGTATACGAGGATCCAAGGTGGAACCTAATAGACTATTTTGTTGAACAAAAGCGTCTTGGCCGTATTAAACATCTTGGCTTCTCGAACCACTCAAGTCCAGAGACTCTGTACAAGTTTTTAAAGGACCATCCTGGTACATTTGATTTCTGCCAAATTCAGTACAACTATATGGATGAGGAGCTCCAGGACGGAGCCCTCAAATATCAGTATCTTGAGGAATTTGGCGTACCTATTTGGGTAATGGAACCGGTACGCGGTGGCAAGCTTGCCGAGCCAAACGAGCAGCTGCGCGCGCTCCGACCGGACGAGTCGGAGGCAGCATGGGCTTTCCGTTGGCTCATGCGCAAACCGCAGGTAAAGGTTATCCTGTCTGGTATGAGCAACTACGATCAAGTAGTTGATAATATCAAGACGTTTAGCACAGACAAGCCACTGACGGACGATGAGATGGAGCTTTTGGCTTCGATAGCAAAGGAGAAGCGCAACTTCATCCCATGCACGGGTTGTCGTTACTGTGTGAGCCACTGCCCACAGGGGCTCAATATTCCAAAGCTTTTACAGTTTTACAATGAGGGCAAATACGCTGCCAGCTTAACGCTTGGCATGGCGCTCGAGTTCAAGCCGGAGGAGACATTGCCAAGTGCATGTATCGGCTGTGGCTCCTGTGAGCAAATTTGTCCACAACAGATTAAAATTTCTGAGTGCATGAGCGAACTTTGTGATATACTTAATGGTATTCCAAAGTGGGCTGACCTCTGTGAGCAGCGCGCAAGAGAAGCTGAACTGTTGAGGAACAAATAACATGTACGAGAAACTATCTAGTGAACTTGAAAATAGAATACTGGCACAGCAAAACCGTACTTTGAACGAACCTCCTCGTCGCGTGGACAATCCACACGATAGGGGGTCCGCTTGGCGTCCGGCATATGTAAGGGATGCGGACAAGATTCTTCACTGTCCGTTTTATAACCGATATGCCGACAAGACGCAGGTATTTAGTTTTTATAAAAACGATGATATCTCGCGTCGCGGAGCACACGTACAGTTCGTGTCCCGCAACGCGCGTACAATCGGCCGGGCATTGGGGCTTGATTTGGACCTCATCGAAGCAATTGCACTCGGCCACGACATTGGCCATACGCCGTTTGGCCATGCGGGCGAGAAGTATCTCGATGAGCTTTACTATGCACATGCCGGCCGACATTTCGCGCACAATATCCATTCCGTGCGCGTGCTTGATACCATCTTTCCGCTCAACCTCACGCTCGATACCTTGTCAGGTATCGCAAGCCATGACGGTGAGCTGGAACTGAGGGAATATCGCCCAGATGTGACTCAGACATTTGAGACTTTTGATATGGCAATTGAAAATTGCTACCTTGATAAGGGCAATATTTTAAAACTTGTTCCAAACACACTTGAGGGCTGTGTTGTCAGGATATCTGACATAATCTCATACCTTGGCAAGGACAGGCAGGATGCGGAAAAGCTTGCTCGTCACAACGAGTATGAGGACACTGCAATAGGAACCTTCAACGCAGAAATAATTAACAACCTTATTGTCAACATAATTGAGAACAGTTTTGGCAAAGATTTCATTGCAATGGACGACGAGCACTTTGCTGCGCTGTCCCTTGCGAAGAAGGAAAATTATGATAAAATCTACCTTACAAACAATCTAGATCCGATTGTAAGGCCAATGATGGAAAAGATATATGAGCGCCTCTTAAATGACGTAGTTACGAACAATTTAGAGAGCCCAATATTTACTCATCACATTGAACTTGTTGAAAATAGTTACTACCGTAAAGGCAAATCCCTTTACAGTGATGAGACGGAGCCAAATCAACTTGTGGTTGACTATATTGCGTCTATGACAGACGACTATTTCATTGATTTATATACTCGCCTCTTTGGTGAGACACCGATAGAATTTAAAGGATATTTCGATTGATTGTAGGAGGCTATTATGGCAAAAATAGGAATGATTTCTCTTGGCTGCCCTAAAAACCAGGTTGATGCTGAATTGATGCTTGCAAAGCTTACATCAGACGGTCACGAAATTTCGGGTGAAATTTCTGGTTGTGACGTTGTTATCATCAACACATGCGGTTTTATTGAGGATGCCAAGCGCGAGGCAATTGACAATATCCTTGAAATGGCAGACTACAAGGATGCCGGTGAAATCAAGAAGATTGTTGTTACAGGTTGCCTTGCTGAGCGCTATAAAGCAGAAATACTGGAAGAACTTCCAGAGGTTGATGCTGTTGTTGGCCTTGGCAACAACGGCAACATTTCTGATATTGTGTCTCAGGTTATAAATGCCGAGACACCAATTGTTGCAATAGGCGAGCGTGAGGACCTCCCACTCTGTGGCGAGCGCCTTCTCACAACACCGGATTACTGGGGATATCTCAAGATAGCAGATGGTTGTTCCAACCACTGCACCTATTGTGCTATCCCATCAATCCGTGGCGAGATGAGGAGCCGCCCGATTGAGGAGTGCGTTGAGGAGGCCAAGGCACTTGCTGCCGACGGCATCAAGGAACTCATCGTCATCGCTCAGGATACCACTCGCTATGGCGAGGACCTCTACGGCGAGCCAAAACTCCACGAGCTTTTGCCAAAGCTCTGTGAGATTGACGGGCTCGAGTGGATTAGGATCCTCTACTGCTATCCTGACCGCCTCTCTGATGAACTCATCGATGTCATTGCAAGAGAGGACAAGATTTGTAAATACATTGATTTGCCACTTCAGCACTGTAATAAAGAAGTGTTAAAACGCATGAATCGTCACGGTGACAGGGAATCATTAACAGAACTCATAAACAAACTCCGTGACAAGATTCCAGGCGTATGCATCAGGACTACACTCATCACAGGCTTCCCAGGCGAGACAGAGGAACAGTTCACAGAACTCTCCCTGTTTGTTCACGAGATAGGCTTTGACAACTTGGGTTGCTTTGCTTATTCGCCAGAGGAAGGGACACCAGCAGCATCGTTCGAGGACCAACTCGAAGAGGATGAAAAAGTTCATCGTGGCGAGTTGATAATGGATGCTCAATATGGTATAGTCTTAAAGAATAATGAGGCATTAGTAGGTAAAACCTTAAAAGTAATCGTTGATGGATACGATCCATACAACGATATTTACGAGGGCAGGACCTATCGCGATGCCCCAGAAATCGACGGTAAAATCAGTTTTGTATGTGACGGCTCATTACAGCCTGGTACATTTGTAGATGTAACAGTGACTGGATTTAATGAGTACGACCTCTTGGGAGAGTGCCAATGAACACACCTAATAAATTGACAATTTCAAGAATGATACTAACACCAATTTTCTTGACTGTATTTCTTGTAAGCTTTAAGTTCCACTATGCGATTGCACTAGTGCTCTTTATAGCGGCTTCTTTGACCGACCTCTTTGATGGTAAGATTGCAAGACGAAACAACATAGTTACGAACTTTGGTAAGTTTGCTGACCCACTTGCAGACAAGATGCTGACAACTTCAGCAATCCTTGGTTTCATTGCAACTGGATATTGCAATATCTGGATTCTCTTTATCATTCTCTTTAGAGAGTTTGCTATCAGTGCTATGCGACTTGTCGCAGCAAGTGATGGCGTTGTCATTCCTGCCAACATGTGGGGCAAGGTTAAGACAACAATTCAGATGGTAGCATCTATCGTTATCATGCTTATGCTCTCAATCACATTTGACTTTGGCGTTTCAATCCTTGAAACACCACTCGTAATTGTTGCAAATATTTTGCTTTGGCTCATGGCTGCTGCCACACTTATTTCTGGTATCGTATACATTATCCAAGGCACAAAAGTAATAGATTTCTCAAAATAAGAGGAGACTTGAAATGAAAGTATTTAATACTTTGACACGCAAGAAAGAGGAAGTTGAAACCCTGGTGCCAGGCGAGTACAAAATTTACGCTTGTGGCCCTACAGTTTACAACTACATTCATATCGGCAATGCCCGTCCGCTTTGCGTGTTTGATGTACTTCGCAGATACCTTGAGTATCGTGGATACAAGGTAACGTTCGTTCAGAACTTTACTGATATCGACGATAAAATTATCAAAAAGGCAAACGAAGAAGGCACAGACTATCTCACTGTTGCAAAGAAGTATATCGAGGAGTATTGGACAGATGCAAAGGGCATGAATATCCGCCCTGCAGACATCCATCCAAAGGCAACAGAAAACATCGATGAGATCATCGATATCATCACTACCCTTATCGACAAGGGTAATGCATATGCCGTTGAAAACGGTGACGTATATTTCTCAACCAAGACATTCAGTGGCTATGGCAAACTCTCGCACCAGCCACTTGAGGATTTGGAAGCAGGCGCTCGCATCAATATTGGCGAGCTCAAGCACGACCCTATGGACTTTGCCCTTTGGAAATCAGCCAAGCCAGGCGAGCCATATTGGGAGTCGCCTTGGGGACAGGGTCGACCAGGTTGGCACATTGAGTGCTCAGCAATGAATCGTCGTTTCCTTGGCAACACAATCGACATTCACTGTGGTGGTCAGGACCTCATCTTCCCTCACCACGAGAACGAGATTGCACAGTCAGAGTGTTGTAACGATGCTCCATTTGCAAACTATTGGATGCACAACGGATACATCAACGTTGATAATGTCAAGATGTCCAAATCTCTCGGCAACTTCTTTACAGTACGTGATGTGGCTGAAAAGTATGGCTATGAGCCAATCCGTTACCTTATGATATCCTCTCATTACAGGAGCCCTATCAACTACAGCACTGACATCATAGAGCAGTGCAAGGCTGCGCTCCAGCGTCTCTACACTTGTCGTGATGCACTTGATTTTGCTGCGGAGAACGCACACTCACTCACAACTCCAGAGGACTTCGACCTCAAGAAGAAGCTTGATGCACATCGCACAGCTTTCGTTGAGGCCATGGACGATGACCTCAACACAGCTGATGCTCTCGCATCAATCTATGACCTTGTTCGTGACATAAACATTATTTTAAAGGGCAAGGCATCATCAGAGATCATCGAATACGCAACAGAGGAGTTCGATGAGCTCACTGGTGTACTCGGACTTGTATACAACAGGAAGAAAGAGTCACTCGACATCGATGTTGAGAAGCTCATTGAAGAGCGCAACCAGGCTCGCAAGAACAAGGACTTTGCTCTTGCTGACAAGATTCGTGATGATTTGAAAGCTCAGGGAATCATCCTTGAGGACACACCACAGGGTGTAAAATGGCATAAGGCATAATATAATTGTATTTAAAGAGGCATGCATTGCGCATGCCTCTATTTTTGTACAGTTGTAGGTTAATTTTGAACATTTTGTGCAAGTTTAATATAAATTTTCAATATTTTTAAAAATTTTTATAAAAAAGTGTTGACATTTATTTGTCAATCCGTTATAGTGATGAATGTAAGGGGAAGGTCCTTACAAAAATCCCAATTAATTTGGTAGTTTTTTCATTTTAATATCTCCTTTATTTTGAATAATTATCTCCTCAAAAACCAAAAGGCTCCGTAAGTCCAAACGGAGCCTTTCGGTTTTTCTTATGACGATTTTTTCAAAATTCGAGAATGAGAAAACGTGAGAAAAAGAGAGAAAACGCGCGAAAACGCGAGAACTCGTTTTGTAAATTAAAAAATTGAAAAAATAGTGTTGACGAAGGTGAAAACGAGTGTTATTATAGTCGAGCACTTTAGTTATAAATAATTAATGGAGGAAAAGTTATGTCAACATATATGCCAAAAGCAGGCGACATTACTCGCACATGGTATGTTCTTGACGCAGAGGGCAAGACTCTTGGTGCAGTTGCAACAGAGGCTGCTACACTTCTTCGCGGCAAGCACAAGCCAACATTTGCTCCTCACGCTGACTGCGGTGACAACGTTATCGTAATCAATGCTGAGAAGGTTGTTTTAACAGGTAAGAAACTTGATCAGAAGATGTACTATCACCACACAGGCTACATCGGTAACCTCAAGGAAGTTAAGTATTCTGATCTTATGAAGACAAAGCCAGAGTTCGTTATTACTAAGGCTGTTAAGGGTATGCTCCCTTCAACAACTCTTGGTAGAAAGGCTCTCACAAGACTTCGTGTATACAAGGGCGCTGAGCATCCACATGCAGCACAGAACCCTGTTGCACGTGAATTTTAATAGGAGGGCTACACATTATGTATAACGATAATCCTTATTTCTATGGTACAGGTCGTAGAAAGAGCTCTGTAGCTCGTGTACGCGTTTACCCAGGTAATGGTAAAATCACAATCAATGACAGAGATATCGATGATTACTTTGGTCTTGATACATTAAAGCTCATCGTTCGTCAGCCACTCGAGCTTCTTGGTCTTACTGAGAAGTTTGACATCGTTTGCCGTGTTAACGGTGGTGGTGTTTCAGGTCAGGCTGGTGCTATCCGTCATGGTCTTTCACGTGCTCTTCTTCAGTATGATGAAAAGCTTCGTCCAGAACTCAAGAAGGCTGGATTCCTTACACGTGATCCACGTATGAAGGAAAGAAAGAAACCAGGTCTCAAGGGCGCTCGTAGAGCTCCACAGTTCTCAAAGAGATAACAATCAAAAATTATGCTCCAGGCTTTTGCCTGGAGCATTTTTTATTTTATAAACTTTCTATTATTTGCTTTTTAATGGTTATGCCATCAACCTTACCACTGCCAAGGAGTGGGAAACTATCAAAAACAAAGAATCGAACTGGTATCTTGTACTTGGCTAGGTGCTTTGACAATTCTGCTTTTGCAGCATTTTCGTCCCATGTGGCGCCGTCTTTTAAAATGATGGCGGCCACGACAACTTCACCTTTGACTTCATGAGGGAGACCAAGGACCTTGACGTCTTTGATTTCTGGTAATTTTGTCATCTCTTCTGCGATTTCTCCAGGGGAGATATTTTCACCACCACAGATGATGAGGTCCTTTTTTCTGCCTACAAGTCTTAAGTATCCATCGTCATCAAGTACGCCTATGTCACCTGTCAAGAGCCAACCTTCATCGTCTACTGGTTGCTTGTCGATAGGGAGGTGGTAGTAACAAACTACCATTGCGTTTGAACGGATACAAATTTCACCCTCTTGGCCTTTTTTCAAGACTTCTCCTGTGCTTAAATCGCGGATGCTAAGCTCAAGTCCAGGAGCTGGCTTGCCGACAGTTTTAAGTATGTGCTCGGTTGTGTCGTTATAAAGAGTGAGGCTGATTGCGGCGTTTTCGCTCATGCCATAAATGTTGCCAAAATGGTTATTTGGCAGGAACTTTTTGAGGAGCGCAAACTGAGACTCTGTCGTTGTGGCACCGCCGAGAACAGATACGCGAAGGGAGGCAAGCTTTTCCGACGCAAATGTTTTAGCGCCAATAATCGCAAGCATCATCGCAGGGACAGAGTTGAATATGGTGCATTTATATTTGTCGATAAGTTCGATGATGAGGTCAGGCGATTTGCTTTCTGGAATTATAGAGGTGTATCCAGAAAGCACGGCGAGTGCAACACCGGTGGCGAGACCAAAGATATGGAAGAAAGGTAAAAATGCAAGATTGATATCTTGCTTTTTTAGCTCGTATTCTTTGATAAATGACTCGATGCTTGACATTATGCTAAAGCTGGACGCAAGTATTGCTTTTGGAAGACCAGTTGAACCGGATGAATAGATGATTACACTGGCATCATCTGCAAGGAAGTTGCCTTGATATTTATCCTTTATGTTATCAAATTCATCAAACCTCTTCGTAAAATCAACACTACTACTAATATCATATACGAGTGAGATTGTGTCACCTAAGAGGGCATTTTTATAGTCGTCAAAAGTGGTGATGCCCGGGATTTCTGCATAGCAGAGGTGCGTGACATCGCCAATCTTTGCAAGTGACAAAACTTCGTTTGGCAAAAGTGCTGGGTTGATTAGCACAGCAATGCCGCCGAGTTTTTGTATTGCAAAGAAAGTGACTACCCAGTTGATTGAATTTGGAGCACAAATTCCAACATGAGTACCTTTCTTAACGCCAGCAAGGCTGAGGTCATCCGCCACAATCTGTGACATCTTATCTAAATCATCCCAAGTATATGGCCGATTTAGATATATGAAAGCGGTGTTTTTACAGTCGCTTTCAAGTCGCTTTTTAAGCAGGCTTGAAAAGCTAAGACGATATCCGTCGTCAAGAAAGTCATCCTTCTCAATCTTGATTAATGTATCAAAACCGGTGGTTTTGAAAACGTCGATTATCTCATCGCTTGCATTGATGATTCTCATTTTATCATCGGTTAGTTTCTTTCTAGCAACGAGTAAAACGCGAAGACCAGCTGATGTGATATAGCTAGTCTTTGCGAAATCTATTGTCAAATCAAGTCCCTCATAATCAAGGGATAAGAGTTCTTCGTTTAACTTTGTTGATGTAACTGTGTCAATAGTACCTACTATTGATATTGTGACATTGTTGCCATCAACTGTTTTGATTATTTCCATCGTTTACCTCAACACGTTTTTCTTCTAGTTTACGCTTTCTAAACCTTGTGTATTCTTCAGCAATGATGTTTGCAACAACAAAGATTATCGTGCCAACAATAAATGTGAAAGGTACAGCGAGCCCATCGAATTCTACAATGGCAAAAATAGCTTCAATTAAGCCTATGATTACCCAATGGATGCAGTAAGTACGGTTTATGTTCTTGCTGATTGTTGTAATCAGGTTTTTGCCAGCCTTTGGTATGATTTTTGAAGCATAGTGGTAAAGGCTAGTTGCAAATATCATACCGAGTAAAAATACTAAAATGTTTGGTGTGGTGAACTGATAGTAGTAGAGAATGTTTGGGTTCATCATTCCGAGTTCTCTTGGAATAGCAATACCCATATAGGTGGCAAGTAAAACGCCAGAGATTGGCAATGCAAGTTTATAATATTTGTCGATGTCAGTACAGCGACGAATAATATATTTGCCATAGAGGTATCCAACTACAACTACTATGAACCAGTTGAGAAGTGGGAAAGGTGCAAGATTGAGCTCGTTTGTTGCTGAGCATGTGCCAATTAACAAACCATAGATTTGAACTAATACTGGATTGACTGGGTCTACAAATCTGATGAAGCTGCCGACAACAGACATGATGAGTGCGACAATAAATATTGCAAAATCAGAGAACTTCAATTTTTTAAGAAGCCCAAAGAGCATAAGGGCGAGGCCTGCAAATTGCATGATGTCGTCGCATATTAAAAGAACGATTGCATAAGTGATTGGAAGGCCAACTATTGTGACACCTAATATTGCAAGGAGGCCCTCTCGAAAGATGTTTAGTATATAACCGAATGCAAATATTTTAGCGCCACGAACTATGAGCTTGTTTGCATCGCCTTTGAAACTGTAGGATATTCCAAGTCCCATACACATCATAAATGTACTAGCTCCAAATATACTGTCTAGGACGATAACGAATATATAGAACAAACTTGATGTTCCGGCTGCTGATTCGACGGTGAGTTCTTCGAAACAATGGACAAAGACCATTCCAAGTATACAGATAGCTTTTGCCATATCAAATTCAAACTGTCTTAAAGTATTAACGTCCTTTTTAGCTAATAAATTCATAGACTCACCCCTTATAATTCCAATTATAAGCAATTAAATGACAAAATACACACTTTATTTTGTAATATTAATAGTATATAATACTAGCAACTAATTTTAGAGGAGATGAAGGCATGAGTAAGTTTAAAGCTTTCCTCAAGAAAAAGGACATAGAAATTTCAGGAAAAAGGTACGGCATTGACGCATTAGGCGCAATGGCACAGGGTCTTTTCTGTTCCCTCCTTATCGGAACAATTTTTAAGACACTTGGCATGATTCCTGCCCTTTCAGTTTTCACTGATATTGGCGGCTATGCAATGGCAATGTCTGGCCCTGCTATGGCCATTGCCATTGGTTATGCTTTAAAGGCTCCACCACTTGTACTTTTCTCACTTGCGGTTGTTGGTAATTCGGCCAACACCATAGGTGGTGCGGGTGGACCACTTGCCGTTTTGTTCATTGCAATTATTGCAGCTGAATTCGGCAAGTTGGTTTCAAAGGAGACCAAGATAGATATTCTTGTAACACCAACAGTAACAATCCTTGTTGGCGTTGGCCTCTCAATGCTTATTGCAGCGCCAATAGGCAAGGCCGCTATGTGGGTTGGTGACCTCATTATGTGGGCAACTGATCTCCAGCCATTCCTTATGGGAATTGTTGTATCGGTACTTGTTGGTATTGCACTTACACTTCCGATTTCATCTGCTGCTATCTGTGCATCATTTGGCCTTGTTGGCCTTGCTGGTGGCGCTGCTGTTGCAGGCTGCTGCGCACAGATGGTTGGTTTTGCAGTTATGTCATACAAGGAGAACAAGGTTGGTGGCCTTATCTCACAGGGTATCGGCACATCAATGCTCCAGATGCCAAACATTGTTAAGAATCCAAAGATTTGGATTGCTCCAACACTTGCATCTGCAATCACAGGCCCTATCGCTACTTGCATATTTGGACTTCAGATGAACGGTGCCGCTATCAACTCTGGCATGGGTACATGTGGTCTTTGCGGACCTATCGGTGTAATCACAGGTTGGTTCTCACCATCTGATGCAGCAGCTGCAAAGGACCTTGCTGCAATCGCACCAAATGCAAAGGACTGGATTGGCCTTGCACTTGTCTGTGTTGTACTTCCAGCAATACTCTCATTCATCTTCTGTGAAGTTGAGAGAAAGATTGGCTGGATCAAAGAAAATGATTTAAAACTTCCAGAATAATAGAAGGTAGATTTTATGCGTATAGTTGTTAAAGTGGGCACATCAACACTTGCCCACGCAACAGGACATCTCAATATCAAACGTGTAGAGGAACTTTGCAAAGTTTTGTCAGACGTAAAAAATGCGGGCCATGAGGTAGTGCTTGTATCATCTGGTGCTATCGGCATGGGTCTTGGCAAGCTCCTTATCAAGAGCAAGCCAGACGACATCCCAACCAAGCAGGCTGCTGCCGCTGTTGGCCAGTGTGAACTCATGTACACATATGACAAGCTTTTCTCAGAATACAACCACACAGTAGCACAGATACTCCTTACTGGTGCTGATGTTAAGGATCCTGTTCGTCATGGCAATTTCCAGAATACTGTATACAGGCTCTTGGAGCTTGGCGCTATCCCTGTAATTAACGAGAATGACTCGATAGCAACAGAGGAAATCGTAATAGGTGACAACGATACGCTTGGCGCAATAGTTGCAACATCAATAGGCGCTGATTTGCTTATCATTCTCTCTGATATCGACGGCCTCTACACAGGGGATCCACACAAGGACAAGGATGCAACGCTTATCAAGGTTGTAGAGGAAATAAATGATGATATCTTGAAACTCGGCGGTGGCAGTGGCTCTAGCCTTGGCACCGGCGGTATGAAGACAAAGCTCATTGCTGCAGAGATTACAACCGGTGGCGGAGTAGATATGATAATCGCCAACGGAAACAATCCAGCAGCAATCTACAACATGGTCGATGGAACTGACTTTGTTGGAACTAAATTTTGCAAGAGGAAGTAAAAATGACAACACTTGAACTTTGCAAAGCAGCAAAGGCTGCATCAAAAAAAGTAGCGACACTCAGCACAGAGGACAAGAATCGTGCTATTCTTGTCTGTGCAGATGAGCTTATAAGCCACACTGATGCAATACTTGCTGCGAATGATAAAGATATAGAGGCTGCAAAAGGCACAATTTCAGACGTCATGATTGACCGTCTGAAACTTACAGAAGAGCGCATCAAAGGCATGGCCGACGGCATGCGTGAGGTTGCGGCACTTCCAGACCCGGTCGGCAGGATATATGATACAGTCAACCGCCCAAGTGGCATCAAGGTTGAAAAGATTTCTGTGCCACTTGGCGTGGTGTCAATCATCTATGAGAGCCGACCAAATGTCACAAGTGACGCCGCAACGCTTTGCTTTAAAAGCGGTAACGCTTGCGTACTCCGCGGAGGCAAGGAAAGCTACAACTCATCAAAAGCAATTGTTGATGCTCTCAAAGAGGGCTTTGAGAAGTGCGGCATCAACCCTGATGTTGTAAACTTGGTATCAGACCTTACACGTCAGAGTGCGACAGATATAATGACAGCAGTAGGCTACGTTGACCTTCTCATTCCACGTGGTGGAGCGGGCCTTATCAAAAATGTTGTAGAGAACTCCAAGGTACCTTCTCTTCAAACGGGTACAGGTATCTGCCACATCTATGTGGATGAATCGGCAGACCTCAATATGGCTGCAAACATAATCAAGAATGCCAAGACATCACGCCCATCAGTATGTAATGCTGAGGAGGTATGTCTTGTAAATGCAAAAATTGCAGAGGAATTCCTTCCACTGCTTAAGAAGACTATTGTTGACGAGATAGACACACCAGTAGAACTCAGGCTTGATGAGCGCGCAATCAAAATCATCGACGGCAAACCAGCCGGTGAAAATGATTTTGATACAGAGTTCCTTGACTACATCCTTGCAGTCAAGATAGTTGATGATGTTAATGAGGCAATTGATCACATCTCAAAGCATTCAACTGGCCACAGTGAAGCAATCATCACTAAAAATCCAGAGAGTGAAAAAGCATTTCTCACTTCCATAGACAGCGCTGCTGTCTATGTCAACGCATCCACACGTTTCACCGATGGCGGTGAATTTGGCCTTGGATGCGAGATGGGTATTTCGACACAGAAACTCCACGCAAGAGGCCCAGTAGGCCTTAGAGAACTCAACACATACAAGTACATCATCCATGGTGATGGACAGATAAGATAAGAGGCAGAAGGATGAAATACGACTATGGTTTTATAGGAGCAGGCAATATGGGTGGTGCCCTTTCCAAGGCACTTAAAGGTAAAATTATTGCCATATCCAATAGAACACCAGAAAAAGCAGAAAAGCTTGCTAAAGAAATAAATGCCACAGCATCCACAAACGAGGATGTTGCAAGCAATTCACAATACCTCATGCTTGGCGTAAAACCACAGGTTTTGCCAAGCCTCATTGATGAAATCTGTGAATTCATAAATCAAGAAACAATACTCGTTACAATGGCTGCTGGCGTTAAGATGGCAACTCTTGAACAACAACTAAGCAAACAAAATATAAAAATTATTCGCATCATGCCAAACACTCCTGTAGCCATCGGCGAGGGAGTGATACTTGCATCAAAGAATGCAAATGTATCAGACGATGAATTCGGCAAATTCATCGATGACTTCACAAATGCTGGCATGATAGTGCCAGTCAATGAGGAACTCATCGATGCAGGCTCGGTCGTAATGGGCTGTGGCCCTGCATATATCTATATGTACATAGACGCACTTGCCAAGGCAGGCGAGAGCCTTGGCCTTGACTACGACCTCGCAGCAAAGCTCGCCAAGGCTACGACTATAGGCGCAGCAAAGCTCTCATCAGTATCCGACGAGAGCCTAAACGAGCTGCGCATCAAAGTCTGCAGCCCAGGCGGCAGCACCATCGAGGGCGTCAAAGTTCTCGATAGTAAACTTGATGATCTCGTACAAGAGGCCCTCGATGCCGCTTACAAACGCACCAAAGAGCTTGCGGGCGAGTAAAGGCATATATCTTGCCATAAGTGGTGCATAGGTGGTGCAAAAGTGTCAAAAAACGCTTAAAATTGATTACAAATTAGTTACAAGGGCATTTTTTATAAAATGCCCAAACTTTTTGCCATAATTTTTCCAAAACAGAAAATTACAATTTGTAATTTTCTTAATTTTGCACATTTTATTGTGTAATTTGCACAAAATCAAGGCTTTAAAAAATTTGACATTTCATTATTATACACATATAATACCAATCGCAAAGTGAAAATATGACTTTGCGAAGGAGATCTTGGATGGTAAAAAACGATGTCAAGCAGCGTGCCTTTACATCTGCTCCAAGTCGAATTTTTGCAGTAATATTCCTTGCACTTGTTGTAGTCGGAATTATTATTGCTTCGGCAATGTCCAATTACACCGTAAACGTAATTGCAGATGGGCAGACGATCAAAGTCACCACATCCGAGCAAAGTGCCCGAGTAATCCTTGAACAAGCTGGTTTAACTTTAGGGGAAAAAGACTGGCTTGATACTTCAAGCTTTACTGCTGGCAAAAGCGCAAGACGAGGTAATAAACTTGTCGTTAAACGCGCTATGCCAGTCACTATTGATGACAACGGTGATATAACCGAAGTTCTCATCGCAGGTACTGTTGCGGATGCACTTGAAGAAGCGGGACTCACATGTAGACCTGCCGACAAGATGAACTACAAGGAGACTGATCTCCTCGTAGAAAACATGACAATTAAAATAACGAGAGCGTTTACCGTTGACGTCATCGCCGATGGTAAAAAGCAGGAAGCCGAATTCCTTACTGGAACGGTTGCAGATGTGTTATCAAGCCTTGATATAACTCTTGGTGAAGATGATGAGGTTAGCCCATCACTTACAACGGAGCTTAAGGCTGGTAATACTGTCAGAGTCTATCGTGTGACTTACGAGGAACGTACTGCAACAGAACCTATCCGCTTTGAGACAATCCATAAAACCTCAGCACAGGTATACAAGGGTGAAACCAAGGTAGAACAAGAAGGAATAACTGGCAAGAAAGATGTAGTCTATCGTGATAAACTGATTGATGGCAAGGTTTCGAAGTCTACCAAACTTTCTGAAAAGGTTATCGAGCCTGCGCAGAACAAGATTGTGGTATCTGGTACCAAAATCCGTGTTCTTGCGACTGGCAGCCAACTTTCGGCTATACCTATGCCTTATGCGCTCCAGGACAATATACCAGTAAACGTTATCACTACCATTACTGGTAATTCGACTGCGTACTACGCCGCTCCTGGCAAGGGCACGGCCTCCGGCCGCCTTGCTCAGTCGGGCCACGTCGCCGTCGATCCACGCCAAATTCCATATGGCTCAGAGCTCTATATTGTAACCACAGACGGCAAGTACGTCTATGGATATTGTATCGCTGCTGATACAGGTGGATTTGTAGGCAATGGCACCATAGTTGACCTCTACTTCAACACATACGATGAATGTGTTCAGTGGGGTAACAAGCAAGTATGCATCTATGTCCTTAAATGGGGCAATGGCTAATACCAAAACAAAAAAATAACAAACAAAAACAAACGCCTGAGAGCCAAAACTCTCAGGCGTTCATTTTTTTGCGCTATTTAATTTCAAGCCTTCTAGAAGTAGGTTTTACTTCCTCAAGCTTTGGGAGGTTCAAGGTTAGAACACCGTTTTCGTATTTTGCTTCAATCTCATCGGATTTAATTCCTGTTAAATCGAAAAACGAAACAAAACGACAAAATCCCTTGTTTTACTAATTAAATGTAAGTATAATACTAAATGAACACGTTCGTAAAAATAGGAGGACTTTTTATGAAAAAATCTACACTCGCAAAAGTAGGCGCTGTTGCAGTGCTTGGCGGAACAGCAGCAGTATCAGCCGCAGGTGTCGGTGGCGTTAAACTCTGGAAGTGGCTTCAGGAGACGGCTCGTGAGACTCCACTCAACCCAGTTAACGGCTATCCATATCCAAACAGCTACTACTATCACGAAGGCGACTATGATGTTCACTATCAGGTTGACTTCCCAACAGCAGGCACACCAATCAAGGGTAAACTTTTCATGATCCATGGTTTTGCTTGCAACTCAACATTCTATGATGAGATGGTAGAAATCCTCACAAAAGAGGGATTCGTTTGTGTACGTCCTGACGTACCAAACTGTGGCTTCTCAACACGTGAGACCAAGAACGTTGCTCCAATCGCTCGTGAGCAGCTCCTCATCCACGTTCTTGAATTCCTTGACAACTCTGGCTCAATGCCAGCTGGCAAGTGGATTTTGATGGGTCACTCAATGGGTGGCGGTATCTCAATGAACCTTGCAAACGAGTACAAGGACAAGTTCTCATCAGTACTTCTCTACGCTCCAATGGCAGCAGTTAATGCTCCAAGTTTCGTAAAGACTATCGTAACACTCGATCCAATGTGCAATCTCATGGACAAAATCTTTGGACCTGTATGCTCACACGATCCAGTAGTCAAGGCAGTTATCATGCTCATGACTGTTGATGTACGCTACAGTGCTCTCTATGATGTTAAGAAATTTGCTGATGGACTCACAGTACCAAACACAGGAACAGCAATGTGCTACATGATGGCAAGAGCAAATCCAACACTCCACGAAGATATGGCCAAGGTTGACCTTCCAATCAAACTCTTCTGGGGCCAGATGGACCTCTTTAACATGAAGTCAGTAGTTAAGAAATTCCAGGCAGCACTTCAGAATCCTGATGTAACAGTAACCAAGATTGCTGGTCACTGCCTCGTTCAGAACTGTGCACCAGAAGTTTGTGCTGAATCACTTGCATTCTTAAAGAGAAACGGTATCATCGCATAAAATATTAAATAGGAGAATTTAATACAATGGGACTTAAGACTATCGAGTTTGTAGAAAACAAGCAAACTAAAGGTTGGCCGTATGCCAATAGCGAATACTTTACCCATGGCGATTATAAACTTCACTATAGAATCGATGCCCCAAAGGGCAAAGAAAAAGGCAAGATGTTCATGATTCACGGCTTTGGCTGTGACACCACATTCTATGATGAAATGGTTGTTGAATACACCAAAAAAGGCATGCGTTGCGTACGCGTTGACCTTCCTGATTTTGGCTATTCAACAAGAGAGATGAAAGGTATTAACTACGTTAACCGCGTAGACATGCTCATCGAACTCATGCAGTACCTTGACGAACAAGAAACCAATCCAGACAAATGGATTGTTGTTGGTCACTCAATGGGCGGTTCTGTAACACTTGACATCGCCGATAGAAAGCCGGCAAACGTTAAAGCATACATGCTCTATGCTCCAATGTTCATGTACAACGTTCCACCAATCATGTCAAAACTCTTCATGATGAAGTGGATGGGTTCAATGATGGACACAGCACTCAAGTATGTAATGCCATATGACGCACTCGTTAAGGTTGTACTCCTCATTGCAACTATGTCACCAAGATATATTGCAAAGTATGATGCTTCCAAGGCAGCAAATCCACTCAAGCTCCAAGACACCGGCAAGGGTCTCTGCTACATGAGTGCCCATGCATCTCATCCAGCATATGAGGATATGGATCAAATCGACAAGCCTGTACTCCTCGTTTGGGGTGGTCTTGACCTCTTTGTTCCAAAGTCTAAGGTCAAGAAACTCTCTGAGAGCCTTCCTAGCACAACAGAGATCCACACAATCCCACTTGCAGGCCATTGTGTAGTCCAAAACTTTGCAAAGAAGTGCTCAAAATACGGAATCGACTTCCTTAAAGGCAACCACCTTTACACCTAACAGAATACACAAAAAACAAGATGAACCAGTCGACCTTTTTGGTTGATTGGTTCATTTTTTTAATGTCTTGATTTTCTTTTTCAATGCCCAAAAACTGACTATTAAGGTATATATTATCCCTAACTTTATTTATTAATTATTAAATGAAGTTATATATTATGTACAATTTCGGAGGCAAAAGAATATGTACGAACAGGAAATCAAGAGAACAGAGAGACCTATGCACTATAGGTTCCTTTCCATGCTCCTTGCTTTTGCTATTGCGCTTTCCAGCGTAGTAGTTGGCATTACGCCACTTAAAGCAAAGGCAGCAAGCGAAGGCGTAACGACTTTTTATAAGTTTGACGGAAGCGTGTTTAATCTTTATGCAGATTCTGATGATGAAGCTAAGGATTACTTCGATATAGCATTTAAGAATGAAACTGATGCTGGATATGATTCCAAATACGGATATTACAAATATTTGGCATCGTATAAAGTTCCAAAGTATAGTGATTCTATTCTTTCTCTAGGTGTCGATAACATATGCGTCCATACTTATGTTGATGGCAATGCAAATAATGGTACGGGAGAAAAGCATAGGAACTATTTCTATTCAGATACTAGTATAAACAAGTTGAACGGTTGGAGAACTCCATTTGATGGTCAGACATTAATTCAGACTTCACTTTGGCACAAACAGGAACTAGAATTTTCTACAGCAGTTGAAGGTGGACTTCATAATAAGAATCAAGGATCTTTTGTTATTGCTGCGGAAACAGAAGAATCTCTTGAAAAAAGGGAAGGAACCGCTTTCTTCCCTGATAATATCTATGTTTCTTGGGAAGGTGCTTCCAACTGGGGAATGTATGATATAAAGTTTGCTATTGTAGATTATCTTTCAAACAAGAGTTTTGACTATTTTAAATCTTCATTAATCGAGGAAGTAAGGGATTCACTTATAGATGGAGCAGTTTATATAGATGGTGCTACATCGACAAATTATAGTCAACTTGCCGCAAAGGACCCAACAAATATTTATATTCCTACACCTGAATCTGCTTTTAAGTCTAATCCTGACAATAAGAAGGATAGCAATGAAAGCACAGAAGATATTCACCCGTTCATGTATATGTGTACGGCTAATCTTCCTGTCAACAACATGTTAGGCTCTGGATATACAGTTAACGCGGGTTGGTTTAAAGCGATTGACCAATATGGCGTTAAATATTCAAATGAAAATTTGTCT
This sequence comes from Acutalibacteraceae bacterium, assembly GCA_045599345.1. Lineage (GTDB taxonomy): Bacteria > Bacillota > Clostridia > Oscillospirales > Acutalibacteraceae > UBA1227. Next base: position 68,717 of record JAZRVV010000019.1, read on the forward strand.
TATAGCATTAATAATTGCCCTATTGATCCTGAGACAAAGAAACCTTATGTCTCAATTAACAACAATAAAAGCAGTGAAGATTTTGGCAAAATTACTGTTAGTGAAAGCATGCCAAACGACATAATGAGTCAAATTATTGTTACTGTAACTGCTAATACTGCTAACACTAATTGTCCTATCCAAACAATTAATTTTGCAGTAACACTTGGTGAAACGCCACGTGATTATTCTCGTGCCTCTAGATATACAAAATGGAATAGTGAAATGATTGCAGAAGCAGGAAGTTCTGCTAGTGGTGACACTGATTTCTATAAGACGCAATATGAATCAACTAAGACAGTCAATGGTTCAAGTACGTATTCATATAAGCTTGATGTTGCTAAGAATCTTGCAGTAAAGTATAGCACAGTAAATATTACAACAAGCACTTCGAACTATAAAGATATAATGCATTCGATAACTGACAATGATAATGAACGTTATATTAATACGAATAAAATAAACAAAGATAATTTACTAAGCACCAAACTAAGTGAAGTTATTACGAGTAAGAGTGGTGCAGGTACATATAGTGAAGCATATAATACTATTGCTAGAGAAATGGGTATTATTCAACTTGCTGATATAAAAGTAGTTGTTACCAACTGGATGACGCAAGCGAAAGAAGTTACTATTACAGGCCCTTATGTTAAATTGGATTCAAACGGTGAAGCGGCAGGAAGTGGAGGAACTTCAAGTTATCAGTTCATTTTAAACCAAAACATTAAGGAGGGATGGTATTCTGTATTTGAGCATGATGGTTCTCAAAATGCGTACCATATCTTTAAGGTTGAAAAGGACTCTACAAATCCTTTATTAGGTGAATTTATAGACATTAATGGAAAAACATCTTACGGAGATATAGCTATAGCAGAAGATGGAGTAATTAATATTCTTTCGAAAAGTTATGAAACAAATGGACTAACATATGATAGGCCACAAGGTGGACTTATAGCTATGGTATATGGCTATCCTAATAATGCTATGTCAACTATACAGAGTTCCAAATCTCTTGTAGACCTTACGAAAGAAAATTTATTTACTAATAAAGAATATAAAATCACTGATTCTGCTTTTTTCCCTGAAAAAATAGAACTGGGATGGCGTGCGAATGATGACCATCTCAGTGCCGCTGATGTAGCCACAGTGCCTGGAGTGTATACTTATAAGTTTGTAGCTAACGATAACTCCTCAACAAAGACAATTAAAATAGGGGATGCTTCTTCTGGCAATGGAAAAATAACTAAAGGTATGAGTGCCATAGATGTTGCCAGTTTAATGAAAAGTAAACTAGAAAGTACAAATAATATCAAAAACAAATATGAGATACAACTTGATGGTGATAGGATTATTTTAACTGAAAAATCAGGAAATTATGGTGCTGGAATTCTTACTGTTTCTGGTAATGGAGCTAGCCTTGTAACGCCTTCAATAGTTTCTTCCCCTTATAAGCAAACTACATTTGCAATTAAGTCAACTACCGGATATTATGATGAGAATTATGTTGTTGAGGACAATAAGGGAAATATGGTCTTCTTTGAAGATGATTATGTGGTAACAGATAGTACTGGCGAAAGTTCATCAATCTTTACGGGAATTGCGAAGGATGGAAATAGTACAGTAACAAAAAATTTGAATAATAAATATAGCCCTGCTTATAGTGGTAGCAAAATTAATATTTATCCATTTTTATATAGTTATTCTTTGACAGGTACGCTTTTTGACGAAAATAATGCAATCCTTGATAGTGGACTTGTTGATGTTAAAGATGGCGTTATAGCAAACTTTAAGCCGGTAACAATAAATGGTGTTCCGAACAAGTCTATTGGTAAAACGATAGGCTTTAATGGCATTGACCAATATGGAGTAAATTATTCCGCAATTTCTTATGATTTGGTTGGCCCAAATGGAGAAAGTTTGTTAGATATTAACGGCAATTCCACGATTTCTGGTGTTACATTAGATGAATCGAATGGAACTTTAAGCGTTGCAAATTCTGCATTAAGTGCGCCTATAACTGATTTGACTATTAAAATTACGGCGGCAACTAAAAATAGTTATTCTACTGCACAAGATAAAAATGATCCTACAAAAACTATAGTTGCCAATGCGGAAAAGGAAACAAATATTTATATTCCTGTAACTATTTACAAGACATATAATTTCGTATTTGATTCTGGTGAGGGTACATTTTCATCGAATAGAGAATCTATTACATTCCCATTTACATTTGAAAAGGGTCCTGCCTATTCTGATTTCTTTTCAAAATTAAATGAAAATCCTACTTTGGATGGCTATCTTTTCAAAGAGTGGCATTATAATGGTGGTTCTAGTTCTATCACAAGTGATTCGGTTTTCCCATCAGCTAACGATATCACAAATGATACGGTAACATTAATAGCAAACTATTCGAATGATATTTATACGTTGAATTATTTGTATGCCGATGAAAACGATACACCAGTACAAGCTACTTTGAGCGATGGAACGATAGTTACTGATACGGCTAGAAAAGTATTAACCAAAGATGCTATTTTTACCGATGCCATTTTGGACTTAGATGTTTATGGTGTCTCAAAGAACTTGGAAAACAATAAAAGATTCATAGGCTGGAGTTTAGACAAAACTGCTACTAATGAAACACCTGAAAAAATACTTAAAGTTGGAAGCGGTGATATTACAACTGGAACAGTTGCGGACATCACGGATAAAGCCGATGCAAATAATGTGATAAACCTTTATGCTATTTTTGAAGATGTGTATGAGTTTGTTTTCCATTATGCTGATGGAACTAATGTTGATAAGACTATTTATGTATCAGAATCTCAACTGAATCATAACCTTTATGCAAATTACGTTGATGATCAAACATCTTTCTTTGTACCAGAAGATGAATTTGATGCGCTTGATAATGGTAAAATTACAAAAGCATTTTATGATAAATATCTTGCAGGCAGAATAGTTTTCAATCAGATGGATGATGGGGAAATAGTATACAATAACAACTCAACTCTTTTCCCAACAGGATTTGTTCCTATATTTGATAAAAGTGATTCTCCAATTCATCCATGGGCTATTAGGAAGAATGTCACAACTACAGATGCAAAATATCCTAATCCAATAGATGGTATCACGGTATATGCAAGTGATAAGTATGATGCGCCTTTATGTGACCCACTTACAATCGATGGCATTAAAGTGGTTGATGATACAAATGGTATATCTAATGCTGAAGGAGAATATTTAAAGAAAATAGTTATTACTTCAGATGGAACCACTTTCTTAGATGCTGCAACTAGTTATATTTCTTATGTAAATTCAACGAAAGCAGCTGGTGCTGCAGATAAGACATTGGATACAGTTGGTACTATTCATATCTATGCAGCGCTTGATACTAAAAAGTTCACACTTACATGTAATGCAAATGAAGGAAAATTTGGAACTGAAAATACAAAGGCCTATACCATAAACTATGGTGATAGTGTTGACCCAGACAGTCTTACAAAGCCAAGTCGTTCTGGGTATAGATTTACCAATTGGTATTTGGAGCCTGGATGTAATACTCTTGTAGATTTTAGTTCGTTTACAATGCCAAATAATGATGAAACTGTTTTCTATGCTGGTTGGGAAGAGAAAACAAATGTAATAATTTCATTTGAAACAAATGGCGGCACTGAAATTATTGAAGATATTGTAGGTGCTCCAGGAACAGGTGTAACGGCTCCAGAGAACCCAACTAAGCCAGGTTATACTTTTGTTAGTTGGTGTTCAGATGAAGATTGTGAAAACGAAGTATCTGTACCAACTACTATTCCAGAAGATGATATTACGCTTTATGCAAAGTGGGCACCAAATTCATATACGCTTAAGTATAGAAATAATGGTGCTACAGGCGGAACAGATGTAGCAGATCAATCATTTGTTTATGATATTGCACAGAAACTTAAAGCTAACACATGGACAAAAGATGGTTACACATTTGCTGGTTGGAAGATAGGTGATACTACCTATGATATAAATACCGATGTCAAGAACCTCACTGCAGAGGCAAATGGCGTCGTATATGCTGATGCACAGTGGGCACCAATTGAATTTACAATCAAGTACGATGGCAATGGTGCTAATGGTGGCAATCCAGTTGCAAACCAAGATGTTACATATGGTGTTGAAGAAAAACTCAGTGTGAATACTTGGGAAAAGACTGGATATGAATTTGCTGGTTGGAAGATTGGC
>JAZRVV010000020.1:0-63400 GCA_045599345.1 Acutalibacteraceae bacterium
GGAGCGTGGTAAACTCTTTATTGGTCCTGGTGTAGAAGTATATGAGGGCATGATTGTTGGCGAGTGTGCTAAAAACGAGGATATCGTTTGTAACGTATGTAAGACCAAGCACCTTACTAACACCCGTGCATCAGGTTCTGATGATGCACTTCGTCTTGTTCCACCAACAACGCTCAGCCTTGAGCAGTGCATGGAATTCATTGCTGATGACGAACTCTTGGAGGTTACTCCAGAGTCCCTTCGTCTTCGCAAGATGATTCTCAACAAGGAACAGCGAATGAAGCAGCAGTACAGAAATAAATAAGTTACAAAACAAAACCCTAGGGAATCAATCTTCCCTAGGGATTTTTTATTCTTCATTCACTTTTTCTAGCTGACAACCTGCTAGGCACACACCAAGCACCAGATAGAAATATGGTGCTGTGTAGAAAAGTGTGAGTCCAAAGAAGCCAGAAATTAAGTATCCAACTACAGCAAATGCACAGGCACGTGTGATTGGTGAAATTTCTTTTCGAAGCTTTATTAGCTTTATTACACCAAGAACAAGGAAAGCAAGATACATTGCAAGACCAGGGATACCAGTGTACATGCCAATTTGAAGGTACATATTGTGCGCGCTAAATCCGATGCCCTGTGGACCAAATCCAACGATAGGTGAGATTTTAATAGCTTTTAGCGCAAGTTTCCAAAGGCCGCCGCGCGCTGAGCCAACAGATGCAACTTCTTCTATATCAGCGTTGCTATCAATAACAGTGCCAACATCAGAGAACATTGATGTAAAGTTGTCTATTACATTGCTCGTATACAAAAGGCTGATTGCTGAAAGAGCAATGAACGCGATGAAAATTAGAGCAGGCTTTAATTTGTTTTCTCTGTTGATAAAGGACCAAATAACAGCAAAGAATAATGTAAGTAATACAGCGAGATATGATCCCATAGTGTTGTTTAAAATCAACATATTAGTGAGGAGTATAAAGCAAACGGAATATACGATTTTTTCTCTTTTGCTTTCTAGGTACTCTATCATATAACCACAGAGGATGATTGCTATTGTTAAGTAATATCCGCAGTGGTTGGTGTTATAAAACGGGCCTTGATAGTGGAAGCAATTAGTAGCTTCATTTGCAAAGAGTTGGTATGTAATGCCATTGTCCATTAATGAGAAGGCGGCAAAGATACTTGCGAGGATGACATAAATCTTTCCCATTAATACTACTGATTCTTTATCCTCTGCTATCATTATGCCGATGAGAATCATAGCAAAATAAGCAAGGTAGACTGAAACACAGTCTGACATTGGAACAAATCCAAAGAAGCACATGAATGGCGTGTCAGATATAGCTGCGCAAAAGATGCTCCATATGCCAAATACTATGAGCATAATGAAAGGAGGCTTGTATATTTTCTTAAAAGAAAAATCTTTTATTGCTACAAGCAGTCCAAGGGCAGCAGGGATGAATAAAAACATTATCCATACCCTATAGCTTATGTATGATTGTGTGTCGGTGAGATTTAGAATTATTTCCGCCAGCGGTGCAAGTATTACAATTAAAGCGCACCCAACTGATAAATTAGTCTTTTCCATATGCAAATACCCCTTCTTCTGGGTGCTTTTCTACAAACTTTTTGTAGTGCTTTGACTTGTACATAGCGCTAGAGTAGCTTGTAGCATAAACGGCCTCTCGATATGTCCTTACATAAAACTTTTGGTTCCACTGAAGGATAGAGGAGACAAGGATAAAAGCTGCAAAGATTACAGCAAGTACAATGGATACGATTTTTGTTGTTTTGCCAAGTTTACTTTTCATAAATTCACCGCTTTGATTATAGCTTAGATATATCTATTGTTGATAAATCCTCAACATACATTTTTGCAAGAGAAGTAATGAGGTCCTTGTGCTTGGTTGACCACTTGTCCTGTACGGCAACGAGCGGGTAGCCAGCGGTTGACACGGTTGTGATTGGTGTCAATGTGTCTTCAAAGACGTAGGTCTCATTTTTGTTTGTGCCAAGGTAAGAGAGGGCTTCGTCAAAAATATTTGGAACTTTTTTGTCGAATCCTACTTCTGTGCAAGTGAAAATCTTTTCAAAATAATCGATGATACCAACTCTTGTGAGTGCCGCCTCCACTAGGTGACGGTCTGTTGCGGTAGCAATGACCATACGAACGTCGTTTTGCTTGAGTGTTTCAAGAAAGTCCACAACGCCTGGTTTTACAGGTACTTCATTGTAGTAACCGCTTTCTACCATTGCGTTGGCTTCGTCTATGAAATCATAGACACTCATATTGACGAAACCACGTTTGTTAAAATACTCACCCATTTCGGGCAAAAGCATAAGTTTGGTATCCTTACGTATTTCCTCTGTATATTCAATCCCTCTTGATTCTAAAAAGCGTGGACCGATATCAATCCACAGGTACATGGAATCAAGAAGAGTTCCATCCATATCAAATATTGCAGCTTTAATAGCCAAGCTGTTCACCGTCCAATTAAATATCTATAAATCCGAATCCACCCATTTGGTTTCCAAACGCATCCATTTCTGGGTGGTCATTCAAAAATTCTGCTTCTTCCTCTTCTGAAAGCTCATAGTAAGGAATTTCCTCTATGGCTTCCATCTTGAGGATTTTGCTCCAAAGGCTTGGCGTGACGCGGACTGTATAGCCACAACCATTTGGCGTGAGCCACTCTGCCATTGAGGCCTCTGGAAGGGCAAACATACTCATGATGCTCATAATAACGCCTCCGTGCGTTACAATGGCAGCCTCAGTGACGCCTGTTTTAAAGAGGCCTTCTACGATTTTTTGGAAAGCTGTTGCCACGCGCTTTCCAAAATCGGCATTTGACTCACCAAATGGTGGCGCCTCTTCCGGTCCGCCAGACAGCCAAGCCGTAAACAGCTCGTTGTCCTTTAAATCGTCGGCTGTCTTTCCTTCCCAATCACCAAAGTCGTATTCACGAAGCTCGTTAATAATAATTGGGTTTTGGCCTGGATATAATATTTCACAACTTTCAAGGCAACGCTTTAGTGGGCTTGAAAAAACAGCACCGACATCAGGATATGTCATGCATTCTTTCATTTCTTTTAATTGATCAACGCCCTCTTTGCAGAGTGGCACATCGGTTTGGCCGATGTAGGTTCCCTCAAAATTTTCTTGAGTCAAACCGTGTCTAATCAAATGTATTTTGTAGGTTTTCATAGTTGCCTCCGAGTATAATTTTTAGTATAATAAAACTCCAAATTGCGGAAATAAATTACAATTAGTATAAATGGGGTGGCAAAATGCCAGATAAACTTCAAAAAGATAATTCATATATCTTTGCAACAAGGCTCATGGAACTTCGCAAAGATAAAAAGATTAGTCAAAAGCAGGCTGCCAAAGATCTTGGCATTTCACAGGCACTTTTATCTCATTATGAAAATGGTGTCCGTGAGTGCGGTTTGAACTTTGTAGTACGTGCTGCAAACTATTATAACGTAAGTTGCGATTTCTTGCTAGGAAATTCTAAAAGTACTGTAAATCTTGATAGAGATACACGAATCATAGATATAGCAGAGGATGCAAATATGTCAACTGATACGATTGTACGTGCAGCTATTTCCCTTGGCACCAAGGCTCAAAAGGATGAGGAGATATTTGAATATTTAACAGAAGTGTATGCGATTTCAACATATCTTGTCCTCTATGCTAGCATCAAAAAAGGCCTTGTTCCACACACTTGGCTCGAGGACAATCTGTTAAATCCAGATGTTGCATCATATCTTGCAAACAGCCTAGGTACAACAACTAGAAGCCTAAAATGGGGCCAAAAAAAGACCACTAAAGAAAAGAAACCGCAATGTGTTGATACGGTGTCTTCGTGGACAAACGATTATTTGAATTTAAGTATAGCAAGCCTATTATAAGAGGTCAAATAAAACGGGTAGCGATTGTTTCGCTACCCGTTAATCTTTTTATGAGCATGCTTCCTTATACATGTTGATGTAGAGGTCTGCTGATTTTGCCCAACTGTTGTCGCACTTTAAGGCACGTGTTACAAGTGCGCTCCACTTTTTCTTATCGTTGTAGTAGAGGTCTATTGCACGGTTAATTGCCCAGTGCATATCCTGTGCATTATATGTCTTGAATGTAAATCCGTTTCCTTTTCCATCTCCACAGTCGGAGATTGAGTCGCGAAGGCCACCGGTCTCGCGAACGATTGGGATTGTGCCATATCGAAGAGCAATCATCTGTGAGAGACCACAAGGCTCACTCTTTGATGGCATAAGGAACATATCAGCGCCAGCATAAATCTGACGTGAAAGAGCAGAATCAAATTTGAGTTCAAGGCGGAACTTGTCAGGGTGACGAGTTGCAAGGCCTCTAAAGAAGTCCTCATACTCTGTGTCACCAGTTCCAAGAACAATGAAGCGAACCTCGGTTGTATCAAGGAGTTCATCTATCATATTGATGATAAGGTCAAGTCCCTTGTGAGAAACAAGGCGGGAGATAAGAGCGATAATTGGAACGTCTGGCTTGTGTTCAAAACCAAATCTGTCTTCAAGTGCCTCTTTGCATTTTGCCTTGTTAGTCTTGGAAGAAGCAGAGTAATGATAAGCGATAGCTTTATCTGTCTTTGGATTATAACTGTCTACATCGATACCGTTGAGGATACCGGTGAGCTTCCAAAAACTCTTCCAAAGGATTGTATCAAGACCATGGCTGAACCAAGGGTCAAGGATCTCGTTTGCATAGGATGGAGAAACGGTTGTAACCTTGTTACAGCATTCAATTGCGCTCTTTGAGAAGTTGACACAACCATCGAAATCAATGAGTGAATAGTCCGGTGGAGAAATGCCAATAACCTCATTGAGGAGTTCATAACCATATACACCTTGGTACTGGATATTGTGAATTGTATAAACCGTTCTGATGTTTTCATATCCCTCTCTGTTTGCATAGAAACAGTTGTAATAGATAGGGACAAGGGCTGTCTGCCAGTCGTTGCAATGAATTACATCTGGCTTGAAGCCATCAAGCCATGCAATGAGTTCGAGGATAGCACGAGAGAAGAATGTGAACCTCTCGGCATCGTCGTAGTAGCCATAAAGGCCAGAACGTTTGAAATAGTATTCATTATCAATAAGATAGTAAGTTACACCATTTGCCTTTGCTTCAAAGACGCCACAGTATTGTGAGCGCCAAGCAACAGGCACGTCAAAATGGAATAGGAATTTCATATCCTTTCGCTGTTCCTCATTGATGCATTCATAAAGAGGAAGTACGACACGAACGTCTTCACCCTTTTCGACAAGTGCCTTTGGCAGTGCACCGGCAACTTCGCCCAGTCCACCACTTTGAGCAAAAGGAGTAGCTTCACTAGAAGCAAATAAAATTTTCATACTGCGCCCCCGAAATTGTTAAACCGTTGTTCCTTTGCTGATATAGATAGGATACGATTCATCGCCTGATAAATTCTTGTTAGGAGTAATTACAGCATTTTTATCTGTGATTACAGCGTTGAGTGTGGAATTGGTGCTAACAACTGAACCCTGCATAATGATAGAGTTCTTAATTACAGCGCCACGCTCAACTTTAACATCGCGGAAGAGGATACTGTTTTCAACTGTACCTTCAATTACGCAACCATCGGCGATGAGAGAGTTTGATACTTTTGCATCGAGTCCATATGTTGCAGGAACGTTGTCGCAAATCTTGGTATCTATTGGCTTGCTTGGATCAAAGAGAGCCTTGCGGTTCTCTGGATGTAAGAGATCCAGGCTTGCCTTGTAATAGGTCTTGAGCGAGTCAATCATTGCAGAGTATCCAGTGATAGGGTAACCGTAAACCTTGAGGTTTGAGAGGTTCGCTTGGATAACGTCACGCTCAAATGATGTGTAGTTGTGGGCAATCGCATTGCGAACAAGGTACTCGAGCAAAGATTTTCTCATCAAAATGATGTTGAAAGAATAGTTTGTTTCAACACCGGCATCCCCGCCGTTTGAAATAGAAATCTCGTTGATACGCTTGTCGTCGCCGATTGCGAACATCATAAGGTCTGAAAGAGCAGGAGCCTTTCCGTGCTTATATACAATAGTAATATCAGCGCCTTTTTCATCGTGGAATTTGAAAAGGTCACGATAGTTGATGTTGTAAAGAGTGTTTGTGTCAGTCATAAGTACATATTCCTGACGTGATTTATTCAAAAAGTCTGAGATACTGTAGAGTGAAGAAAGGCGTGTTTCGTGGCCAATCATAGCACTACTTGTGTTGTAAGGAGGAAGGATAAACATACCTTCACGCTTACGTGCAAGATCCCATGGCCTTCCTGAACCTACATGGTCAACAAGGGACTGGAAGTTGGTTTCTGTGATGATACCAACTTGAGTCATACCAGCATTGACCATGTCTGATAGTGGAAAGTCAATCATCCTGTATCTTCCACCGAAAGGAACGGAAGCGGATGTACGAATAGATGTAAGTTCACCGTTTGCATTAGGGCCGTAGCTCTGAGCATGGATGATACCGAGTACGTTATTTGCTCTCATCTTACGCTTCCTCCTTTTCGCTTATCATTGATTTTGCAGGAATCTTTTCTTTGCCACTGATAGTCACGTTTTCACCAATTACTGTGATTCCCCATTCGCCCTTGTCGCAATCTTGCTCGCGAGCACCAACTTGTGCATTTTCGCCGATTACTGCATTTTCAGCAACGATTGCGTACTGAACGACAGCTCCTTTTTTGATCACGGAGCCAGGCATAACAATTGAGTCGCGAACAACAGCGCCTTCCTCAACTGTTACGTTTGCAAATAGTACAGAGAAGTCAACATCGCCTTCGATATTACAACCCTCAGCGATCATTGAGTTGCGAACTCTTGCGCGGGAGGAGATGTACTGTGGAGGAGCACTTGGACTTCTTGCATATATTTTCCATGTTGGATCGTCAAGGTTGATTTCTGCTTCTGGAGATAGGAGGTCCATATTGGCAGTCCAAAGGCTGTCAATTGTTCCAACATCACGCCAATATCCCTTGAATGGGTAAGCTACCATCTTTTCGCCAGCGTTGTGCATTGCTGGAATAACGTCTTTACCAAAGTCGTTTGATGAGCCTTCTTTTGCTTCATCGTCGATGAGGTACTGACGAAGTTTCTTCCACGTAAAGATGTAAACGCCCATAGAAGCCTTGTTGCTACGTGGGTTTGCTGGTTTTTCTTCGAACTCAGCAATTGTGCCGTCGTCGTTTACAATCATAAGTCCAAAGCGAGATGCTTCTTCCCAATCAACCTCAAGCATAGCAATTGTGCATGCTGCTTCCTTTTCTTTGTGGAAGGCAAGCATCTCGCCGTAGTCCATCTTGTAGATGTGGTCACCAGAGAGAATTGCTACGTATTCTGGGTCGTACTTATCTATAAAATTAATATTTTGGTATATAGCATTTGCTGTGCCCTTGTACCATTCAGTGCCCTCTATTTGCTGATAAGGAGAAAGGATGTGAACGCCACCGTCTGTGCGGTCAAGATCCCATGGCTCACCATTGCCTATATAGTCATTGAGTTCAAGTGGCTGATACTGTGTCAAAACACCGACTGTGTGAATGCCGGAATTAACGCAGTTTGAAAGAGGAAAGTCGATTATCCTATACTTTCCGCCAAAAGGCACTGCAGGTTTGGCGATTTTCTTTGTAAGGATGCCAAGTCGGCTTCCTTGACCGCCTGCAAGTAGCATTGCAATGCATTCATTTTTTCTTGCCATAGTTATTCTCCTTTTTATTTTATCTTCTTAAGGAAGATTGCCGAGTTGCCGGCAAGGTTTACCTTGAGACTGTTTTCTTTTTTGTGCATAGCGGTGTTGACAGTTTTAACTTTTCCGCTTGTGCTGAATCCTGTGCCACCAAAGCGTGGCTCATCAGTGCTGAATATTACTTCGTATGTGCCAGCATCTGCGCCACAGAGGTAGCCCTCACGATTGACCTTGGTGAAGTTTAGAATTGCGTAAATAGCTTCACCTTTGTCATTGATTCGCTTGAAAGCGAGAACTGAGTTGCAGTTGTCATCAGGAATAATCCATTCAAATCCTTCCCAACTGTAATCTATCTCCCAAAGTTCGGAGTGGTCACGATAAAACTTGTTGAGTGCCTTGGTGTATTCCTGAGTTTTCTTGTGCATGTCATACTCAAGAAGACCCCAGTCAAGTTCATCACCGTAATCCCACTCTTTGAATTGTCCGAATTCAGAACCCATAAAGAGAAGTTTTTTACCTGGATGAGCATACATATATGCAAGCATTGCGCGGAGGCCGGCAAATTTTTCCTGGTACTCAGCTGGATTGTCTGGATTTCCTGGATGCTTGTTAATCAGTGAGCCTTTGCCGTGGACAACTTCATCGTGTGAGATTGGAAGGATGAAGTTTTCGGAGAAGGCGTAGAAGAATGAGAAGGTGAGACAGTCGTGGTTGTACTTCCTTGAAAGACCATCAAGGTTAAAGTACCTAATTACGTCGTTCATCCAACCCATATTCCATTTGAAATTAAATCCGAGAGCCTTGTCATCAACGTCTGTTGGCTTGGTTACATTCGGCCAAGCGGTGCTCTCCTCGGCTATCACCATTACATCTCCGTGCTCTCGGAAGATGTTTTCGTTGAGCTTTTTGAGGAAAGCAACGGCCTCTAGGTTTTCGACACCACCGTTGATGTTTGGCATCCACTCGCCGTCGTCACGGTCGTAATTTAGATAGAGCATTGATGCTACCGCATCAACGCGGATGCCATCAATGTGATATTTGTCGAGCCAGAACATTGCATTCGAAACAAGGAAACTCTGTACCTCGTTTCTGCCAAAGTCAAACACTTTAGTGCCCCATGATTTGTGCTCGCCCTTTCTTGGGTCTGCATATTCATAGCAAGGCTCACCATCAAATTCGTAAAGTCCACACTCGTCCTTTGGGAAATGCGCAGGAACCCAGTCTAATATGACACCGATATCATTTTTGTGACACGTATCAATTAAGTACATAAGGTCGTCCGGTGTGCCATAGCGTGAAGTTGCTGCATAGTAACCGCAAACTTGGTAACCCCAAGAACCGTCGAATGGGTATTCTGAAAGAGGCATAAATTCGATGTGGGTATAACCCATATCCTTAACATATGGAACGAGCTCATCAGCGAGCTTGCGATATGAGAAAGTGTTGCCGTCATCAAAGCGGCGCCAGGAGCCGGCATGCACCTCATAGATATTGACTGGAAGGTCGTAGATACGTGAGTTGGCACGTTTTTTCAGCCATGCTGAATCGTGCCAGTCATACCCGTCAATATCGTAAAATTTGGTGGCGGTTCCTGGGCGCGTCTCCATATGATATCCATATGGATCGCTCTTTAAAATCATTCGGCCATTTTGCGATTTCACTGCATATTTATACAGTGAAAACTCCTCAATTTGGCCTGTGATTTCTACTTCCCACAAGCTGTCGCTTATTTTGTACATCGGATTTTGACGTTCGTCCCATCCGTTGAACTCGCCAACAACGCTGACAGCACTCGCGTGAGGCGCCCATGTGCGGAAGACGACTGTGTCGTCATCCACGCGATGGGAGCCCAAAAGCTCGTACGACTTCGCGTTGTTGCCCTGATGGAAAAGATATACAGGGTATTCTAAATTTGGTCTTTCTTTTTGCATAAAAATTGCCTCTTAAAAAATAATAAACATAATCATACAAGATAAATTTTACCAAAAATTGTGGCTTCATTCAAGTAGTTTCGATGATTTTTCTATCTATATTTTACAATATAGCGCGCAAAAGATTATGCACTTTTGTGCAAAATCCTTAAATTAGTACGCGTATAACCATATTTAGTGGTTTGTCCAAAAACATGACACAAAATTTGGATAATTTTTTGAAATTTTTGGATTTTGAGGTTGCAATTCTTTTTATAATAATATATAATTCTTGTGATAGTAGATAAAATTCTGCTCGGAAAATGACTTTTTAGAAAGTGAGGGTTTTGAAATGGACGAAAGAAGAAGAACCATTTCATCTGAGGAACAGATGATCGGTGAAGCTTTAATGCGTGTTTCTAACACACTCGAGGCTCAGCGACTCACTAAATCCTTGGACTACCAAGAAAAATTAAGATCACGCTCAAACATCAGACTTATTATTGCTATCATCTGCTTGTTTGTTGCAATGATGATGATGGTTATCAGCGGAGCACTCCTCTTTGTACTTTGGAGATATGCTGATCCAGTACTTGACACAGTAATGCCATTCCTCAAGGGAATGATGGGCGACTTCGGCGTTATTTGGGACGGCCTTGTTGAGACATTGTCTTATGTTCCTGTAATGGTTGAACAGCTCACAAGACTCCTTGAGCAGGTTATCATTATGCTTGAAGGCATCAACTCAATCGACCTTGCTGGTCTTATGGGAATGCTTTCTAAGATGCTCGGCGGACTTATGACTGTAATGGATGGCCTTATGGCTGACCTCAAGCCAGTTATGGCTGCTATCAGCGGTATGATTAGAGACTTCGCAGCTAATGGTCTTGACCTTGATAAGCTTCTTACTGATCTCCTTGGTCCTGATGCTGCTGCTAATATCTCAGCATTCACACAGGGTCTTCTCACTGTAATGGGCAACATGGGTACACAGCTTGGTGACCTCTCAAATAGCCTTACACCAATGATGAGCGCTATGGGTACTATGATTGGTGACATCACAGCTGGTATCAACGCAGCTAACGGTCCAGCAATGGTTTCAGCTACATCTGATTTCCTTAACGCTATCCCTGACATACTCACCACAGGTACAGAGGCTATTGAGTCTATGACTGGTGCATTTGATCCTTCGGCTGCAGGTGCTCTTATTTCTAATACAGGCGAGGCTCTTACAAAGATGGTAGAAGGTCTTAATGGATTAGCAGGTCTTTTATCTGATCCTATGGGAGCGATCACTCAGTTGTTGTTTGGTGGTGGCAATTAGCCTTAGACTTATAGACTAATCTTTGAGCAGATTATCGAATATATACGGCCCACACCGTTTGGTGTGGGCCATTGGTCTTTTTAGAAGTATTAATTAAATAGTATATAATATACATTATATTAATAAAGTTTTATTCCTAATTTAAGGTTTCTGTGGTATCATATTGGAGTTGAAAAAGGAGGCATTTATGAAAACTTTAAGTAAAATGCTTTGTTTGGTGCTAAGCCTTGTATTTATATTTGGTATTATGAGCACTACTCTTGTAGCTTTCGCAGAAGGTGAAGATGAGGCTCAGCCTGCTGAAATTACTACAAGTTTCGTAAATCCAAATGGTAGGGTGCTCAGTGTTGCAAAGTATGGTAACAAGCGCCTTTACCCAGCAAACTCTATTGAGGGTATTAATAATTGTATTGAACTTGGTGTCGACGCAGTCACTGTTAGTGTGCAGGAGACCAAGGATAAACAGCTTGTGCTATTGTCTGGCACAGACCTTTCAAAGTACTGCGTCAGCAGGGAGGACGGCAAGACGGCCGTTGCTGGCAAGGTCACCGATTGCACCCTTGAGGACATTCAAAAGAATTATTGCCTCAAGGCTGACAATGGCGGTGCAGAAGGTGTTGCCACAACGTATGGCGTCGCGTCGCTCGCTGACGTTATCAAGGCCGCAAAGGGCAAGATATTGATAGTTGTAAACGGCGGATGGAAATACGCCGAGCAAATCAATGAAATTGCAAAGGAACTTGAGGCCTGCGATACAGTGATTATTAGGGGCGCCAAGGACACAGACAAGATTGCAAAGTTTGTTACCAAGGTTGGTACATCTGGCTGCCGTGTAGCAGCAGTGTATGACGTTGATAACGACAAGGGCAACGCCAAGGAATATATTGGCAAGGCACTTGATGCTGGTGCGTTCATAGTCGAACTCAAAGCAGAGAAGGGTATGGCTAGCATCTTTAATAGCACCCCGCTTGATAAGTTTGACGGCAAGGGCCGTGCGATGATTAGTACAACCAAGAGCAACCTCTGTGGTGACAGAGAGGATAGACAAGCATCTTGGGAGGAACTTATCGACCTTGGATACAGCATGATTGAAACTGATTATCCAAGAGAGCTTGCACAATATTTAAGACAGATCGAGACATATCGTAGTGAGCTTACAACGCTTATTGCAACAGCTCAGAATGTGGATTCGTCTATTTATACTAAAGTATCTATTATAGCGCTTAATGATGCATTAGAAGAAGCCATGGCGGTATCATCTGAGGGTTGCAAGTCCCTTAATGATCTGGATACGGCACGCTATCATATTCAAGAAGCATTGGATGATTTGGAACTATCAGACGGCAATGACAAAGCACCACTTCCAACATGGGTGGTAATCCTTATTGTTGTTGGCGCACTGATTGTAATTGCAGCATTGGCAATTCTTATTCCAAGAAAGATTAACAAGACTCGCCGTGAGAAGCGTCGTTTCGAGAGGTTCAAGAAGACATTCAAGAGCGAGATTCCTACAGAGAATGATGAGACTCTCACCACAAATATAGCTGAGGACGAGGAGTCCAACAGAGGCCTTAAAGAGGAAGTTGCTGAGAAAAATCTTCCTGTGGACGATTTTTCTCAAAGCAATATATCGGAAGCATCGGACGATGCTGACCAACCTTTGAAAAGTGATGAGGAGGGCGATGTGACTCAAGTCTCGACGGAAGAGCCTTCAGAGGAAGTTGAAACTTTAGCAGAGGAACCAGCCCCTTCGCTTTCAGAAATGCTAAATCTTGGACAGGTAGTTGAGATTGAAGTACCAGCGGATATAATTAGTGAAGAATAAAAACAAGGTGTCGCACGTGATGTGCGACACCTTAATTTTATGTTTAGATTTTATGCTTTAACTTCTTCTAGGCCCTTGTTGTAGGTTGTACCTACTATCTTGTTACGGCCAGTTTCTTTCGCAACATAGAGGTTGTCATCCGCTGCTTTGATGAAGTCCTCTGTGGCTTTCATGGAAACGGTAAGTTCTGCCACACCACCACTTATTGTAACAGGGCGGTCAATTTCTGGTGAAACCTTCATAGCGCTAAACTTTTCACGAATCTGATTAGCACGAACAATTGCTGTTTCTTCTGTTGCTCCTGGGAGTACGAGGATGAATTCCTCGCCACCATATCGAGATACGATGTCATAGTCACGACAACTCTTTTTGAGGATGTCAGCAACTGCCTTGATTACTTCGTCTCCAACAAGATGACCATAGTCATCGTTGATGCGCTTAAACTTGTCGATATCGAACATTACGATTGCTAGATCACGTCCATCCGAACGGCAAGATGCAATACTGCTTTCAAGATAGCGGATGAGGAAACGCCTGTTGTAAGCACCTGTAAGAGGATCCTTAACTGAGAGTTCCTCCATCTGAGCGAGGAGTTTGTCCGAGCGGATTTGCTGAGCCTCAAAGTTGCGTGCAAGCACTTTTACA
Organism: Acutalibacteraceae bacterium; assembly: GCA_045599345.1. GTDB lineage: Bacteria > Bacillota > Clostridia > Oscillospirales > Acutalibacteraceae > UBA1227. The sequence goes on from JAZRVV010000020.1 coordinate 13,431, forward strand.
AGGATTGCGATACAAAGGGCGCAGACAATGAGGTCGAGGAATGTATCTAAGTATTCATTTCCGTTATAAACAACAAGCCTTGTGATGAGGTCGTGGTATCCAAACCAATTTTTGTAGTCGGCCATTATTATGAGGCCATACCATACAAATGCACAGAAAACAAGGAGTGAACCCCGTATTGCATCATTGAGCATGAGCACAGAGAAAACAATTGCCACTGTGAAATAGAGCGCCATGCTACTCTGGATACCGCCGAGAGTGGTATAGAGCAGTGGCATGATAATAAAGTTCATGCCAAATGCAATCAGGCCTATGATAATGTCGATGTTTTTAATGAATTTGGACAGTGGATAAATTGATAGGCAAGTAACTGTACAAACAAGGCAAATCCAAAATCCCATATGGGAGTTGTTACCTGTTGTTACACCACTTATAAGGTTTGCTATTGTTGCGAGGAAAGAAAAGAAAGGAGCGCCTATACATACGATGTTAAAGAATTTGCGCTTGATTGGCACGTTGTCGCCAAAGGCATTTTCCCTAAATCTTTTAATTCGTTCTTTCATATTTTGTCGCCTTCTTTATTCGGAAGAACCTTTCCAAATAATTTTATTTCTACCAGTTTCTTTAGCGGTATAGAGGTGTTCGTCGGCTGCTGCAATGAATTCCTCAACTGTCTTGTAAGTGGTTACATAACTTGCAACACCACCACTGACAGTTACAGGTCTGTCAATTGCATCTGAGAAGCTGGATGCTTCTACCTTTGATCTGATTTGCTCAGCGCGGGCATATGCGGTTTCCTCAGATGCGCCAGGCATTACGAGAATAAACTCTTCGCCGCCATAACGTGCTACTACGTCATAGTTACGACAACTCTGAAGTAGCACGCCTGAGAATCCTTTGATGACTTCATCTCCTACGAGGTGACCAAAGTCATCGTTTACGCGTTTAAATTTATCAATATCAAACATGATAATTGAAAGAGGAGCACGAGTTTCCTTGTGCTTTTCAATTCCAGATTCGATGTAACGAAGGAGGAATCTGCGGTTGTATGCGCCCGAAAGAGGGTCCTTAACTGAGAGTTCCTCAAGTTGTTTTAAAAGCTCGTTAGTACGCTTTTGCTGGAATTCGAAACAAAGAGCAAGCACTTTAACAAGGACTGATGTTGAAATACCAACTGTAAAGAAGTCCATTGCTTGATCAAGGTACATTGCCCACTCTGGCATGATAAAGAACGTATCAGTGAGAGAGTCAGCATATTTTGCTGAGAAGAAAAATACAAGTGCATACCAGATTGATTCCACTATGAACATAATTATCATTGGTTTGAAGTCTAGCATCAGCACCGTGAAGACTAGTCCCATGACAAAGTATATCGGCATACCACTGCCAATGCCACCAACGGTCAAGAAGAGTCCTGGGAAGAGGACGAAGTTGAGACCGATAAGGCAAAGCATGATTGCGAACTTAAGATTCTTTGTGATGTGGAAAATGGCAAATGTTAAAAGGAAGAACAATATTGCCGTAAAACAGATTGTCATTCCAGGAAGGCCGATTTGCCAGAATCCTACGCCAGTATCCTTTGCGACACGAGCAATTGATATTCCGGATGCGAGTGTAGCAAGACAAGTTGCGAGTGCACCACCAAGCGCTGCGAAGTTGAAAAATCGCTCACGAAGTTGAAGTTGATCTCCAAAGAGCGAAACAGCAAGATTTTTAATGCGTTCCATAATTACCTCCGAATTTGCTGTATATTCTTTAATATTATAACATATTAATGTAACCTATAACAATCAAATTGGCTAAAAAGTAAACAAAAAAACAGACCTTTTTATGGGAAAATCCACAAAGAGGTCCTGTTTTTATATATCAATATCAAGTTCGATTGGGCAGTGGTCACTGCCAAAAATGTCCGTGTGAATCTTGGCATCCTTGATATTATCTCGCGCATCATTCGATACAACGAAGTAATCTATGCGCCACCCAGCATTGTTTGCTCTAGCATTGTGGCGATATGACCACCATGAATATTCTACCTTGTCTGGATAGAGATATCTAAATGAATCTGTAAATCCAGCATCCAGGAGTTTTGAAAACTTTTCTCTCTCTTCATTTGAAAATCCAGGTTTGCCAATGTTTGGTTTTGGATTTTTAAGATCGATTTCCTCATGAGCAACATTTAAATCTCCACAGAGGATAACTGGTTTTTTCTCATTTAGTTTTTTGATGTAGTCACGAACCTTGTCTTCCCAATCCATACGGAAGTCAAGACGTTTGAGCTCATCTTGAGCGTTTGGAACATAGAACGTTATGAAGAAAAAGCCATCGAATTCAAGTGTTATTGCGCGACCTTCGCAGTCGTGCTCAGGGGAGCCTATGCCGTATGTAACGGATAGTGGTTCCGCCTTTGTAAAAATGGCGGTGCCGGAATATCCTTTTTTCTCGGCATAGTTCCAGTACTGATAATAGCCTGGAAGGTCGAGCGCGATTTGGCCCTCCTGGAGCTTTGTCTCCTGGAGGCAGAATATGTCGGCATCAAGTGCATTGAATGAGGCAAGGAAATCCTTGCCTACACATGCACGAATTCCATTGACGTTCCACGAAATAAATTTAAGCATTAAATCACCAATTAGTGTTTATATTTTGTGTTCCACTCTGTTTGGAAATCGTTGAGATTGGTATAGAAGTGGAAGTTGTTGTCGATGTCAGTAAAGAAGTAGTAATAACCACTTGTCTCTGGCCACAGGGCAGCTTTGATAGCAGAAACTGATGGGCATCCAACTGGGCCAACAGGGAGACCTTTTGTTTTGAGGTCATATTGGTCGTTGGTGCAGTAACCTTCGAAGTACTTTTTATACTGCGCAGAGCCCTCTGTTGCACCGATTGATGTGAGGTAATCCTTGAGTTTTACTTCGATGTATTTGCGAGTTGCATCACTGCCGATATAAGGGAAACTTGCAGAATTTGCAAGACGATTGTTAAATACAGATGAAACCATTCTCATAGTTTCAAAATCCTCGTCACTTGAGCCAAGATTTGCCTCATATTGAATGATTGAAGCAAGGGTGAAAACCTCGTACATGCTCATGTTGAGTTGCTCTGCACGAGCAAAGGCTGTCATACCATCGTTTTCGATTTTCATAAGTTCGCTCTGTGAAAAGCTTAAGAGTTTTGCAAGTGCATAATTTCCGTCTTTGTTTTGATACATATTGATTGTTTCAGGGAAGATTAGGCCCTCTGCTGCAAAAACGTATCCTTTTGAATTTGAAAGACCCTCTGCGAGAGTTTCATATCCAGGAGGAACAACTTTGCACGCTTCTAAAAAGCTGTCAGCGGTGCAGACATTTTGTTTTTCGAGCTCCTCTGCGATTTGAGTAACTGACCAACCTGGGATAATTGTAATATCGGAAGTTGGCGCTGCTGGTGCTGCAGTAGTTGGTTCTGGCCATAAGTACTGCTTGATACCAGAGCATGCAGTTGCATTGAATACGAAAATGATTATAAGTGTAAGAGCAATAGCAATTTTAAGACGAATGCGAAGCTGCTTTTTCATCATAAGCTTCATATTATGCTTTTGCTCTCTTGTTTGATAAATCATAAGTTCCTCCTAAATTCGGTGAATTACTCATATATTGTATCAAAAATTAGAGATAAAACAATAACAAAACTATTACATTACATAGTATATAAAAACCGATGACCCCTCACCTTGCGGTGAGGGGTCCATCTGTAGCCTGTATATAAAGTCCCTAGACAAGAACTTTATTCCAAATTATTTCTTGTAGTACTTGATAGCACCTGGCATACCTGTAAGTGAGCCAGCGAAGTCAAGCATATCAACGATACCAGAGATTCTGTCCTTAACAGGAAGCTTTGGAATTGGCCATGGGATATAGTTCTTCTGTGCATCCTCAGCTGAAAGTGGAGGAAGTTCAAAGATCTTGTCCTCATGATGCTTTGGAACGTCAACTGCCTTACCCTGAAGGAGCCACTTGCCTCTGTAGAACATTGTACCAAGAAGACATGGTACTGCTACTGGGATCAAAGCTGTGTTGCCCCATGGGCGAAGCTGTGGGTTAACAACGCCAAGAGCGTTGCATGTAGCGTTAAGACACTCAGCTGGGTTGCAGCAACCTCTGATTGGGTAATCAGCGATGTCGAGCATATCTTCGCCGCAGCAAAGACCCATAACCATGATCTTCTTGCCACCGTTTACGATGTCATCCTTAGTGTATGGCTTACCGTTCTTGTCGAACCAGTACTTTGTGCCATTAATTTCAACACCAGGACCCTCAACGATGAAGAGGTCAGGATTGTGAGGTTTAGCTGGACCATAGAGAGCACCAGCAAATCCCATACCGATTGATGAAAGGCATCCGCCTACGCAAGCCTGCTCAAGAGCAAATGCTTCGTCTGGTGTAACCTTGTTAGGATCAGTGATCTTTGGAGCGCCTGGAAGTGTATGACCAGCAACTGCTACAAGACCTGGGAAGTTGTCAACGATTTCGCCGCGCATAACTGATGGGCAAGCTGGACGGAATGGAGTAACGCGAACGTTACCAACGATTTCAACGTCTTTGTCGCCGAAGCCACGCTTGTCAGCTTCTTGGATGAGCTTGTTCTCTGCTGGATCGAAGCCCATCATATGAGTTGTAATTCTGTCAGCCTCAACAGACTGGTTAGAAGCAACGATCATGTGAACGTCAACTGGATCAACAGGAGCAGGTGTGTTACCTTCGCCGCCGATGATACCGTCAATAACAGTAAGGTTTGGCTTGAAGAGGTAAAGCATATCAGCAAGCTTCTTGTTGATGTCGTGAGTGTGGTTACGCTCACGAAGGAAGTAAGGGATAGTACCCATAGCGTTCTTGAAACCAAGTGTAACGCCTGTGTAGATGTTTGTCTTCATCTTTGGTACTGAGATATAGAAAGCCTTACCATTTACGATATCATCAAATGTATCTGGGATAAGGATTTCCTTCATAACCTCAGCCTTTGGAAGCATGTAGCGAACTACTGGGCGACGCTCAAGTGGAACGAGCTCTGCACCATACTGCTTAGCAATCCAGTCATAGTGAGTGATCTTGAATGAACCAGCAGCTGGGAAAGGCTTACCTGAAGACTCAGCGATAATGATGTTAGGGTTGTACTGCTTAACCCAATTTACAACTGCCTCGAATACACGTGGGTCTGTTGTTTCTGGGAAGTCTGTACCACCGTCTTTGTCATAGTAACCAGAGTTGTGGTATACGTTAACAAGGTTTGGCTTGATGATTACTTTCTCGTAACCAGCCATTTCCTTAGCGATGCCTGTACGCTCGTCAAGGTCGTTGAGAGCTGCAAAAACTGTATCGCGAATAGCTTTTACATCTTCTCTGTTGAAGTACTCGTAAGTACCGTAGTTGTCTGGAAGGGCAACATAATCCTTAGTGTAGTCCATTACTGGAGCATCCTTAAGGATGACATAGCTTTTAGCCATTTTCAATTCCTCCAAATGTATTATTTTCGAAAATAATGCTTTTACGCGTAAAAGAGTATATCATATTATTATTAACAATACAAACATTTTATTTAAATGAACAATAATGGACATGCTTTCAAAAAACGTTTGCAGGTTTTTGGGCAAAAAATCCCGTGATTTGGGCAATCACGGGACTGTTTTTATTTTTTCTTAGATTTAATTTTTGCTGTTGATGGGTTCTCGAAATAACCGATACGTTTTTTAGAACCCTTGCCTGTTTTGAGGTAAGTTACTACTGGTTCAACAGCAGCTTTCAAGTTGTCATCCATGAAAGTTTCGCACTTCTCAAGGAGCTCGTCATCCTTTGCAAGGTTAATGCCAAGAATCGACACAACGATAAGGCTTTGCATGTTGTTGTCGCCCTCATCATAGAATGTGTTGAAAGCGTTAAAAACCTTCTTAAGAGTTGGTCTGTCGTTAAGCTTGATAGCCTCCATAATACGAGGTGTTACAAGGCTTTCGAAAAACTCCTCAGGAAGGAAAGTTTCATACTTTTCAAGGTTGTTTAACATCTCGCCTTTGAGGTCCTGGAAGATGTTTTCCATACGAAGAGCAAGAGCCTCTGGCTCGTATGTGGCAACAGCCTCTTTTTTCTTGGCTTTTTTAATGTTTTCCTGTGGGTCTACAGCGATAATTTTTGAATCTTTTGCGTTTGTCTTGGCTGCCTTGCCAGGAAGGACACATTCAGTGCCATAGTATGTTGAAACTGCTTCGCAAATTGCGTTGGCAGTTGACTTTGTTGCCTTGTCATCCCACTCCTCTTCGCTTGGGTCAAAGAGTGTCTGTGTTACTGTTTTCCAATCAGTACCAAGAGCCTTGCAGTTGATATTTAAAATGTTTTCTTCTATCTTGAGCTCAACCTCACCATATTCGCCACTATATGTGATAGGGTCTGCAATTTCCTCTGGTGTCTTGCTTGAGGTTAAAGAGAACTTCGCAGCAGTCATTGTGCCATCGATAGACTTTATTAAAGTTTGGAGAGCATCCTTGTTTGCAACCATTTTAATGCCGCCTTTACTTACAAATTAATACGCAATATTCTACCATAAAGAAAGCGATTTGTCATTATTATTTTTTAATTGAAGTAATATGGTTACTGTGTTAATATATACTTTATTAATGGCAACATATTGTGTCGGAGGGATACTATGAAAAACATATTGGTACTTTTTGGTGGATGCTCAAGCGAACATGATGTATCTGTAGTATCAGCGTCATCAGTAATCAAAAATATAGACCCTGAAAAATACAACATTTATATGATTGGTATCACCAAAGATGGTAAGTGGTATCTCTATGAAGGCCCTGTTGATGCACTGCCAGAGGACAAGTGGCTTAATGCTGGAAAATTAACTCCAGCTGTTGTGTCTCCTGACAAAAGAGTACATGGCATCACAGTTGTTCATGAGGACGGATATGAAAATGTCTACATAGACGTTGCTTTCCCAGTTCTCCATGGTAAAAATGGAGAGGACGGAACAATCCAGGGCTTGTTCCAACTTGCAGGAATTCCATTTGTTGGATGCGATATGACTTCAAGTGCAATATCAATGGATAAAATCCTTACAAACACAGTTGCCGATCAAAATGGAATAGCACAGGCAAAGTGGGAATATATTACTGAGTATGATTATAAAACTGGTAATAAGACACTTGAGGAAATTGCCGACAAACTTGGTTTCCCAATCTTTGTTAAGCCAGCAAATGCGGGCTCATCTGTTGGTATTTCGAAGGCACATAATTTTGATGAACTTAAATCAGCTCTTGATTTGGCGCTTTTGCACGACACACGTATACTATTTGAAGAATTCATAGATGGTTATGAGTGTGAGTGCGCAGTGCTGGGTAATGACGATGTCATTACTGGCATCGTAGGACAAATTACTCCTGCTAATGAGTTTTACGATTACGATGCCAAATATTCAAATGCTGCAAGCATTTTGAATATCCCAGCACTTGTATCAGAGGAACTTCGCAACAAGGTTGCGTGTGAGGCCAAAAAGACATACAAGGCACTCGGCTGCAGTGGTTTCTCACGAGTAGATTTCTTTGTAACAAAGGCTGATGGCAAAGTGCTATTTAACGAGATAAATACAATTCCAGGCTTCACAAGCATTAGTATGTATCCAAAGATGATTGAAGCCTCGGGTATTTCTTATTCTGAGCTCTGCGACAGACTTATTACACTCGCAGAGGAAAAGTGGGGATAGTAACCTTGACTGATAATTTTGAAGAACAGTACAAGATAACAATAAAAGATAAACACACGGTAGCTGGTGAAGTTTCAGAATCAACAACCGAGCTTTTTGGCGACCTTAATTTGGCAAAAAATGGCTATATAATAAGGTACACGGAGCACGATGGTGATTTTGCTGGAACGACTACAAAGATATTTGTAATCGAACCGGATTCCGTGCGCTTGTCGCGTGGAGGCCGATATGGCTTGGACCTCGTTTTGGAGCGAGGCAAGCGCCATAATTGTGCGTATGACACACCATATGGTAGTTTGCAAATGGGTGTTTTTGCAAAGGATGTGGACTCCAAAATGAGTGAACGTGGAGGAAATCTCAAGTTTGCCTATTCGCTTGATATAGGCGGAGGAGAGGTTTCTGATAACGAACTTGAAGTAATAGTAAAAGATTTAGGTAAAAGAGGAGAAGAGACATGTCAAAGGTAGTAAATGAGGCAAGGCAGCAGCTTGTTGCAGCAATTAATGCTGCAAAGCCAGGACTCAAAGAATTCAAGATAGAAGTCCCTGCTGATCGCTCAAACGGTGACTTTTCTGCAAATGTCGCTATGGTAAATGCAAAGCAATTTGCTATGGCTCCTCGCGCTCTTGCCGAGGAGATAATCGGCAACTTAAATCTTGATAACACATATTTTTCTAAGGTTGAAGTAGCCGGTCCTGGCTTTATGAATTTCTTCTTAAATGATAACTATTATGCAGACATTTTGCTTGATATAGAAGCTTGTGGTAAGGACTATGGTCGCTCAAACTTTGGCAATGGCGAGCATGTACTTGTTGAATTTGTATCAGCTAACCCAACTGGTCCTATGCACATGGGCAATGCCCGTGGCGGTGCACTCGGCGATTGCCTTGCAGCAGTGCTTGATGCTGCTGGATACTATGTTGAGCGTGAATTCTATATCAACGATGCAGGTAACCAGATAGATAAATTTGCACTTTCTCTTGATATTCGCTATCAACAGCACTTTAAGGGCGAGGATGCAATTGAACTCCCAGAGGACAGCTATCACGGTGAGGATATCAAGGTTCTTGCTGCTGAATTTGCAGAGATAAATGGCGACAAGTACCTTGAAATGGATGAGGCAACTCGCAGAGCTGCCCTTGTTGAATATGCTCTTCCAAAGAACATTGCCAATATGAAGGCGACAATGGAAAAGTATAGAATTAAATATGACACTTGGTTCCATGAGAGCACACTTCATGAGAGTGGCGCAATCAAAGCCGTAATTGATGAGCTTACAGCCCGTGGTTACACATATGAAAAGGATGGCGCACTCTGGTACAAGAACATTGAAGTGCAGACCAATATGCTCCGTGCACAGGGCAAGTCAGATAAGGATATCGAGAAGCTTGATTTAAAGGATGATGTCCTTATCCGTGCAAATGGCAACCCTACATATTTTGCTGCTGATATTGCTTATCACAAGAATAAAGTAGAACGTGGATTCACCAAAAACATCGATGTATGGGGCGCTGACCACCATGGCCATGTTGCTCGTATGAAGGGCGTTTTAGAGGCTTTGGGCCTTGGCGCAGACAAACTAGATGTGCTTTTGATGCAGCTTGTTAATTTGATGGACAACGGTGTTGCCATCAAGATGTCAAAGCGTACAGGTAAGGCAATTACTCTTACTGATTTGCTTGATGAAATCCCAATTGACGCTGTACGTTTCATTTTCAATTTACGTGAAGCCGGCTCAGTTATGGACTTTGATTTGGGCCTTGCTGTAAAGCAGGATTCTCAAAATCCGGTTTATTATTGCCAGTATGCACACGCAAGAATTTGCAGCATCTTGCGTAAACTTGAGGCAGAAGGCGTTAAAGTAGAGGATGTAACAAGTGGTCAACTTGGCTTGCTCACCGCACCAGAGGAGCGCGAACTTATTCGCCACCTCTCATCCCTCACTGACGAGATTATTGCTGCTGCAAAGAATTATGATCCAGCTCGTATTACAAGATATCTTTTGGAACTTGCAACACTCTTCCACAAGTTCTATAATGCGTGCCACGTAAATGTTGAGGACGCTGACCTTCGTCAGGCTCGTATTCACCTTTGCCTCTGTGCAAAGAATGTAATTGCGAACACACTAAAAATGATGAAGATTGACGCACCAGAGTCAATGTAAAAAGGTAAAAAATAAGCTCCCAGTTTTCAAAAACTGGGAGCTTTAATTTTTATATTAGTCCTCTGGGAAGAAAGCCTCATGAACAGCTGAAACTGCCTTGTCTGCGTCCTTTTCGTCAACAAGGACAGAGATTTTAATCTCGCTTGTTGAGATCATCTGGATGTTGATATCAGCGTCATAAAGAGCCTCGAACATCTGAGATGCTGTGCCTGGGTGAGTTTCCATTCCTGCACCAACGATTGAAATCTTTGATACGTTAGCATCAACGATGAAATCATTTTCTGTGAGGTCTGGGAATGCTTCAAGAGCAGCATCACGAGCTTGATTTTCTGCTGAAAGTGGAACTGTGAAAGTGATATCCTTTGTGCCGTCACGACCAGCTGACTGAAGGATTATATCAACATTAACATTTTTAGCAGCAAGCTTTGAGAAAAGCTTGAAAGCAATACCTGGTTGGTCAGGTAATCTAAGTACTGAAACGCGAACTACATCGTTGTCTTTTGCAACGCCGCGGATTAACATTTTTTCCAATTTAATTGCCTCCTTAACTATTGTGCCAGGCTCACGCTGGATGCTGGACAATACTTCGAGATTAACGTTATATTTTTTAGCCATTTCTACTGAACGGTTGTTGAGTACCTGTGCGCCACAAGTTGCAAGCTCGAGCATTTCATCATATGTGATTTCATCGAGCTTAACAGCGCCTGGTACCTTGCGAGGATCAGCTGTGTAAACACCAGTAACATCAGTAAATATCTGACATTTGTCAGCATGAAGTGCTGCTGCAAGTGCAACTGCTGATGTATCAGAACCACCGCGTCCAAGTGTTGTGATATCGTCGTATTTGTTGATTCCTTGGAAACCAGCAACTACGATGATTTTGTGCTGGTCAAGTTCTGACATCAAACGCTCTTTTTCAATCTTTTTAATACGAGCGGATGTGTGATTTGAATTTGTGCTAAATCCAGCTTGCCAACCGAGAAGAGAGACAACTGGGAGACCAATTTTCTCGAGTGCCATTGCAAGAAGGGCAATAGAGATTTGCTCACCAGCGGATACGAGCATGTCGTGCTCACGTCTTGAGTGGTTTGGATTAATTTCATTTGCTTTGTCAATGAGGTCATCTGTTGTGTCACCTTGAGCTGAAACAACAACTACTACGTCGTTGCCTTCGGAATATGTATCAGCAACAATTCCAGCAACACGGTTAACGCACTCGGCGTTAGCAACTGATGAGCCACCAAATTTTTGAACTATAAGTGCCATTTGGTCCTCCTTAGCATCTAGCAACGCGAATAAGCGAGCAGAGCTCAGCGTTGCTGATAGTGCTTATTTTAGCGCGCGCTTCATTTTCTGTAATTTCATTACTAATAAATGCTATATCGCCTGTTGTGCCATCAAGGAATGTTGCATCAGCGAATACTGCGCTTACATCATCCTTTAAGGCTCCTTTAAGGCGAATGTAGTATTTGTTAGGTATCTCTTGGTAATCCATGATAAGATCTGGCTTTTCTGGACCCCAGAATATTGGGCGACGATTGTTGTCGTGCTCCATACAGTCAAGTGCATCGGCAACAACTGCTGATGCAGTTGGAAGTTTGCCGGCGCCCTTGCCGAAGAAGAGCACTTCGTCAGTAGCGTCGCCGTTTACGAGCACAGCGTTAAATACATCGGAAACGGAGTTTAGTTGGCTTTCAGCCATTACAATGGCTGGGCTGACAACAATATAGAGCTTGCCGTTTCCGCGGTCCTCGGCTGTGCCGATGAGCTTGATTGATGCACCGATGCTTGCTGCGTAAGCAACATCCTCGAGTGCTATTTTTGTAATGCCTTCGCAGTGTACGTTCTTTGGATAAACGTGGTTGCCAAAAGCGAGAGCAGAGAGGATGCAAATCTTGCGACAAGCATCATGTCCCTCAACGTCAGCTGTTGGGTCCTTTTCGGCATAGCCGTTATCCTGAGCAATTTTGAGTGCATCAGCAAAAGACATATTTTCACGAATCATCTTGGTCAAGATGAAGTTTGTAGTACCGTTTAAGATACCGTTGATTGATCTGATGTTGTTTGCTTTGAGGCAGAATGTTAGCGGACGGATAATTGGAATACCGCCACCAACTGATGCTTCAAACATAAAGTTGACATTGTTTTCTTTTGCAAGGGTTATAAGCTCGAGTCCCTTTTCGGCCACGAGCTCCTTGTTTGATGTTACAACGTGCTTGCCAGCAGCAAGACACTTAGAAACGAAATCAAAAGCAGGAGTCTGACCGCCCATGGTTTCAATAACGATTTTAACGGTGTCATCAGTTAAAATATCGTTAAAGTCCTTTGTAAATTTTGAGGCATTTTCGTCGCCTGGGAAATCGCGTAAATCAAGGATGTATTTAACATCAAGTCCTAAATCACGCTTGTTGATAATTTCAACAACGCCGGAACCTACTGTTCCGTATCCCATTACTGCTACGTTCATGCGGTCACATCCTTTCTAAAAAATGAATGTACATATAATAACACATATACGCGAGCGTATAAATAGTTAATTTTATTAAAATGTACAAGTTTTATAATACATTTTTTAGTTGTTTATTCAATCGGCGTGTTGTAAAATAACTATATTCCATAAAAGGTGGTGCTCAATTTGACACAGACCGACAAAAAAAGAAAGTTTATAGTGGATGTTGCGTACATAGTACTTTTAGTGCTCATGCTTGTCCTTTTCCTTGAATTTGCGTTCTATCCACTTCTTCCTATTTTTATCGCACTTCTTGTTGCGCTGATCCTTCAGCGACCAATGAAATTTTTGAACAAAAAGCTCAAGATACCAAAGGCTATAATTGCTGTTGTGCTTGTGCTTGTTATGCTCGCTCTTATAGGCTTTGTCGTATATATTATCGGCGAAAAAGTTGTCGATGAGGCAATAGGATTTGTTAAATTTATTCAGACTTATGTCACGGACTATAATTGGATTGAAAGACAGGTACACAGCATTGTAAATGCTCTTCCAGGATTTATTCATGACAACATAATTGATGGCGTCGACGAGGTCCTTGCAAACCTCAAAATTGCTATGGAAAATGATGCTGCGGCTGGTGACTATACAATCAGTTTGTCATCTATTGATTTCTCATTTTTGACAGATAAATTGGCAGGCGGAATTTCAACTGGTGTATCTGGCGTGATTGCGACCGCAAAGCACGTACCTTCAATACTTGTAGCAATTATCATCGGCATCATTTTATGTGTATTTATGACCATTGAATATGATGATGTCATTGATATTATCGAGAGGCTTTTGAGTGAGGAAAATGCGCTCAAATTTGATGCCACAAGACGTGTTATGAAACACTCTGTGGGCAGCCTCGCAAAAGCTTATGCTGTGATATGCACGTTGACTTTTGCTGAGCTCACAATCGGGCTTACAGTTTTGAAAGCGATGGGCATTTTCAGTGGCAATTATCTTGTTATTATTGCACTAATTACGGCGGTTCTTGATATCTTGCCTGTAATGGGGATTGGCACAGTAATGTGGCCGTGGATGGCATTGTGCCTTGTTTCTGGCGATACAAAGATGCTGATTGGACTCTTTGTTATCTACGCTATAATTACAGTTGTTCGTCATATCATAGAGCCAAAGCTTATTTCAGATACAATGGAACTCCCAGCAGCCCTTACACTTTCAGTAATGTACATAGGACTCAAGTTCTTTGGCGTACTTGGTATGTTCGCGTTTATCCTTGTTCTTTACTGTGTGGTTGCCCTTAACAAGGAGGGTGTAATTCATCTAACAAGGGAACCAGATGCTCCGCCGGCAGAAGAAACAGTAGAAGAAGCTGAAAAAGCAGCTGAATAAATCAGGTTTAAAGCCCCTCGATTGAGGGGCTTTTTTGATGCCATATTTAATAATTTTACCGATATTGTTTATTTTTCGCGCGCACTGTGTTATACTGTTTTAGATTATTTATATTATAGGGGTAAATTATTATGATTATTATATCTCCATCACTTCTTTCATGCGACTTTGCCAAAATGGGCGAGGAAGTTAAGAGAATGGAAGAAGGCGGCGCGCAGTGGATGCACATCGATGTAATGGACGGTCACTTTGTTCCAAACATCACAATAGGTGCACCAGTGCTTGGAAGCCTTAAAAAAGATATGAATAGTGTAGCAGACGTACACCTCATGATTACAGACCCACTCAAATATGTTGAGGACTTTGCAAAGGCTGGTGCTGATTACATCACCTTCCATGTTGAGTCTGATAGCGATCCACTTGAGACAATCAACAAGATTAGGGAGCTTGGTTGTAAGCCTTCCATCAGTGTCAAGCCAAAGACACCGGCAGAGGCAATCTTCCCTTACCTTGAACTTTTAGATATGGTTCTCGTTATGACAGTAGAGCCAGGCTTTGGCGGACAGTCCTTTATGGAAGATATGATGCCAAAGGTAAAGGCTATTCGTGAGGAATGCGAAAAGCGTGGTCTTCACGATATGCACATCGAAGTAGATGGTGGCATTAGTAGCGATACAATCGCAACGGCTGCCAAGGCAGGAGCCAATGTATTCGTTTCAGGCAGTGCAATTTTTAAAGCACCGGATGCAAAGGCTATTATCACAGAACTTAAGGAGAAAGCAGCAGTATGAACAAAGTCCGCTCTTACATGATTGATATGCTAATCATGCTTGCGGCTGCAGCGGTAGTTGCAGTTTACACTTATGGTGTACGCGCGCTTTGGAGCATAGTATTGTCAATCATAGCAGCAGTAGCGACTGAGGCGATAGGCTACATCGCATTTATGAAGCAAAACCCAACCAAGATTGCGGATCTCTCCGCTATCTTTACCGGTGTTGCAGTAGCCTTGGCACTTCCGTCCTCTGCACCATTCTGGCTTGCACCAGCAGGCGCAGCGTTTGCAATTGCTGTTGCCAAATTGCCATTTGGTGACACCACAACAGCACCGTTTGTGCCAGCAGCAGTCGGCATTGGATTTGTAACTCTTAGCTATCCAGCTATTGTTTTCAAATATCCAAGCCTTGCAATCGGCAAGCTTACAGCATCAATAAATGGAACAAGTTTTGTCGAGGGTACTTCCCTTGCACAGATGCTTGCCCAATCAAGGTCAATCGGCACCAACATACTCAATGTACTTGATGTATTTGTTGGTAGGATACCTGGACCTATGGGCGCATCTTGCCTCATCTTGATGATAGGCACGTTCTTCTATCTTGTAATTAGGAAGCAGAGCGGTGCTATTACAACATTTAGCTTTATTTTGACATGCGCAATACTTGCTTTCCTTTTCCCACGTGTATTGACAGGACGTCTTTACTCAGTACTTATGGAACTTGGCGCAGGACTCCTTTTCTACTCGGCAGTATTCTTTATGTCAGACCCTGCAACCAATCCAAACACCAACCTTGGCAAGGTCCTGTATGGTGTTACAGGTGGTATCCTTGCAATGATACTTCGCCATGTTGGCGCATATGAGGACAGCGTAATTTTTGTTGTTCTCATTATGAATGCAATCTCTGATGTTTTTGATGGTTTTGGCGAGACATTAAAGCTTATCATTCAAAACAAGGGCAAGCTTCCAAAGAGCGAAAAGCAGCCTCGCCGTAAGAGGGCTGAGCTAGCTTTGGCTGATGGTCCAGAGACAAGCGAAGAGTCTGATGCTACAGAGGAACTTCCTATTGAGGCTGCAAAAGAAAGTCTTCCTATGGACGACTTTGTTCAAAGCGATATAGTTGAAGCCTCAGAAACTGCTGATCAGCCTTTGAATCCGGCTCCAGTAGTTGCTCCACAGGACACAAATAGGGCTCAAGAGATACTTGATGAAATTGTAGGAGGAATCGAGGCTTCCAGTGGACGTCTCGATGACGACGCCCTAATCAACCAACCTTTGAAGAGTAACGAACAGAACGTTGTGACTCCAACACCTGACGTGCTCAGCATGTCAGTTGACGAAATGCTTGAGGCAATCAAGTCAAACATTGAAAATGGCGATGTACCTTCAGAGGAAGGAGGTAATCTTGATGAATAACAAGAATTATCTCTTCCAAGAAGTTCTTTTAAAGAACCCTGTGCTTGTTGGAACAATCGGACTCTGTCCAGTAGTTGCAATCAGCACTTCTCTCAAGGCAGCACTTATTATGTCTGCCATCACAATAATCACATTGATAGTAGCGCAAGCTTTGACATCACTTCTTTTGAAGCACTTGCCACAGTGGGTTCGTCTTGGACTTTACACACTTGTTGGTATGATTGTTGTAATCCCTGCAATGTACATTGCAGACAAGCATAGCCCAGAGACTATGCTCGCACTTGGTATTTACTTCCCATTGCTCGCAGTAAATCCGCTTGTTGTTAGAAACTGTGAGCGAGAGGCAGTGGACTCAAGTTTTGGTAGGTCAATAATGACTTCAATTTGTGCCGGTATTGGTTACTCAGCTGTACTTATCATTGTTGGTATAGTTCGTGAGATATTAGGCGCTGGTACAATTTGGGGTAAAGAAATTAAATTCTTAAACCCTGCGGCAGCATTCTTGATGCCAGTAGGTGGATTTATCATCATCGCATATCTTGCATCTATCCTTAGAATTTATTTCAGAGATATAGATCCAGAGTTTGCTGATGATTTGATTGAGAATTCTAGAACAAATATAAAGGGCAGCCGAAAGGCTAAGCTTCAGCTTAAGGGTGCGAAATATGCAGATGGTTCTGGTGCTCAGCCAAGAGCTCCAAGACAAAAACGCACCAAGGCTCCAAAGAAGCCAAAGGAAAAGCGCAGGCCAGAACAGGAGAAGCAGCCAAAGCAGAGGCTTGAGGTTATGACACTTGAGGAGGCAGAAGAGCTCCGTTCAGCATCGCTTCCACCTGTTGAGACAACGGTACAAGCAGAGCTTGCACCGCTCGAAAACGAGGAGCAAGCTGAAATAGTAGCAAAGGCAGCCGAGTCAAAACCAGTTAGCGATAAAACTTCCCGATTTGAATTCGTAACTCTTGATTTGTCTAAAGAAGCTAAGTCACAAGAAGAAGCTGAGCGCTTTGCAGCAGCAGTAGCAGCTAACAAGGAACAGCGCGCACAGCGTCAAAAGTCTAAGCGTGGACAGGCAAGAAAGGTTAAGGAAGAAAAGGAGGGTGAAGAAGAATGAAACTTATAGCAGCATTTATCGCAGCTTTCGTTTATGTATCTTTGACCCAGAACCTTGTCCTTACCGGCGGTTATGGTGCAAGTGAAGCAATCCGTTCAGCAGCTAGACCAAAACAGAT
Source organism: Acutalibacteraceae bacterium (assembly GCA_045599345.1). GTDB lineage: Bacteria > Bacillota > Clostridia > Oscillospirales > Acutalibacteraceae > UBA1227. The sequence goes on from JAZRVV010000020.1 coordinate 30,587, forward strand.
CATGCTGTTCTCAATTATGATTGCTTACTTCTCAACAGTAACAAGTCTTATCTGTCGAGTAGTACTTTTCATACCTGCATTTAAAAACAGCAACGAGATTGTATCTCTTGCAGTTTATGCAGTAGTTTTGACTCTTGTGTACTTCATATCAGTCATTATTTTGAAGGCACTTCTTAAGACATCTGACTGGTCTGATTTAGAGCAGGAGAAATTCCTTCGCCAGACAGCAGTTGCATCATTTAACACAATAGTACTTGCAATTCCATTTATCACAGAGAAGGCAACCTATGGTGTTCATGAGGCGATAGCTCAAGGTCTTGGTGCAGGAGTAGCATTCCTCATTGCGACACTACTCATCCATATTGGTATGAGACGTCTTGAGGATAACACTGAAATACCAATGAGCTTTAAAGGCACACCTGCACTCTTTATGTACATTGCAATTTTGTGTCTTGCTTTCACAGGTATTTTGGGCAAATCACTATTCTTTTAATTTTTAGGAGGGGAAATCGTGGAGTGCTATTTTGATAACAGCGCTACGACACAGCCAACGCGTAAGGTCGTTGATGCTATGGTCTTGGCGTTGACTGATTGCTATGGCAACCCTTCCTCTCTTCATCGCGTTGGTGACGCCGCAAGCGAGAAGCTACAAGCGGCGCGCGAGACGCTTGCAAAATCGCTCTCGTGTGACCCTACGGAAGTGTATTTTACTTCCGGTGGTACCGAGAGCAACAACATCAGCATAATGGGCGCCGCTTACGCATTGCGTCGTCGTGGTAACAGAATTGTTACCACCTGTGTCGAGCATCCATCTGTACTTGAGTGTATGGATAGGCTCAGCGAAGAAGGTTTTGATGTAATCAAACTTCCAGTTGATGCTACGGGCCATATAAGTGAGACAGACCTTGCTGATGCAATTGACGAGAATACAATTCTTGTCAGCATAATGTATGTTAACAATGAGGTTGGTAGTATCCAACCTATCAAGGCGGCTGCAAGCGCTATCAAGCGCTCGGGCGCACCAGCACTGCTTCATGTCGATGCGGTACAGGCCTTTGGCAAGCTGCCAATAAAGCCTGCATCCCTTGGCATCGACCTTATGAGCATCAGTGCTCATAAAGTGCATGGTCCAAAGGGACAAGGTGCCTTGTACATGAAAAAGGGTACCCGCCTAAAACCATATATTCTTGGCGGTGGTCAGGAAAACGGCGTGCGTTCTGGTACGCACGGCATGCCTGGCATTGCAGGGCTTGGTGCTGCAGTAAGCGAAATTGGTGATATAGAAATAAACAGTAAGTATGTTGCCACACTCAAGGCAAAGCTCCTTGACCAATTGTCAACAGAGGAAAATCTGGTAATAAACTCGCCAGATGATTTCCCGTATATCCTAAACATATCGCTTCAAGGAGTCCCATCAGAGGTGCTCCGTAATTTCCTTTCGGAATGTGGAGTATATGTTTCAACTGGTTCTGCATGTTCAAAAGGGCACCGCAGCTATGTTTTAACTAGCATGGGTCTTGACACAAAAGTAATAGACTCTGCTATTCGAATTAGTTTTTCTCGCTTTAACACTGAGGAGGAGGTAGTTTACCTCGCCGAATCTTTAAAGCGCGCAAATAAATCACTTAGGAAAGTACACTGATGAAAGAATTTATTCTAATCAAAAATGGAGAGATAGCACTCAAGGGACTTAATCGTTCAACATTTGAGGATGCTCTTGTTAAGAATATTAAGCGCAGACTATCCCCAATACTCAAAGCTGATATTACTAAATCTCAGTCGACAATAATGGTGGAGCCACTGACAGAGAATCCAGATATGGATGCTGCTGTAGAGGCTATTAAAAGAGTCTTTGGTATCGCAGGTTTTTCACGTGCTGCTGCATGTGAAAAAGATATGGATGTCATGAGACAGGTTGTTGTCGATTACCTTGCTGATACGTATCGTGAGTGCAAGACATTCAAGGTTGAGGCAAGGCGCTCTGATAAGAAGTTTCCTTTAAACTCACCAGAGATTTGTCGTGAACTTGGCGGAGAGATTCTTTCACATTTCCCACACCTTCGTGTGGATGTTCACAGTCCTGACCTCGTAGTAAATGTTGAGGTACGAGAGAAGTATACATTCATTCATGGCAACCAGATTAAGGGTGCTGGCGGCATGCCGGTTGGCACATCTGGCCGTGCTGCAGTGATGATATCGGGCGGCATCGATAGTCCAGTAGCTGCTTGGACGATGGCCAAGCGTGGACTTGTGCTTGATGCAATACACTTTGCTTCTCCACCGTATACAAGTCAGCGTGCTGAGCAAAAAGTGCATGAGCTCCTTGGCAAGGTGTCAAAGTATAGTGGCTCTATTAATTTGCTCGTAGTACCATTTACCGAGATTCAGGAGCACATAAAGGACGATTGTCCCGAGGACCTTTTCACAATTATCATGCGACGCATGATGATGCGCATTGCAATAGAACTTGCAAAGCGCCAAGGATGCGGCGCAATCATCACTGGCGAGAGTCTCGCCCAGGTCGCAAGCCAAACGCTCCTTGCTCTTGGCTGCACGGATGCTGTGGCAACAATGCCAGTGTTCCGTCCACTTATTGGAATGGACAAGAACGATATTGTTGAGATATCGAGAAAGATTGATACTTTTTCGATTTCAATAGAACCTTATGAGGACTGTTGCACAGTCTTTACTCCAAAGCATCCGCGCCTTCGCCCAACACTTGAGGACGTAGAGGATGCCGAGAAGGCGCTTGACATGGACGCCCTTATTAGGCGCGCCATAGATGGTGTAAAAATCGTAGTAATCGATAAATCCCTAGACGTATAAGAGGTGTTTGTCTTGGATGCAATAGTAATAAACAATCCAAGTGAGGTATTGCCAAGATATGCAGTTTCACTTGTGGACGAGCTGTTGTTGCACAATAAGCAATTAGCTGTCGCTGAGTCATGTACGGGTGGACTTGTTGCAAAGACAATTACCGATGTATCTGGAGCATCAAATATATTTCACTGTGGCGTAGTTTCCTATGTAAATGAAATTAAAACCGAGGTTCTCGGCGTGGACGAAGACTTTCTTTTAGAGAATGGCCCTGTTAACATGGAAACCGCAATAATGATGGCAGAAGGAGTTCGCAAACTTGGACATGCCGACATAGGCATTGGTATTTCAGGTGTTGCTGGACCTGGCCCTGACGGCGGTCACAGGGAAGGTGAAATTCATATTGCATTATCGGATGGCACAGATAACCTATGTGTTTCACTTGATACAAAAACCGTAAATAAGCGAGAGTACAATCGAGAACTTGCAACACTGAATGCAATCAACATGGTACTCTTTTACCTAAAGAATAAAAAAGAGGAGGGATGACAAATGGCGGATACTAAGAAAAATCAAAGCACAAAGAAAAAGGTTGATTTAACACCAACTGACAATGACAGTATTTTTCTCTTTGATCTTGAAGTTCCTGCTGAGTCAGTAAAAGACGCCCCTAAAGCGCAAGCCCCAAAGAAACCTGCGCCTTCGCAATCAAAGGCAAGCAAGCCTTCTGGTGCAAAAAGGGAAGCACAATCTGCGGCAAAAAAAGAAGCACCAAAGAAGCGCCCGGCACAGGAGAAGAAACTTAATGAGTCAAAGGGTGCGCCTAAAAAACTTGCAAAAGATAAAAAGGAACCTTCTCTTGAAAAGGAAGAAGTAATAGCACCACCAAAGAAAAAGCCAAAGGCAGCGCCACCACTTGAAAAGCCAGTGGAGAGGGAACCAATCAAAACCCCTTACGTCAACAAAAAGCCTGCTACAAAGCGTGACTTTAATGACGGCGCAAAGGCTGTGAAGAATGCAACAAAAGAACTTCCAAAAGTGTTGGCTTGGTTTATTCCAACGCAAAACGACAAGGTGGAAGAGCTTATTAGAAAAGGCCTTGTTATCATCTGTATGATTGTCCTCATTTTCTCAATGGGTATCCTTATCAAGAGTACTCATCTTGAAAAGAAGGCAAGCGAAGATAACGCTGGCTCACAATTTGTAAACAAATACGTATACTCTTACGAAATTTATGATAAATCGGACAAGGAGAAATAATCATGGCAGATCAGAACTTTAATCCAATGCAACCACAGTACATTGATCCACAGGCACAGCCTGCAGCACCTTATGGACAGCCACAGTATACAGCTGCTCCACAGCCAACTTATGCTGCACCAGCACCTGCTGAACCAGAAATAATCATCCAAGAAGTTGGCTTTGCTGACTATGGATTTGGCGAAGGCGATTCAGTTGGTGGCGGTCATGATTTTGGCGGCTTTATGGATGACGATAACACAGGAACAGATACACTTGATGGTTTCAACGCTTTCAATTCTCAGACACCAAACCTTGATTTGGCAGATGTAGAGGCAGCTTCAAAGGCTGCTACAGCAGAAGAAAAAGCAATGTTCACATCAACAGTATCAAACTTTGATTTGAATGCACTTGAAGAAGCATCACGTACTTCAACTGATGCTGATAGAGACATTTTCTCAAACAGCATAGCAGTAGGTGAGCGTGAGATGACAGTCAGCGATATGCCTTCATTTGATGCAGCATCTGCATCATTTGATAAGCCTGCACAGCCTGCAGCACCAATCGCTCCTGCTCCAATTATTGATCCGGCTCCTGCTCCAGCGCCAGTTGCTCCAGCAGCACCTGTAGCACCAGCTCCTGCACCAGCAGAGCCTGCTCCTGCAGCACCATCATCATTTATGGCATCAATGCAGAGCATGTTCTCATCAATGAACGGTACATCAACTCCTGCAGCTCCAGAAGCACCAGCTGAGCCTGCTCCATCTACTCCCAGTATCGAACAACCTATAATCGAGCAGCCAACTCCTGCTCCGGTTGAACCAGTAGCACCAATAGCTCCTGCACAGCCTGATGTTGTAGTAAATGCAGCACCAGCAGCTGCTCCTGTTATGGATGTAAGCAGTGCTCCACAGGCTACTGTTAAAGATGACGCTTATTGGAACAACATCGACAAGATGCTTGATAACTTTGATAAAAAGGCAGAGCCGGCAGAGGCTCCAGCAGCACCAGCTGCTCCTGTTACTGCACCCGTGATGCCAGCCGCACCTGCTTTTGAGCAGCCAGCGCCAGCACCACAGGCAGAGGAGCCAAAGCTCCCTTTTAATCAAGGCGCTCAGGCAACACAGCCTGCAGCGCCAACCCCAGCTCCAGCTCCTGCTCCAAACATTCCACCTGTTGCTCCTAAGGGCATGTTCATTAAAGACGTATCTACAGCTCCTGCTCCTGCAGAAGCGGCTGTTGCAGCCACGGGCGTTGTAGCAGCTACTGCAGCAGTTGCTGCAAAGGCAGCTCCACAGCCTGCATATGGTGCTCCAGCAAATGAGGCTCCAGTAGCTGAGGAAAAAGAAGACATGTCATGGCTTCAGCCTGAGGAAGAGGCTGCGGATTCAAAGCGTGCGCAGAGAGAGGCAGAGCGTGCACAACGCGATGCCGAGCGCGCTGCAAAGGCTGAAGAAAGAGCAGCTCTAAAGGCTCAGAAGGAAGAGGAAAAGGCTGCAAAAAAAGCCGCCAAAGCAGAGGCTAAGGCAGCAAAGAAGGCAGATAAAGAAGAGCCAACACTGAATATTGATTTGGAAGCAGCACAGGATGAAGAGGGTCCTCAAATTGAGGAGACCAAGAAGGAAGCGCCAAAGGGCTTCAAAGGTTTCATCTACAAGGTGCTTCCAAATGGCGATGACCCAATAGGTGAAAAAATCAGAAAGTGCGTAGCGCTTATTTCTGCAATTGCACTTATCGTTTGTGGTATATATTTCCTCTCAACTTTTATTGGTTCAAAGTCAGCTGAAAAGGATGCACGCAAGCTCGCTGATTTGATGTCAAGTTCTGAAAACAGCGATGCAGCATGGGACGATATTTATGCCAAGTATCCAAATATTCAGTTCCCATCTGGTATGCAGTCAAAGTTCGCTGATATATATGCAATGAACCAAGACCTTATCGGTTGGATTCGTATCCCAGGTCTTGGCATTGATTATCCGGTTGTTCAGACAACAGACGATTCATATTATTTAAAGCATGACTTTAACAAGCAGTCATCTGCTTATGGTACTATTTTCCTTGGTGCCAAGAACAAGTATGATGAGCTTGATTTGAACACTGTAATTTATGGACATGCTATGCGTCGTGATAAGCAGATGTTCTCACGTCTTCACGATTACAAGCAAAAGGATACTTTCATTGAGAATCCAATTGTTGAGTTCAATACACTTTATGGAAATTACAAATTCAAGGTTTATTGCGCATTTATCACAAATGGTTCATCAGTAGATGATAATGGATACCTCTTTGATTACACTTTCGCTAACCTCTCATCAACAGAACTTTTCGCAGGCTTTGTTGCTGAGATTAATCAGCGTAAACTTTATTCAACAGGTGTAGATATTTTGCCTACAGACAAGATTATTACACTTTCAACTTGCAGCTATGAATTTGACAATGCAAGACTTGTTGTTATAGGCCGTATGCTTCGCGATGGCGAGAGCACAGAGGTTGATTCATCAAAGGTAAATGACAACAATAACCCTCGTTACCCACAGGCGTGGTATGACGCAAACAAGAAGACAAACCCTTATGCTTCTTATTCACACTGGTCACCAAAAGGATGATGTTAAATGAAGTTGAGTCTTTTTTCGTTAGGTTCTGAAGAAACACTAGCTATAAAAGAATCACAGGTTGCTATCGAGAATGCTTTTCATCAAATTCTCGATGAGCCGTACAAATTTACAAATTTTACAAACGAGAAATTATTTTTAACTGAGCTTTCAACTGCAGTTGCAAGAGACAGCATGATTGTTGCAGCTGCAGAGCCACAGTATTTCAAAGCATTTAAAAACTTTATTTGCAATGCTTTTCAGCTCAAATGTAAGCCATCTAAGACTATTACTGGACTGATTCAATTTGTTCATCCAGAAGCAACAGATGACTTTATTGAGGAACAGGCAAATATTCCAACTGGAGCTACGCCTCTCGTAACGCAGGACGGCCTGTATTCGGGCTTTGGTATCAAGGCCAAGAATCAGCTCCTTATAGTTCTTCCGCTCGATGACAAGCGCATAGACTATATTATCAATAACAGTCTTATGCAATTTGTTCGCGAGAACATGGATATGTCTATCTTGACTGCCGATCCTCTTACGGGTATGGAAGTGGAAGACAGCCCACTTGCAAAACAAAACGTAAGAAGAAATGGCGAGCTCTATGACAGTCAGCTTATCGCATCTACAGTAAAGAAATTTGCGGATCGCGGACTTACTGTAGCACTTGCAAATACTAAAACAGTGGACTTTATCGGTAATATCTCAACAACTGCTATTGATTTAAGCGGTATTTTCTTCGTTTCTGGATATAGCGTTGAAAAAGGCGAGATGTCTGCAAGGGAGTTTGCTATCAACCTTGCAAAAGGTGCGCTTATCAACTCAAAGAACAGCATAGGCGCAACAATTACTAAAGTGTTCTCGGTTCCTGATGAAAATGGCAAGCAACAGTTCTTTATGTATGCTTGCATTGCAGATAAGGAGAACGCAAATGTTGCAAAACTTACTGCAGAGGATGATGAAACACCACCACAACTTATTTATCGTGCAGTTGAAGAACTCTTTAGAATGCTTAATGTTTGGGCAGATACTGGATATGCGATACCGCAGGAATCAAATGTGGTCGTTGTTCGCCCAACAATAGGAAGCAAAAAGAGCGACGCTCTTCTTAATAAGATTAAAATAGCAACTGGTGCTATTATTGCAGCTGGTTCTGTTGCATCGGTAATAATTTCGCTCGTTGTAAATAATGTATATGGTGTCCTTTAGTACATAGGTAAAGAGAACGCTCTTGAGGAAATCCTCAAGAGCGTTTTGTTTTAGTTATTAAAAAGATCTGTATATATTGAAATCAGTTGTTCCATATTAAGTTCCTCTATGCGGGCGGTGCGCGGGATAGCGAGGCTATCAAGGGCCTCACCAAGCGCATCTTTGGTGACAGGGCCGAAGCAAAGGGAATTCATGATTGTTTTGCGGCGTTTGGTAAACGCCGTTTTAATCATATTGAAGAATTTTGCTTCGTCATCTATGTCGCCGGGACGCTCATCGCGAAGCGTGAGCGAGATTACTTCGCTGTCAACTTTTGGTGATGGCATGAAACATTCTTTGCCTACAAAGAATAGTTTATCTGCCGATGCATAGTAGTTGACTGCGACTGTAACGGCACCAGCATCCCTTGTGCCGACATCGGCACAGAGCCTGTCTGCTGCCTCTTTTTGTACCATAACTACGATGGATTCAACAGGCAGGTCGTCCTCAAGAAGCTTCATTATTACTGGTGAAGTTATGTAGTAGGGGAGGTTGGCACAGATGACAACTGGCATACCCTGGAACTCTTCTTTTATCAGTGCGTGGAGGTCGATTTTCATAACGTCTCCACTTGCGATTTTGACGTTGTCAAAATCGGAGAGTGTATCAGCAAGTATTGGTGGCAAACGGTCGTCAAGCTCGATTGCAACAACGCGCTTTGCACGTTTTGCGAGCTCGGCGGTTAAAACGCCGATGCCTGGACCTACCTCTATTACACCATATTCCTCATTTGGCACTGCGGCATCGGCCATTTTCGGGCAAACGCTATCGTCAATGATAAAGTTTTGCCCGAGTGCTTTAGAGAAAGAAAATCCATTCTTTGACAGAATGGATTTTATAGTATTTATGTCAGATAAATTGTACATAAACTCTTCCTTTAAAATACCTGTTCCCAAGGAACAACAATATTTTTAACTGTGTCTGCTGTCATTGATGGAGAAAGGAAACTAATGTAGTCAAGTGATGTGAATGAAACGTTAGGATTTCCTTGTAAGAAGAGGTTCTTACCGTTTATTACTTGCATTCTATCAGTAGCAAATTCAAAGAAGAAAAGTTTGTCCATTCCTGCGCCAAGTGAGGCAGCAAGAGCGATTTTAGAACCGCCGTCTGATATCGCAAAATCTTCAACACCATCAAATGATATTGTCGTATCAATAATCTGTTCTGCTCCGCCTAAAACATCATAGAGAATTTTGCTGTCTGGGTTCAAGATGTAGTAGCCCTTTACAAGGTAAGTTGATGGGTCACGATTGAATTCATAAACAGCTTCTGTCATGATGCCAGTTACCTTGGAAAGGCAGAACAATGTGTCACCCTTGAGTGTTACACCTTCAACATCCTTAAAGGATTTTGCATACTCAAGAAGGAGAAGGTCGCCATCCTTACAAAAGGCGTAAGGAAGGGCAATATTGCCTGATACGATGACTTCTTTACTGCTTGTTGTTGTCTTCATAAAGAGGCTGTATCCCTCTCCTTCACCCTCGTTTTTGGTGAAGTAATAGAAACCATCAGCACGGTCCTTTATGAGGTCAACTGCAACAAATGAAGTGTTTGCATCAAGTACAAAAATCTCTTCGAGCTTTGAGTCGTTTGCAAGGAATGCAAAGGCTGCATCATAGGTCTTATCGTTCTTGTAAAAGTCGCCAATTGTAAAGTCAACAAATGCAAGATAGTCATAGTTTTCAGTTACTTTATTTGGGATGACTTTTACGAAAGCGTAAGGGAAATCCTTACTCTTTTTGTTCTGCAAAACGCCAAAACCAATGGTTTCCTCATCGTATTCGGTGAAGTATACGGTTACCTCTTCGGTCTTGTCCTTTGCAGGAACCTTGAGCTTCACTGTGTCAGTTACACGGTTCTTTTTAAAATCACCATTGTTGTTGACACGGTGGTAAGTAATCTTGTCACCGTCTACGCAGTAATAAAGACCTGGAATGCCAGTTTCCATATAAGGAGAGGCATCTTCTTTGTCTATAACTGACTTTGCAAGGAACTGAGCGGTCAACTCGTCATTGTTTCTTCCGGCGAGGTCCTTTTCGTATTTGTGGACCTGCGGAAGCTTATAACCAGTGGCAAAAAATGCAATTAAAAGCGTTGCAATTACTATGCCAATAGTTGCAGCCCAGTTAAAAGAGATTTTCTCTTTTAAATCAAATTTCTTATCCAATGGATAACCTCCAAATCAATTACTTGATTACTGTTTTATCTGCGTTTGAAAGTCTTGCAAGTGCGATGTATGACTTGCCGACATTGAGCTTAACTTCACTTTTGCCATCCTTGTCAAAGAGCTTGATCATGTCTTCGCCATCGCCCTTTGTCCATGTAATTTCCTGATATGTGCCGTTTGATGCAAGAATACCAGTGCCCTTTGAAAGGTCCATATCGCAACGGTATCCATCAGGGTATGTGATGCCGTTTAAGTAGAGAACGATAACGTTTGCAACGCTGTACAATGTGCCGTTGTTATCCTTCATTGGTGTGCCTGAATATGCACCAAAGTAAGCGCCATCTTTGAATGTGAACTCTGCGTTGTTGTTACCGATTCTAAATGCGATGCTGTTGCAGTCGCCACCATCAAGCTTTGTTGCTTTGTCATAGAAAGCAAATGGATGGAGGTAATCAGCTTTTGTCTCTGTGCGCATTCCGCGATTTTCGATTGCTGATTCAATAAGTTCTGAGTTTGTGTATGAGCAATATTCCTGGCCTGCTGCGGAACCGTTTGGTGCAACGCTTCCCCATTTGCAAACGCCGTCAATGTGGTCATAACCGGTGCTGTTTAAATATTCGCATGCGCCAATTGGAGTACCTGATGACCAACCGCAGTGAACGAGGATTGCGTCAAATCCCATAGCAAGTTCAACAAAGTCGCGACGAACTGAGCGGAAAGGACCAGCCTTTTCAACTTTGGATGAGTCGGCAAAGAGCCATAAATACTTTGTTGCTGTGCCTTCTACTTCGCCTTCGATTACGATGTCAGGAGAGCAGAGACCCCACTGTGGACGGCAACGTGGCTCTGAGTTTTGAATTGTAATACCAATAGGTCTTTTACCTATATAGTCCTTGTTGAAATCAGTTTCACCAGTAAGTGGATTGAAATCACTTGGAGTTGCAACTGTTGTCTTTTCAGTTACTTTTTCTTCTGGAGCCTTTGCTTTTTTGCAACTTGTAAGGCAGAAAGCCATTATCAAGCAAAGGACAATTGCGATTATACGTCTCAAGTTTTTCATAGGAAAAACCTCCTTTTACATATACACGATAATTATACTATATATTCCAATATTTTCAAGTTTAAATACTATATATATTATCTTGGAACTATAATATGTTATTTAATTGACTATTATATATATAAATGATAATATTTATAGCGTATACGCGCTTGTAGCTCAGCTGGATAGAGCGTCCGCCTCCTAAGCGGAAGGTCGTGGGTTCGAATCCCGTCAAGCGTGCCAATTTTTTTGAGAGGAGGGCACCAAAATGGGCGACGCACCTTATGGTCTTATCAATGTACTATATGACAGTGAAGACGGCTCATTTAAAGTTGTGCCTCCTCGCAAATCAATGGACAAGAAGGCAGTCATAGAGTTATTCTTGGTTGCTTGCATAATTGGCTTTGCGGTACTAGGTTTTGATTATTGCACTGACCTCTATGTAAAACTCATAACAAAGACACCTCTTATGAAGTATTACGAGACCTCTGAGGCAATGTACAACATTGTTCAAACTTTCTTCTCGCTCTTTGCAATTATGATACCTTTTGGTCTTGCATTGCCACTTATTAAGCTTGTCCAGCGCAATACAGTAATTCTTCCTCTTTGGAAGCCAAATTCCAAGAAAGTGTTCTTTGCTGCACTTGGTGTTGCCTTTTTGACACTGCTTATTTCAAATGTGATTGTAAGCATGGGCACCATTTTTGGAGAGGCAGTTGGATTTGAATTTGAGGCCGCCGAATCGCCTGCGCCACAATCATTTAGTGGCTATTTATGGCAGGTCTTAAGTGTTGCGATAGTACCTGCTTTTGTAGAGGAGTATGCTGTCCGTGGCATTATGCTCCAATCGCTTCGCAAATATGGCGACTTTTTTGCAATGCTTGTGAGTTCGATATTCTTTGGACTTATGCACGGCAACTGTTTACAGGCACCATTTGCATTCATACTTGGTATGGTAATGTGCTGGCTAGTTATCAAAACAGATAGCCTCTGGACAGGCATCGCAATTCATTTTATGAATAACTTCTATGCGACAACGCTACTTGCACTTGGCGAGATTTGCAGCACAGGTGTATACGTTGCATTAGTTGCTGGCATCAATATTCTTGGTGCATTGCTCGGTATCGTAGCAATTATTTGGTTTATCGATAAAAAGGAAATCAACCTTGAACTTAAAAAGGTCTATAAGTGGGAGCCATATCTTGTTGCAATTTGTTCTGTTCCAATGATAGTTGCGATAATAAGGCTCATCAAAACTTGCCTCGAAACAGTAAGTTATGTGGGGTTTGATTAATGGATAGAGAATATTTTATGAGAGAGGCGTTGAGCCTCGCGCGGTGCGCAGCAGCGCAGGGCGAGGTGCCCGTTGGCGCAGTTGTAGTCAAGGGCGACGAGATAGTCGGCCGTGGATACAACAAGCGAGAGGGAGACAAGAACGCACTCGCGCATGCGGAGCTTACCGCAATAGATGAGGCGTGCCGCACACTGGGTGGCTGGCGTCTTTGGCAGTGCGACATATATGTCACACTCGAGCCGTGCCCTATGTGTGCCGGCGCAATAATTAATTCGCGTATCAAGACAGTCTACTTTGGTGCCAAGGATCAAAAAGCTGGATGCTTTGGCAGTGTAGCTGACTTTAATACATTTGGTTTTAATCATAAACCAGAGATAGTTGGAGGCATTCTTGAGGAGGAATGCGCCAGTGAACTCAGCAATTTTTTTAAATCTTTAAGGAGATGAAATAAATGAGCGAATGTACTCATGATTGCAGCACTTGTTCTTCAAAGTGCGAAAAGGCCGATTTCCAAGTGCCAGTAAATGCAAACAGCACTGTCGGTAATGTTATCGCCGTTGCGTCAGGTAAAGGTGGCGTAGGCAAATCACTCGTAACATCATTGCTCGCATGTGAAAGTGCAGCAAGAGGAAATAAAGTTGCTATTATGGACGCAGATGTAACTGGTCCTTCAATTCCAAAGGCATTTGGCCTTCACGACCAAGCAGTTGGAACTGAACTTGGCATTGAGCCAGCAGTTGCAGAAAACGGCGTTAAGGTTATGTCAATAAATCTCATCTTGGACGATGAGGAAAAGCCAGTAGTATGGCGTGGACCTGTAATCAGTGGTGTTGTTAATCAGTTCTGGACAGACGTTAACTGGGGAGACATTGATTACATGTTCGTTGATATGCCTCCTGGAACAGGTGACGTTCCTCTTACAGTTTACCAGTCACTTCCAGTTAAGGGCATCGTTGTTGTTACAACTCCACAGGACCTTGTAGCACTTATCGTTAAAAAGGCTTATACCATGGCACAGATGATGGATGTTCCAATCCTTGGTGTCATTGAAAATATGAGTTATATTGAGTGCCCAGATTGCGGTAAAAAGATTGAAATCTTTGGCAAGGGCAAAGCAGCAGAGGTAGCAAAGGAACTTGGCGTTCCTGTACTTGCAACTCTTCCAATTAATCCAGCTACAGCTGAACTTGTTGATGCTGGTAAAGTGTTTGAGGCAACAAGAGAAGGCTTCGAAACTGCACTTGATATTATCGAACAGCAACTTATCAAGGAGTAAATATGTTAGAACTTAAGGATTTATCATTCACAGTTCTTAATGAAGATGGTTCTGGCTCACTTGGCATTATCGAAGGACTTGATTTAACAATTCCTGATGGCAAGTTTGTTGTTATCACTGGTCCAAATGGTGGTGGCAAGTCAACACTTGCAAAACTCATAATGGGCATTGAGCAGCCAACAAGCGGCCAGATTCTTTACAACGGAACTGATATTACAAACATGAGCATCACAGAACGCGCAAAGCTTGGTATTGGCTATGCTTTCCAACAGCCACCACGCTTTAAGGGACTTACAGTGCGCTCTCTTTTGTCCCTTGCTGCAGGCAAGGAACTTCCAGAGGATGAGTGCTGTTCTTATCTTACACGCGTTGGCCTTTGCTCAATGGATTATTTAAACCGAGAGGTTGATAATTCGCTCTCAGGCGGCGAGGTAAAGCGCATCGAGATTGCGACACTTATGGCGCGCCACCTTGATCTTGCGATTTATGATGAGCCTGAGGCAGGCATCGACCTCTGGAGTTTTGCAATGCTTGTTGATACATTCAAGAAGCTTGCAAAGAATGATACAAACAGTGTAATAATCATCTCTCACCAAGAGAGAATTATGCAGCTCGCTGATGAGATTATTGTACTTGCAAACGGCAAGGTACAGTCTCAGGGACCAAAGGATGAAATCTTCCCAAGACTCCTTACAGAGTTTGGTACATTTAGCAACGAGTGCACACTTAGAGGGGAGGGCAAATAATGGAATTAAAGGATTTTAAATTTGATTCAACCCTTACCCCAACTGATCAGCATATGCTAAAGGAAATTGCCGATATGATTGGCACGCCTGATGGAGCATTCAATATTCGCAAGAATGGCGAAGGTGTTGTTAAGTCTTCTACTGAGAATATTGAGATCAGACAAAAGACTGACAAGCCAGGCATTGATATTATCATCAAGCCTTTTACCGTCGCTGAGAAGGTACACATTCCTGTAATTATCACTGATTCAGGTGTACAGGAAGTTGTTTATAATGACTTTTACATCGGCGAAGGCGCCAATGTAGAAATTGTTGCAGGCTGTGGCATCCACAACTGTGGCGATGGCGATTCAAAGCACGACGGTATTCATTCTTTCCACATTGGCAAGAATGCGATTGTTAAATACGTTGAAAAGCACTATGGCGATGGTGATGGCAACGGTAAGCGTATTATGAACCCAACAACTGTTGTAAATATGGATGAGGGTTCATACTGTGAGATGGATATGGTTCAAATAAAAGGTGTCGATTCCACTTACAGAAAGACAGAAGCCAACCTTGCTGACAATGCAAAAATTTACGTGCTTGAACGCCTTATGACTCATGGCAAACAAGAGGCCAAGACAGATATGGTAGTAAACCTCAATGGTGAGGGCTCATCTGCTCAGATCATTTCAAGAACTGTTGGTAAAGATGACTCTGTTCAGGTATTCTATCCAAACGCAGTAGGAAACAATGCTTGCCACGCACACGTTCAGTGTGACTCGATTATTATGGATAATGCAAAAATCTCATCAATTCCTGCGATTTCTGCAAACCATCCAGATGCTCAAGTTATCCATGAAGCGGCAATTGGCAAAATCAATTCAGATCAGCTTATCAAGCTTGAGACATTTGGCATGTCTGAGGAGGAAGCAGAGGAAATTATTATCCAAGGTTTCTTAAAGTAATTTTTTAAACTCGCAGCACGCATTATAGGAGAAACAGATGGGAAAAGAACGAGTATTCCTTTGGGACAATGTAAAAACGTTACTTATTATCCTTGTTGTAATGGGACATTTTGTGACGCAGTATACGGGTTCAAACGAGATAATGCAGAGTATGTTTTGCATTATCTACTCGTTCCATATGCCTCTTTTTATATTTGTGTCTGGACTTTTTGCAAAGTCATCATTTAAGGATGACAAACTCAAGGTAAACAAGATTATCTCTTATTTAATCCTTTATGTTGCCCTAAAGCTCATAATTTTTATCGAGAGAATATCATTTGGACACAACTCAACATTTACAATTTGGTCAGAGTCTGGTATTCCATGGTACATGCTTGCGATGGCTGCATGGATTTGCATGACCTATTGTTTGCGTTTTGTTAAGCCTTGGGCATTACTTAGTTTTTCTACAGTGTTGGCACTTGTAGCAGGTTACAGTGACAAGATAGGAGACGTGCTCTGCCTATCAAGAATTATTGTCTTCTATCCGTTTTTCCTTTTAGGATTCTATATGGATTCAAAGGTAATAGCAGAGAAGACACGCGATCCTTGGCGCAAAGTTGTTGCAGCGCTAATGCTTGTAGCACTCATAGTGCTTGGATTCCTTGCGCGTGAGGAACTCTATCAATTCAGACCAATAATGGTAGCAAGAAATCCATATTCACAGCTTGCAAATCCTGCCTTTGGCGCCCTCTATCGCGCCGTTTGGTATGTATTGTCACTTTGCATTTCACTCTCGGTGGTTTGCATTTTGCCAAACAAGGAGAACAAGCTTTCATATATTGGCGCATCAACGCTCCCAATATATTTCATTCACAGACCAATCCTCTACATACTCATGGATGTGGGATTTGGTGCTCTCGTAATGGACAATTTGGGTCCTACTTTTGGCCCAATTGTATTCCTGCTTTCAGCAATAGTTTTGGCACTTGTTTTGTCAATTCCAGCACTTAACAAGCCATTTAATGCTTTGATGAAAGTGAAATATACGGGACTTTTAAAGGAAGAATAAACTAATGCAAATTTGTAATTTATGCCCAAGAAATTGCAAAGTAAATAGGAATTTAGAGGCCGGTGTATGCGGAGAGTTTTCTACTATCCGCATTGCAAGGGCCTCTTTGCATATGTGGGAAGAACCGCCAATTTCTGGCACGAACGGTTCGGGCACAGTGTTCTTTACGGGCTGTCCGCTCCATTGTGTGTTCTGCCAGAACCACAATATTGCGGACGGTACGAACGGTGTCGCCGTTTCGGTTGATGAACTTTGCGCCATATTTTTGAAACTTCAAAAAATGGGCGCCCATAACATCAACCTAGTTACAGCGACTCACTTTGTGCCCGATGTTGTGAGTGCCATACGGGATGCTAAAGAAAATGGTCTCATAATACCAATTGTTTATAACACCAGTGGATACGAAACGGTTGAGACACTGGAGATGCTCGATGGCATAGTGGATGTTTATCTGCCAGACTTTAAATATGTGAGTACTGAGTTGTCGACAAAATATTCAAATGCTAAGGATTACTTTGATGTTGCGTCCAAGGCTCTCGCTGAAATGTTTAGACAGGTTGGCGCACCGCAGTTTGATGGTGATTTAATAAAAAAGGGTGTTGTGGTAAGGCACTTGATTTTGCCAGGCTGTACTGATGATTCCAAGGCGGTAATAGATTACCTCTATCGCACCTATGGTGACGATATATTCATCAGTATTATGAATCAGTACACCCCACTGTCGGCGCAGCTTGCGCGCCATCCAGAACTTGACCGAACGCTTATTGATGCCGAGTATGACGAAGTCGTTGACTTCGCCGTTGAACTCGGAATCACAAACGCGTTTGTCCAAGAGGGCGCCGCTGCTGCGGAGAGTTTTATCCCAGATTTTGAGAACTGGGATAAAGACGAATTCTTAAAATAAAAAGCAAAAGAAAAAGACTCAAGCGATTGTTTCGCTTGAGTCTTTGATTTTTGTCTTATGCCTCGAGCTGTGCGAGTGCATCTGCTACTGCTTTGTAATCAGCCTTAACTATTTCAAGCTGAGCAGCGCCATCTGGGTTGTAAACACCTGGGCGAAGCATTTCGCAGAGGTCTGATGAAGAGTTTTGAAGCTTGGTGAAACCAAAGTTTGAGCATACACCCTTCATTGTATGAGCAGCGCGGAAAGCGAGCTCCCAGTTCTCTGTTTCAAAGCCCTCGATGAGCTCGTTGTATGTTGGGTCAGCGAGGAATTTTGGAACAAACTTAATAACACGAGCTTCGCCACACATGCGTGCTACTACGCCATCATAGTCGGCGCCAATAAGGTCATATATTTCTTTTATTGTCATAGTATGTCTACCTTCTTTTCTTTCTTGTAAGCACGGCCGTAGAGAGAGGTGAGTATAGGATCATCGCCCTCGAATTCCCAAACTGTCTTGCCTTCAATTAAGTACAATACACCATTCCAGTCAACCTCTGATTTAAAGTCAACATATTCGTATGATGTAAGGTTGATTATCTTATCAAGCTCAAGTGCAACAATTGCATTGAGTCTGTCATCGAAGAATCCAGGTTTAAGTGGGTCTACGATCATGCTGCCACCATCAACAAGGTATTCTGCGCCATGTGAGAACGTGAGAACAGATGATTCTGAGAAGTATTCGAAATATACTTCGTCTGTGTGATCCCAGAAGAAACCAAACTTTTCGCGCTCATTTTCAAGGAGTTGAAGTGAACGGTTAGAACTTGAAAGGTCAGGGTTGGTAAAGAGTTCGCTTGTGATGTTGCGAAGGTCGTTGTTTGTCTGCTCGTGAAGGGCAGTTTCCTTACCAAGGTCCTCCTTAAGCTGTGGTGCGATTTCTTCAAGACACTCAAGAAGGAGTGGGTTGAATGTGCCGCATTCGCCGTTTCTAATCATATCAAGTGCCTTCTCGTGTGAGAATGCAGCCTTGTAGCAACGCTCGCTTGTAAGTGCATCATATACGTCGGCGATTGATACTATTTGAGCCGAGATTGGAATCTTGTCGCCAGAAAGACCGTCTGGATAGCCACGTCCATCATAGCGTTCATGGTGCCAACGCGCGATTTCATAAGCGCGCTTCATAAGTGGCTCATCTGCGCCAAGTGGTACAGCGTTAAGCATTTTTGCACCCTCAAGTGAGTGAGTCTTCATAACAGCAAACTCTTCGTCGGTGAGTTTGCCTGGTTTATTAAGAATTGTTTCAGGGATTGCAATTTTACCAATATCGTGAAGAGATGATGCTGTGCAGATAATAGGAATATCGGCACGTGAGATGTTGTACTTGTCTGTCTTTGCCATTACGGCATTAAGCATCTTTTCAGTGATTGTATTAATGTTGAGGCAGTGTGATCCGCTTTCACCATTTCTGAATTCTACAATGTGTGAAAGTACAGAGATAAGCATACGATTGTTCTTGGAGCGCTCGTATACTTGATTTGTAACGAGCTCTTCAAGCCTTCTCTGCTTAGAGTAAAGCATAATTGTATTTACTACTCGCCTGTAAACGATATAAGAATCGAATGGTCTAAAGATAAAGTCGGTTGCGCCAAGACGGTATGCTTTTTCAACATTTTCTGCTTGCTGGTCAGCTGATATTACGATGACAGGAATGTCATCTACCCAGTTCTTGCGCTTCATAATCTCGAGCGCTGTCATGCCATCCATTACAGGCATTACCATATCGAGAAGTACAACCGATACTTCTGTGGTATGCTGCTCAAGGTAGTTGATTGCCTCAAGACCATCCTTTGCCTCAATTATTTCGAATTCTTCACCAAGAATATCGGAGAGTATGGAACGGTTGAGCTCAGAATCGTCGACGATAAGGATTCTAGGCTTTACGTCGAAAGTATATTCCACACAATTTCCCCCTTTTGATTTGTATTAGTAAACAAAGATATACAAGTTTAATTATAAACAATTTGTATAAAAAGTAAATAATATTTTACAAATAAATAGTGATTATTTACCAATTTAATGATATACTATAATAGACTTAGTATGGAATGGAGGCCTGTTTATGCCTAAAAAACGAACTACGCTTATACTTATCACCGCATTTATTTTGGTGTTTGTTACTATCTGTACGCTCTATTCGTACAGGAACATAATCGCAGCAGTACGCAGCGAATCCTATACAAGATTCGAGGCAACAGCTGACGCACTTGCTGCAAAAGGTATGGCGGCAGAGGATTCTGACCTTGGTACAATCAATCTCTACTACGGTAATGGAGAGGCATTTATCATAGATAAAGAGAGCCTTGAAGTGCTCTATAATTCGCATGAGGTCAAGATAGGCCCAGAGCTTCAAAATGTATTTTCTGGCAAGGGAACAGTCAATGACTATGAACTTATACGCAGGGATGTAGATTCTTCACGTGAACTTGTTCTTTTGGCTCCAACTCGTACAGTGTACTCAGCGGTATATAATGCAGAGCGTTCCTTCGTAATACTTGTTGCAGTAGAGCTGTTTGCTTTTGCTGCATATATTTATCTTGTGTTTGCTAGCGCAAGACGTGGCGTTGAAAAGACACTCCTTGAAGAGCGTCTTCAAAAGGCAGTCGAAGCTGACGCTGCAAAGGCAATCTTCATTTCAAACATGTCTCATGACCTTAGAACTCCAATGAGTTCTTCAATTGGCTTTACAGACCTTGCATACGAAAATGCGGAAAATCCAGAAAAGGTTCGCGATTATTTAAAGAAAGTAAAGGTATCAAACGATCACCTTTTGACTCTGGTAAATGACATAGTTGACGTTAACCGCATTGAAAATGGTACAGTTTCAATCCGTGAGGATGCGTTCAATCTTTACTCCGTTGTTGCAGGACTTGATGAAATGGTTCGTGGCACAATAGAGGCCAAGAAGATTACTTTCATGACAGACTTCTCTGGCATTATTGATGAGAACGTTTACTGCGACAAAATACACTTAAATCAGGTGTTCCTCAACATTTTCTCAAATGCTGAGAAGTTCACAGAGCCAGGTGGACTTGTCAAGTTCACCGTAGTGCAAAAGGACTGTGGTGAGCCTGGCTTTGGCGTTTACGAGTTTAGAATACTCGACAATGGTATCGGAATAGGCAATAACTTTATCAAGCATATTTACGAGCCATTTGCACGTGAGAACGTTCTTGGCGTAAATAGGACCGTAGGCGCAGGCCTCGGCCTTACAATCACCAAGAACATAGTAGACCTTATGAATGGCTCGATTGCAGTAAAGAGTGAGCCAGGT
Organism: Acutalibacteraceae bacterium; assembly: GCA_045599345.1. Classification (GTDB taxonomy): domain Bacteria; phylum Bacillota; class Clostridia; order Oscillospirales; family Acutalibacteraceae; genus UBA1227. The sequence goes on from JAZRVV010000020.1 coordinate 51,228, forward strand.
GTAGGCACAGAATTCGTGCTTAAATTTAAATTTAAACTCGCTGATAGCAGGGTTGCAAGAGATGGCACAAACAGTGGTGCTACTGTTGCAATAGATAAATTTAGAGGCAAGAAGTTGCTTCTTGTTGAGGACAACGAACTCAACCGAGAGATGGCAAAAGATATTCTCGAGGAGCATGGATTTGTCGTTAACGATGTTGACGACGGCACAGTAGCTGTAGCTGTAATGGAAACAGCAATGGTAGGCGAATATGCAGCAATTTTGATGGATATTCAGATGCCTAACATGGATGGCTATGAGGCTACGCAGCATATCCGTGAGATGACCAAACCTCAGATTGCTGGCACACCAATTATTGCGATGACAGCAAACGCTTTTGATGAGGACAAGCAAAAATCACGCGATGCTGGTATGAATGCTCACATTACAAAGCCAGTTGATGTAGAAAAACTTCTTAAGGTACTCGATAGGTTCATTTAGCGCAAAGGGGTGCTCTCGTTGTTAGAAATTAGTGGTGTAACAAAGACATTCAACGACTTAAAGGCTGTTGATGATTTAAGTTTTAAAGTAAACGATGGTGAGATAGTTGGTTTTGTCGGCCCAAATGGCGCTGGCAAAACAACAACTATGAAAATACTCACAGGTATATTAAAGCCAGACTGTGGCATAGTAAATGTCAATGGTTTTGATATGGCAAAGAGCCCTCTTGAGGCAAAGGAAATAATTGGATATATCGCGGATAGCCCTGATATGTTCCTCCGTCTCAAAGGTATAGAATTTTTGAATTTTATCGCCGATATATATAAGGTCCCAACCGATGTTCGTCGTGAGAGGATTGAAACTTTTGCTACACGTTTTGGCCTTATTGACGCACTTGACTTGCCGATGCAGAGTTATTCTCATGGTATGCGTCAAAAGGCGATGGTTGCCGCAGCTTTGGTTCACAATCCACCAGTATGGATTTTGGACGAGCCACTCATAGGCCTCGATCCAAAATCTGCATACGAGCTTAAAAATATGATGCGTGAGCATGCGGCCAAGGGCAACTGCGTCCTTTTCTCAACTCACGTTTTGGAAGTTGCAGAAAAGCTCTGTGACAAGATTATTATCATCAACCACGGCAAAGATATTTTCTACGGCACAATGGATGAATTGTCAGCAAAATATCCTGGCCTTGACTTTGAGCAGATTTTCCTTGAGATGACCGGAGAAAAATAAGATGTCAACTTATATAGCACTAACCAAAGCATTTATAAAATCTCTGTCAATGAGTAAATCAAGCGACAGGCGCACACGAATAACCATGAAGGTTATCGTAGCTGTTGTCGTGTTGTTTATTTTTGTCCCAGTGGCAATTTTTTGCTCTTTGATGACATACAGCCTTGTTGACAACCTCTCATATTTCCACATCCAGGATTTGGGCGTTGCAATGGTATTTCATATGATATCCCTGTTTTCGCTTTTCTTTGGATTTAATGTTATTTTTTCAGAGTTTTACTTCTCAAGTGATATTGAGTTTGTCAGGCCTTGGCCTGTTAAGGCATGGGAGCTTGTTGCATCCAAATTTACAGTTTCCTTCTATGTTGATAACGCAATGCAAGTGTTTATGGTAATTGCAAGTTTGGTAGGCTTCTTCTTTGCTGCAAAACCAGGAGCAATGTCATACATTGCTAGTGTATTTGCAACTATTACTCTTCCAATATTGCCACTATGCTATTGTGGAATTTTATCTATGATAGTAATGCGTTTTACAAAAGCGATTAAAAATAAAGAAGGCGTACAGCGTGTATCTGCTGTGGTTTTAGCCTTCTTAATCCTTGTGTTTGTAATCCTTTTCCGTGTTTTGGCATCAAACGCAGAGGATGCAATTCATTTCTTTGTTACAGAGACAAACAGCCCGTTTGTTGAGTATATGAATAAGATATTCCCAACAGTTCACTTTATATCAAAAGCAATTGCTTTTGGCAGTGTAACTGATTTGCTCATATATATCCTTATAAATGTTGTTGCGATAGCACTTATGCTTTTGGTAGCGGAGCTACTTTATTTCAAGGGCTTTGAAAACTTGGTGTCAAACGGCAAGGCCAAGACACGCTCCATCGACGCTCTTATGGAAGCATCCACACAGACAACTCCATTTAAGGCTTATTTCAAAAAAGAGCTTATGATACTAGTTCGTACACCTTCGTTTTTTACAAACTGTGTAATACCGAACTTTATCTGGCCAGTATTTGTATTGATTATATTAAAGATGCAGACTTATGATGCATCTCTTACAGCGCTTCGCATGTATAACGTTAACAGACCAAAGATTGTTGGATTTTTCCTTATCGTTGGTTCTGTTGTATTCTCACTTATTATGACTTCTCTCAACTCAATTGCTTCAAATGCAATTTCAAGAGAGGGAAAGCATTTCCAGTTTATGAAGTACATTCCAGTCCCTTATGATATGCAATGGGATATCAAAGTACTCGTATCATTCCTTTTAACTTTCATCGGTATTTGGATGTATTTGCTTCCAGCATGCATCTTGATTCATATAAATGTAATCTACGTTTTAGTGGCAATAGCACTTAGCATATTGTCTATCACATTTAGCTCCTATATGGGAGTATATATCGATAGCATCCAACCAAAACTTGTTTGGGATGACGAACTATCTGTTTTGAGAGAAAACACTAATGTTGCTTTATCTATGGGAATTGCCCTTGGTATTTCAATAGCAATTGGTTCTGTATGCTATGCATTTTATGCATTCATCAAAGTGCGATTGCTCCTTGTATCCCTAGCACTCTTTGTCTTGCTCGCTCTTCTCAATTTGCTTGTGCTTTGGCGCACAGCAAAGAAAGGCAAGAAGAACATAGCCGAGCAAGAGGAAATGTAGGTAATAATTAAATCAAATATAGATTGAGGACTAAGTAATGGCAAAACTAGATTTATCAAAATTTCAAAAAGTTAAAGAGCTTAAAAATATCAACCCAATGAAGCTCTTTAACATTAGGTTCAGCAAGGCTGACAAGATGAAGTTGAGACGACTTGGTCTTGGCATACTTATCTTTCTTGTTGGTCTCATTCTTTACAAAGCGATCAAGAAAACAATTTGGGTGGGCCTTCCGTTTTTGATAATTGCGTATATCATTCTCTCAATTGATGTAGTGTTTAAGATGATACGCGAAATAAAGAAGAAAAATTTCTTTAGCGAATGCCTGCTTATGGTAATTGCGAGTTTGGGTGCATTTGTTGTTGGAGAGTACCCAGAAGCTGCGGCTGTTATGATCCTTTACCAAATAGGTGAGATACTTGAGGATATCGCAGTAGACAGGTCTGAGCGCTCAATTGCAGAACTCATGGACATTCGCCCAGATGTTGCATATATCCAACGTGGCGAGTTACAGGCAGTTCACCCATCGCAGGTATCTGTTGGTGAGCGAATTGTAGTACGCCCAGGCGAGCGAATTCCACTCGACGGCGAAGTAACAATAGGCGAAAGCTATGTTGATACATCTGCGATAACTGGTGAACCAACACCACGCCACGTTGCACCTGGCAGTGAGGTTCTCTCTGGCTTTATCAACAACGACGGTGTTATCACAATCAAGGTAACAAAGCCATTTGCTGAATCAACAGCAACAAGAGTAATTGAGCTAGTCAAAGAAGCTGGCGAGCGCAAAGCTCCAGCAGAGCAGTTCATTGCCAAGTTCTCTCGCTATTACACCCCTGCAGTAATTGCGCTCGCACTTATTATTGCAGTTGTTCCAAGTATCATATTAAAGGCTTGGAAAGCATGGGTTTATCGTGGCCTTATCTGTCTCGTAATTGCTTGCCCTTGTGCAATTGTTATCTCTGTACCTCTTGCTTTCTTTGCAGGACTTGGTGTTGCTTCTCGCAACGGCATTTTGGTCAAGGGATCAAACTACCTTGAGGCACTCAATAACATAGGCACAGTTGTATTTGACAAGACAGGCACACTGACAAAGGGTGTATTTGGTGTAACACAGGTTTCAGCAACTAATGATTTCTCTGAGTCTCAACTTTTAACACTTGCTGCTTATGCAGAATGTCAGTCAAATCATCCAATAGCAAAGTCAATTATGGACCTCTACTATAAAAATGGTGGACGTCATATAGATAGGGAAAGAATCACAGATTACAAGGAAATCCCTGGCCACGGTTTAAGTGTTGTAGCTGGCGGTCACTTGATTCTCGCTGGTAACGCAAAACTCATGCGTGCTGCCAAGATTAGCATTACAGAGAGCACAGCTCCAGGCACACGCGTGTATGTTGCCGCCGACGGCAAACTTGTCGGCTACATCATCATTGATGATGAGATTCGCGATGATGCAAGGGAGACAGTGCTTGCTCTTCACGACCTTGGCGTTATGCATACTGCAATGCTCACTGGCGACAATGCAAGCGCTGCCGCCAATGTTGCTCGCAATGTTGGCATTGAGAAGTATTATGCAGAACTCCTCCCAGAGGACAAGGTTGAAAAACTCGAGGAAGTAATTAATTCTTCTGAGGAAAATGGCGGAATCGTAGCATTTGTTGGTGATGGCATAAATGACGCACCAGTACTTGCTCGTGCTGACATCGGCATCGCAATGGGTGGTATCGGTAGTGATGCCGCAATAGAAGCCGCTGATGTTGTACTGATGGAGGATAATCCATCCAAGGTTGCCGATGCAATTGCAATTGCAAGTGATACCAAGATGATAGTCAAGGAAAACATTATTGGTTCACTCGTAGTAAAACTTCTCTTATTCTTACTCGGACTTATAGGCATAGTTGGTATGTGGTTTGCAGTATTTGCAGATGTCGGAGTAATGATTCTTGCAATTGTAAATTCAATGCGACTATTAAAGAAATAACTTTGCATGATTGAAAATAGAAAGGGACAGCAATGGAACAGATGACATGCAAGCACTATAAAAAGTGCGGTGGATGCCAACTCGATATGCCGTATGAGGGTCAGCTTGAATACAAGCAAAAGCTTGAGCAAAAGTACCTTGACAAGTTTGCCTCAATAGAACCTATTATCGGTATGTACTATCCATATCACTACCGCAACAAGGTCCAGGCGGCATTTGGATATGACAAGCGTGCTGGCAAGATAATTTCCGGTGTCTATCAATCTAACTCACACAAGATTGTTCCAGTTGATTCCTGCCTCATTGAGGATAAAAAGGCAGACGAGATTATCGTCACAGTACGTGGCCTTTGCAAGGATTTCAAATTCATCCCAAGGCACGTACTCGTAAAGCGAGGCTTTAAAACCAATCAAATAATGGTAGTGGTTGTCACAGATTCGCCAATCCTTCCTGCCAAGAACAATTTTGTCAAGGCACTACTTGGAGTGCATCCAGAGATTACAACTATCATTCACAATATCAACCCGTACGAGACCAACCTCGTCCTTGGCGACAGGGAAAACATCCTTTATGGCAAGGGATATATCGAGGATGAGCTTATGGGCCTAACCTTTAGGATATCTGCCAAGAGTTTTTATCAGATTAATCCAACTCAGACAGAGAAACTATACAAAACAGCAATAGATTTTGCCGGATTTACCGGCAAGGAATCTATGCTCGACGCCTATTGTGGCACAGGCACAATTGGCCTTATTGCGGCCAAGAATGGAGCGGGCAACGTCATAGGCGTCGAACTGGAAAAGTCCGCTGTGCGCGATGCGATTTCCAACGCAAAGCGCAATAAAATAGACAACATCTATTTCTATAACGCTGACGCAACCGATTTTATTATCGACCTTGCGCAGAGCGGTGAACACATAGATGTTGTCATGATGGATCCGCCACGTGCGGGTTCTACCGAGGAGTTTTTGGATGCCGTAGATGCGCTCCTGCCGGAGCGGGTAGTATACGTATCTTGCAATCCCGAGACCCTCGCACGTGACCTTGATTACTTTATCAAAAAAGGCAAGTACAAGGTGGATAGGATTCAACCTGTTGATATGTTCCCACATACAACGCATATTGAAACAGTAGTTGAGATGTCGCGCAAGCGAGCATAGTGATACTGAATTTAAACGCTTATAAATTGGGGTGTAGCGTATGATGAAAAATCATCATTCAAAAATTAAAATGTTGATTTCGGCGTTTTTAGCAATACTATTATTGTTTTCAATAGCGCCGATGGCATTTGCTGCTGAAAAGAGCGATAACGAAAAGGTCAAGACAGTAAGGCTTGGTTATTTCAGTTTCCAAAATTACATGATTGGTGCAGGAGAGGGAGAGACCAAATCGGGCTTTGCCTATGATTTGCTCTGCGAAGTTGCTGCTATTAACAACTGGAAATATGAGTATGTATATGGTGATTTCAATGACCTCTATGCTCAGTTTTTAAAGGGTGAAATTGATATTATCCCTTGTCTTGTTTACACCGAAGAGAGAGCAGAACAACACCTGTTCTCTGATGAAGAGATATATGCAGAGCAATATTTCATATCAACAAAAAATGAAAATATAACTGGTCCTATTAGTATCAAGGACCTCAATGGTAAAAAGATTAGTTCTGTTGTGGATTGCCATCAAAACGAAGTTTTTGAAGAATGGGCAAAGCAAAACGGAATTTCATGCAAACTTGTTTTAACCCCATCATTTGATGATTCATGGAAACAACTTGATGAGGGCAAAACAGACTATATCCTCAATATTGATAGTGCTTCACAGGATTCTGGTTACACCTCACTGTTTTCTGTAGGCGCGGGCAGTTCACGTTTCGCAATTGCTCCTGGATGCGAGGATATTCGCACTGAAATGAACAGCGCCATCAACACAATTTATGAGATAAATCCATTTTCAATTTCACACCTCAAGGAAAAATATCTTTCAGAAACACTCTCGTCATTCAAACTTTCAAAAGAGGAGCAGGATTGGCTCAAACAACACAATGTAATTAAGGTTGCTGCTTTTTTGGACAATATTCCTTATACGTATGCGGATAGCAAAGGAAATGCAGTCGGTGTATATCCTGATATGATGGAGCGTATGTTTAATAAGCTCGATGTTGATATCAAAATTGAGTGGAAACTCTATAACTCACTTGATGAGATGCACGAGGCTTTGGCTTGTGACGAGGTCGACCTCGTATGCCCTGATTATTATGGTCACTACTTCGCAGACGAGGGAGGCATGATAATCTCTGAGAAAATTCAAGATGTTGGAATGGGCCTACTTTTTGGTAGAAAAACCAAAGAGAGTGATATTAAAACAATCGCAATACCAGACAGCAAATTGCTTGAAGAGTATGTGTCCGATGTCTATCCAAAAGCAAAATTAGTCAAGTATGATACTGTAAATGACTGCGTCAAAGCAGTGGCGAGAAATCGCGTTGATGCTGCAATCGGACATATGGCTTCGTTGCAGGAAAAGTCAGTAAAATACTCCAAAGTTTTTATTATTAAACCACTTTCAAAAGGCTGTCCTGTTTGTTTCTCGGCAAATCAAAAGGATGGTATGCTTCTCTGTATAATTAACCGTGGACTCCACTTGATTTCGGATTCAGAGCTACAATCTCTCGAGACACAGTACACTCCAGAAAATGACTATGCACTTTGGACATATGTTAAAAATAACAAGTTGCTTGTTGTGATGATGGCTTTTGCTTTTGTTATGATTGTATTGTTTGCAGTGAATAGAACTGTAAGCTCGAGAAAACTAACAAAGAACATTGACGAGATTACCAAACAGAAGGAGATTATCGAAGCCAACGAGAAGGAACTTGTCCTTGCAAAGGAAGCGGCGAACGCTGCGAGTGAAGCAAAGTCAACCTTCCTTTTCAATATGTCGCATGATATTAGAACACCTATGAATGCTATCATGGGCTATTCGGACCGCCTCATAAAGCACATTGATGAGCCGAATGTTGTAAAGGACAGTGCGACAAAGATCAAGACATCCGGTGACTATCTGTTGTCACTTATAAATGATGTCCTTGACATGGCAAGGATTGAGTCTAACAAAGTAAAACTTGATGAAGAAGTATATAACATCAAGGAAAGAGCATATAAGCTTTGCGATGTATTTGAAGTGAATATGCAGAGCAAAGATTTGAATTTTATAGTTGACTTTGATGACGTTACAGATGTAATGCTTCGATATGATAGTTTGAAGCTTCGTCAAATTATGCTTAATATCATCTCCAATGCTGTAAAGTACACACGAAATGGTGGCACAATAACGCATACAATGAAACAACTTCCATGTGACAAGCCTGACTATGCAAGGTATGAAATAGTTGTTGAAGATACCGGTATCGGTATGAACCAAGAGTATGTAAAGCATATATTTGAGCAGTTCACAAGAAGTGATGACTCCATAACAAGAGAGACTCAAGGTACAGGCCTTGGAATGTCGATAGTGCGCAAACTTATCGATTTGATGGGTGGCACAATTGATATTGATAGTGAGCTTGGACGCGGAACCAAGATTACAATTGTAATCGATTTTAAAAAAGCAACTGAGGAAGAGATTAAGAGATTCGAAAGTGAAGAGGCAATATCTCTTGATTCAATTGATTTAGAAGGTATCAAGATACTCCTCGTTGATGACAATGAACTCAACCGTGAAATCGCTCAGGAAATCCTAGAGGATGAGGGCTGCATTGTGGCAGGCATCGCAGAAAACGGTGTAATTGCACTTGGCAAGATTCAAGAGTCAAAACCAGGTGACTATGATATTGTCCTTATGGATATTCAAATGCCAGTAATGAATGGTTATGAAGCAACAGGTCGCATTCGTGAACTTGAGGATAAAGACCTTGCAGACATTCCAATCATTGCAATGACAGCAAACGCTTTTGATGAGGATCGCCAAAACGCTTTGGACGCTGGCATGAATGCCCATCTTACCAAGCCTATTGATGTCAAGGAACTTAAGCAAACATTGGCAAAATTCAGATAAAGAATAAGAGCTCCTGGAAATCCAGGAGCTCTTTTACTTTTATTTCCTTGGTGCACCACGGCGTGCAGCTCTGCGAGCGGCAAGCTCGCGTCTGCGCTTTGCCTTTGCGCGTGCATTTAAAACGATAATTGTGATGATTACGCCAAGTATGATGATGGCTGCCATTATGATATAGACGAGTTTACCAGCAAGTGGTGAAGTATTGTCTTTTTCAGCCTTTGGTGTGGCGTTCTCTGTAACTGGCTCTTCAACTGGCTCTACAAATATGTTAAGGCTTGTGTAATCAGCCTTGTATGAGTAGTCACAAGTTTTGCACTTATACTCTGTGTATCCGTAGGAAGTGTCTGTTGGAGCAATGACTGTCTTGTCGTACTCAGGGTTTTGGCACATCTCTGGATAGAGGTCCTTTGAGTAATCCTTGGTTTCATCACGAGTGAAGTCCGTCTTGTTGCCATCTTGTGTGATTGTCCAGCTCATAATTTCGCCAATCTTGTCGACACAGTAGGCGCGGCGGTTGGTGTTGTCCTCAAAGAAGTGGATGGCGCCGGTGACGGTGTTGTTGTCGATGTGTCCATCGTGCTTGACACCGCCCGGAAGAATCCACATGCCACCGATACCGCCGTCATGGACATAGCCGTGGTCGGAGTCGTAACCTGCTATGGTTACATTGCAGTTGGTAATGTCTGGATAGCCATTACCAAAGATGCCGCCGAGGAACTGCTCGTCGCGGTTCTCTTTGTCCGTGTCGACGCAGATTACTGTAACATCGGCGGTGCATGAATCAACGCTGCCCCAGCCGTAGCCTAAGATGCCCGCAACACCGAATGCTTTGCAAGCGGTGTGAAGGCAAACTTTGCCTTTAACAGTACAATTTTTGATTGTACTGTCGGACATAAATCCTACGAGGCCGGCAGCGTAAATGTTGTCGTTTTTGGTCACATCAGCATCAACGCCGAGGAGAGAAAGGTTCTCGATAGTGGCGTTTTCAACGATACCAAAGAAACCCGAGAAATATGCGTCATACTGTTTCCAGTTGCCATCGATTGTTGTGCGGACATCAGTGGTTGTACCCGTAATTTTGAGGTTTAAAAGGGCATGGCCGTTGCCATCAAAATTACCGCTAAAGTCCACTGGAGTCCATTCGTGTCCTGCACAGTCAATGTCATACATGAGCCTATATGATCCAGATGGATTGTCCTTGATTTTTAAAAGGTCATCATAGGTTTTGAGTTCAATTACATCGCCCTCTGCAGCCGCACTTATTGGTATCATAAGTGCAAAGCAAAGCACCAAACTGAGCAGAATAGAGATTAACTTTTTCATCTTTATTACCTCTTTTATAGTTTTGTATTAAACTTTTTGTTAAACTATACAAATCTATCTAAAATACCCATTTATTCTATCATATTTTATCTCGTTATGGTAGAATATACGTGATTTTTTTATAGGGAGAAAAGGACATGAAAATTGGTATAGTAATCGCAATTGCAAGGGAACTTAAATCATTTCTTGAAAGTGATTTTACAATAGAGACAATCGAGAAAAATGGTCGAGAAGTATATAAGACAGTTGTAAATGATAATGAAGTATTTGCTGTAAAGTCAGGCTATGGTGAAATTGATGCCGCCGCTGCAACACAGTTGCTCATTACAGGATTTGATTGTGAGGTAATCTTAAACTTTGGTGTTACAGGCGCACTTGATAGGACATCAAAAGTTGACGACCTCTTTGTCGTTACCAAGGCTATCAATCATGATTATGATGTATCGCCAATTGACCCAGTAAAGCTTCATCAGTATGAGGAGTTTTCGGATGAATTCATTCCAATGGACCAGGGACTTATCGATTTTGCTAAGAGCCTCTATCCAAACCTCCGAGATGCGGTTGTAGCATCAGGAGATAGGTTTGTTGTATTGCCAGAGGACAAGACTGCACTCGCTGGACTTGGCTGTAACATTTGCGATATGGAAATTGCAGCAATAGCTCGTATCTCGTATTTAAACGGTGTGCGTGCATTGTCAATCAAATGTATCAGCGACACATTTGATGGTGACGGTGGAGACTTTAATGAGAACGTTACAAAGAGTGCTAACAAAGCATTCAAATTGATGGAAGAGATTTTGCAAAAGATATAGGGGATATCATGAGTTACAAAGTAAACGCAGCTGCTTGGAATGGCGTTTTTGCTATTCCAAACTGTATTGTAGATGACCATATAAAAAAGGCAGGAGGACAGGCTATTAAGGTCCTCCTTTTCTTACTGCGCCATCAGGGCGAAGCACTTGATGCCAAGGCAATTGCCAAGGGCACAGGCATGGATGTTGGCGATGTTAAGGATGCCTTTATCTATTGGAAGGAATCTGGCCTCGTTTATGAGGATGGTGAGACACCACCTAATGTTAAGCAGGCCGAAGAAAAAGTTAATTTAAAGGCATTGCCTGACGTTGCGCCGACCTATGACCAGGTTGCCGCGCGCACTTTGGAGGATGCCAACCTCCGTGCGCTCTTTAATGAGGTTCAGCTCAAAATGGGCAGGACAATCGGTTATGGTGATCAGGCACAACTCCTGATGATGCTTGACTATTATGGCTTGCCAGTTGAGGTTATACTCACAATAGTTGAGTATTGTATGTCAAAGGGCAAGACTAATATCTCATATATTGCAAAGGTTGCAAAGGATTGGGGTGAGCGCGAGATTAACACCCTCGAGCGTGCAGATGAGTACCTAAAATCACTCAAGTCCGATGAGCGCCTTTGGAAGAAATTTACTGAAATGTTCTCGGTTGACCCACCTCAGTACAATGACACAAGGTTCCAGTATTTAAAGCACTGGCGTGATGAGAACAAGCAGTCATTTGAACTAATTTACTATGCTTATGAAATTACAGTTGACCGTATTAACAAGGTCAACTTCAAATACATGAATAAAATACTTGATTCATGGAAGGCTGATGGTATCAAAAATCCAATTGATGCTCAACAGGCTACTGCAAAAGCGCCAACACAAAACGGTAAAACGTTTAAAAAGAGCGAGCCATCCTATGACTCTGATAAGTACAAGGAAAAGGCTCGTGGCGCAATAGTATATGAAAGACGCAAGAAGGAGGAATAGCATATGGCAAGTAATGTTGAACGTGCTATGGGAATAATCGACGCAAGGCGTGAAAGCGCTGAGCGTGAAGCTGAAAAGAAACGCATTGAGCTTGAGGCTGTTTCTCCAGAACTTCGTGAGGTTAATTCAAAGATTACAAGAGC
>JAZRVV010000021.1:0-19426 GCA_045599345.1 Acutalibacteraceae bacterium
ATGGCACATCTAATGCAATATATTTTTCAATAATTGCTCTGTCGGATAGAGTAAGGTGTTTGCTCATCGTCTGCTCCTTTCCAATCAGACAGCTAGAGTTATGCTCATTATGATATATTAATTTGTTTTTGTAAAACTAAATGCAAATTTGTAAGGTTAAAAGTAGTGTATTTTTTGCATTTACTAATACTAGTAAGGACCATTATCGCATACGAACGGTACGAATTGTCGGACTTTAGTGACCGTTCGTAGGATTATTCGTTACCGTTCGTAGGTGACGAGTGGTCAATGTAGTCTAAGATTGGGTTGATAAGATCCTTGTGCATAGCAAAAGGATTCTCTGAAAACGGATTAATTACGATGCCTAAAAGGTTTTCATTGTTGAGACCACATCGGAGTATAAATTCTATCTGAGTTTCAAAGAGGATGTTGCTGGTTGGCTTTTTGTAGACTTCACCTTCATCTGTGAATAAGGGAACCCAGGTCTCACCTTTTTCGTTTGTTACCGTATCAAGTTTTAAACGAAGTTCATTGCTTAGTGAAATATTGTCACCAACTTTTAGGTCATCAAGATCAACTTGATTCCAACTGTTGTTTACATCAATCATTGGTGCAGGGACAGTACCTTGATCTTCTATCCTCTTGATGAGTACTTGAGCAATCATTTCAAGGGTATCAATAGATGGGTTTTTGTAATATTCGTCTACTGCGAGTTTGATATATTTATTGCTTTCATAGTTGCTGAAATTGTCTTGTGGATCCTTGGCTTTTGTGAATTTTTCGATTACTTTATTGATGTCGGCGGGGATGTAGGCACTGGCATCGGCAAGGATGCCGAGAGTGATGCCATAGTAGGCCTCTGCCATTGCGCCAGCGATGGCAGCAAGCGTGTCAGTGTCGCCACCAAGTGAGACAGCGTTGCGGACAACGTCCTCGTAGCTGTCGCCTTCAAAGAAACTGACGAGCGCCTTTGGCATGCTGTCTTGACATGACTCGTCGTGTCTATGCTTTTTTCTTAATTCGTCTAATGTTGTATTGATGTCATAGTCATAGTGTTTTTCTATGTATTCTTTGATTTCTTCTTTGGTATTTTGGGTTCTTGCGAGGTATATTACCTCAGCTGTACAGGTCGCGCCCTTTACACCCTCTGGATGGTTGTGTGTGACCTCAGCTGTGGCTCTGGCGACCTCACTTGTTCTATCAAGTGAGTCATAGAGCCAGCCAGCTGATGATACGCGCATGGCGGAGCCGTTGCCGTAGCTTCCGTATGGCTTTTTATCCTTGGTATGAAGCCATTGGTTGAAGCGGCCGCCATAGCCTGCGCGAGGATACTTCTTGGCCCAGTGGACCATTGAGTTCTTTACATTTTCTTTGATGGTATCTATGTCGGCGTCTTTTCCTGAATAGAGCAGTGCGTCAGCAACTGGTACTGTCATTACAGTGTCATCTGTAAAATGGTTGTGTTTTGTGAAAAGTCTGAAATCCTTGGTATTGCCACCTCTGTCAAATTCAAATCTGCTTCCTATGATGTCTCCTATTATTGCTCCGTACATTACGAGCCCTCCTTTGTTTTTTTGTTGACTCTATTGTACGAAATAAAAACGTCTCCTTGGTCAATTGACAGGAGACGTTTTTAATTGTTTTGTATTTTATTTTTTAGTTTTTTATTATCCTTTGTTGAATGGTTGACAACCATTTTCAAAGAGATAGAGGTCGATTTGAATGAGGTCATATTCTTTGTTGATGATGCATGCTTTTATGATCATGTCTGAGAGGCTGCTTGGGCTTAGGACATATCCAGCACTCCTTAGGAGTTCCTCTGTCTTTTCAACACTTAGGTGGAGCGAGAGGCAAAGGGCAAGTGCTGTTGTTTTACTAGGTTGATAGTTCTTGTCTGATTGTAGTTTTGAATATACCTGCTTTGATACATAGTTTTTGTATACATCAGGACCTTGGATGCCTCTTGCATCTATTATTTCAAATAGCTTTTCTTGGAAGGTTTTGTCTATTGGTTCAATTGCAATAGAAGCAAGTTCGATTGTGTCTTCTTGGCAATTGAAAACAGCATCCTCATACTCTTCTATTTCTTGATATCTTACGCTATTATTCCTACGATATTTATATTCTCTTTCGTTTGCCTGGCCAACATAGTTCTCATCAATGTATGCTTTGATTTTGTTTGTAAGCTTACCAGAGAGGACAAAAGCCTTTTGATCAAATACAACAAGGATTACCTTCATATCGTTTTCAATGAGGAACTCTTGAATTGTAGAGAGGGCAATCTGGAGAGCTTTGTCCTTTGGGAATCCATTGGAACCAGTTGCCATAAGTGGAAATGCAATTGATTTGCATTTGAGTTTTAGGGCAAGTTCCATTGAGTTTTTGTAAGCATTTTTGAGGATGTCAAACTCATTGTTGTTGCCACCCTTCCAGATTGGTGTGACGGTGTGGATAATATATTTTGCATTGAGGTTGAATGCTGGTGTTTCCACAGCGTCACCTGGATCAATATCACCTATTACTTTTCTAGCATTTAGGAGTTGGTCTTTACCAGCTGCCTCATAGATAGCAGTATCTGTTCCTCCTCCAATTACAGGATGGGGATTTGCTGTGTTTACTATTGCATCTGCTTTAACCCTTGTAATATCTTCTCTAATAATTCGAAAAGCCATTAACTCACCTCTGTTTTAATAATACTAGAAAGTATTAATTTGTCAAAACTAGTCACCTATTGCCCATATAAATGTTGCTGTGTCAGAAACACTTATTTCTTCTGGTTCAATTTCTATGGCTTGGAGTTTTCCCGTCATGCAAAGGCAGTCTTCGTCCATGTTATAGTGGGTGTTTGAATAAATGCTAATTTCACCCCAGTTATAGTCTATGGCTATTAGTTCACCAAGCTTTGTGCCTGATGCTTCACAGAGTACTTCTGCTTTGCGTCTTGCATTAGTTGTTGCTGAGCGTAGCATCTCTTCACTGATTGCTGTTTTATCTTTTACTGTAAATGCAATCCTAAAGTTTGGATTTGCTACACACTCAGCAATAGCTGATAGTGTGTTTGACAATGTCTTTGAATCAAAATCAAATCTGAGCTGCAAATCATGATCCACTTCATAGCCTACAAACTCGCTTTGATAGTGGCCATCTTTTTTCTTGCGACTTTCATAAAGGGTTCTAACATCAAAGTCTGTTGTTTTGATATCCTTTTTATCAAAACCAACTTTAATCAAGTTACTTGTTATACTATCAATATTATTTGCCGCTTCTTCCATTGCTAGTTGATAGTTCAAGTTCCTTGATTTTAGTGTCATATAGATCACTACACAATCAGGTGATGCTGTTGCTTTGCCTATTCCTTTAACCGTTATTGTTTTATTCATTAAGGTCACTCCTTTTTTATTTTGTGACCTCATTGTATATGATTGTTAAATGAAAAAGGTCAATTGCCAATTGACCTTTAAAAAAAGGCAGGCTTTTCGCCTGCCTTCTTGTTGTTTGCTATTATTTACTTGTCGTCATCATTGGAGCCTTCTGAGCTAGCTATGTTGAATTTGTCCTTAAGCTTAACTGCTATATCCCAAATATTTACATTAACTCCGCCATTTACTTCTTCAAGTTCTTGATCTTTAAGTTCTCTGTTCTTATCCATTTTTGTAACCTCCATTTCATATTACATCTCTTTATACGAACTTGTACTGAAAATGGATACAAATTATTTTTGTAGCCATTTTTTCTTTTTCTTCGTATAAAGGGATGAAAGACGTTTTGAAAGGAGAAATAGAAATGGCAGAACTTAATGAGAAAGATTTAAACGAAGTAGTAGGTGGCGCAGAGGACCACAACATTATGCTTACAGATGTTGCACCAGCAAACATAGTTGGCGCTCCTAACGAACAAGATGAACAGCTCGTTAAAGGCGCTGTACTTCCACTGTTATAACAAAATGCGGCAGCCAGGTTTTGGCTGCCGTTTTGTTAATCATTGATGAGATACACCCTAAGCGACGGGTCATTTGTAAGGCGGAAGATATCTTCCGCCTTTATTTTGTCATAGACCCGTGTGCGCAAACCGTAGAGACGGCGTATCTCATCCTTGATTTCCTCACCTTGGATGTTCTCCAAGGTGAAGTTATAGACCTGCTCGAGCTTTGCTTTCAAATGCTGGATTCCAATTTTGCTTTCCGAATAGATTTCTAAAATCATATTTTCTCTCCTTTTGTTCCCATTGACTGCATTTTATCAAAACGGGAGTCCCAATTGCAGGACTAAGGATGGAGTGATATAATCTTAACCATAAGGAGGAGATATTAATGGGAATCGTATACAAAATGCTCTTCGGTGGCGCACAGAAGCCAATCAACAGAGATCCAAAAAAGGTTAAGGCAATGCCAAAACCTGTAATCAAAGCCTTTGATTGGCTGGCAGAGAGGCCAATGTATGAGCCTCTGCGTGCGCTTTGTCGTATGGAATCAACATTCCTTAAAATGGATGGCAAGCCATTTAAGGATGCACTCTCAAAGTGCAATGGCTATGAAAGTACAGAACTCTATTTAGATGGTTTACATGGCACACTCTTTTATAGTGCTACTCCATCTAAGAAGTTTGTTCTTGGTATACACGGCTACCGTATGAACAGCATATCTGAGTTTGCAAGATATGTCCCTATCTATCACGACATGGGATACAACTTCCTTGCAATAGATAACTGTGGTGCTGGCGAATCAGAGGGTGAATTTATTTCATTTGGTGTTAAGGAATCAGCTGATGCTATTCGTTGGGCAAAACTTCTTATTGAAAAGTATGGTCAGGATATTGAGATATTAATCTATGGATTGTCACTCGGTGGCGCAACTACTCTTATCGCCTGTGGCGACAAGAACCTACCTTCTCAGGTACGTTGCGCTATTGTAGACAGCCCTTACTCATCATTCAGAGCTGAGGAAGACTACATCTTAAGCCTTCTTAAAATACCAGAGGCTGTCTACCCTGTATTCTTCTTTATTATCAACTACGTTTTCAAGAAAAATACTGGATTAAACCTTCGTGACGCAGCCCCTATTAAAGCTGTTAAGAAGGCATCCGTGCCTATCTTGTTTATCCATGGCGAAGACGATGTCTTCGTGCCGAGCAAGTTCTCCAAGGAGCTCTCTGCTGCTTGTAGCTCTCCGTCCCAGCTTGAACTCTTTGACGAGGCAAGCCACTGTCAAAGCTTCCACTGGGAACCAGAACGCTACAAGGCCCTCATCCGCTCCTGGGCTGAAAAATATATGTAAAGAAAAATTGCGGAATCCGCAAAAATTCTTTGAGATATGTTGACTTTCATGTCAGTGTATGACATAATAAGTTGACGAAAAATTGCGGAATCCGCAAAAATTCTTTGAGGTGTGCCATGGAAATTGCTAGAAATGAATACCTTCAAAAGCTAATAAATAAAAAAGATAATGGTAGGGTCAAAATCATTACAGGTATTAGACGCTGTGGAAAGTCCTACCTACTTTTTGAAATATTTACGAAATATCTAAAAGAAAACGGCATCTCTAATGAGCAAATCATTGGATTAGCGCTGGATGAGTTACAAAATGCAAAATATAGAAACCCAATAGAACTCGACAAATATGTTCGTGAACAGATTAAGGATTCATCAAAGCGTTACTACATTTTATTGGATGAAATCCAGTATGTTTCTGAAATTCAAAACCCATATGTGGATGATAAAGAGGCAAAATTAAATTTTATCGATGTAGTACTAGGATTAATTAAAATTAGCAATGCTGATGTCTATGTAACCGGAAGCAATTCTAAAATGCTATCTTCTGACATTCTGACCCAATTTAGAGATCGAGGAGATGAAATTAGAGTATTTCCACTATCATTCGCTGAATTCTATGAAGTATTTGATGGAGAAAAACAAAACGCTTGGATAGAATATTACACTTATGGAGGAATGCCTGTAACTCTTTCACTTCCTTCACACGAAGAAAAAAGCAAATATCTACGCGACTTATTTACAAGGACCTACCTAAAGGATGTTGTTGAGCGAAACTCAATATTAAACAGTGACAATATTCTTGAAGACTTAATTAACACTATTGCATCCTCTATCGGGTCCCTAACCAATCCAACAAAATTGGCCAACACTTTTAAAACTGAAAAACACATCAATATCGAATCGAACACAATTGATAAATACCTAAATTATTTTGTCGATGCTTTTTTAATCAGCAAAGCATTACGCTATGATGTGAAAGGAAAAAAATATATTCACACACCACTCAAATACTATTTCTCTGATGTTGGAATTAGAAATGCACGTCTAGGATTTAGGCAACAAGAAGAAAGTCACATTATGGAAAACGTTCTTTACTGTGACTTGATACGAAGAGGATTTGATGTAGATGTTGGCGTCGTCGAGAAAAACATTGTGACGGATGAAGGAAAAAAAGTAAGAAAAAAGTTGGAAGTAGATTTTGTAATCAATCGCGGTAACCAAAGGTATTACATCCAATCTGCACTTTCCATCGCGGATCCAGAAAAGCATTTACAAGAAACAGCATCCTTAATACAAATTCCTGATTCTTTCAAAAAGATTATTGTTGTACGTGATAATATAAAACCATGGCAAGATGAAAATGGAATTCTCTACATTGGAATAGAGCAATTCTTATTAGATAACACAATATTAGCAACATAAAAAGGCAGGCTTTTCAGCCTGCCTTGTGTATTTGTGCTTTAGTTCTTCTTTATCAACTGTTCACCAAGATTGTAAACGGAAGCTGCACCCCAAATCCAAGATGTCCACATGCCTGGAACATAAGGCTTTTCCATATTATACATCTTGATTCCAAGTGTGTGTGATGCAAACTCAAAGAGGCCCATGCCTGATGAGAGAAGGCTAAATGGCTTCTTGTCTATCAAGCAAGATGTTGCTGTTGCAAGGAGAGCAAGGTCTGTGAGTACTGTGTATGCAAGGTCATCATCAACTTTACCCTTGAGTTTGAAGTTATTTAAAATGAGGTCAAAGTATCCGCCGGCCCACTTTGATTCTTCCCAGCTGTGTACGCAAGAGATGAGCAATAAAATTGCTGACATCTTGCGAGATTTGCTTGTCTTGTCCTTTAGGATGAAAATTATAAGGCATATAACAACGGTTACTACAGTATAAATTTCAACGTACTTACTTAAAAACTTTTTCATATGAAATCCTCCTATTTTTAATTCTTCCAAGGGTTATTTGGATCTGGATCCGTTGGATCCCATCCTTTGTTTGGACTGTTTGTGTCTACTCGCTCTGGAGCAGGCTTGCCGAGTGGGCCTGGATTTGAACTGTCATAGACAGTGACAATCGTGCCAAAGTCAAGATTGTCATAAATCCATTTGGCATCTCGGCAGCAAAGCCTAACGCAACCGAGCGATGCGTTGTTGCCAAGTTTGTTATATTCATCATACTCAAGGTTGCTCTTGTCTTTGGTGAAATAACAAACTGAATGGAACCAAATTGGACCGTTGATTCGTGTTGTGTACTGGCCATATGAACCATCAACCATATAGAGCCAGTCAACACGGTCAGAGGTCTTGAATGTGCCGGCTGGGGTCTCATGACCACCGGAGCGGCCACATGAGCAGGCAAAGGCACAAACGGGCTTGGTATATGCCCCGCTTTCGTCTTTGCCATATACAGTCACACAGTTTTGCTGTCGGTTAACACCGACACAGTACTTGTGACTGGATACATAGCTAGCATCTGGAGTAAATGACACTGAACCATCAGCATTTACAACTGATGCTGCTTTTGTCGTTGTAGTTGTTGCTGCTTTTGTTGTTGTAGTCGTTGTTGGTGGCGCTTCTGTCGTAGTTTCTTCTGTTGTTGTTTCTGCCTCAGTTGGCTTTTCCGTTGTTGTTGGAGCCTTAGTCGTTGTTACTGGCTCCTCTTTTTTATGGCCAACTGTAACTGCAACAACTACGACTACTGCCACCAGCACTATTGCAACCGAAGCAATTATTATCTTTGTTTTGTTTGTCATAGCGTTCCTTATCCCTTTTTGTTTCTTTCCTCTTCGAACAAGGCAGCCATTGTTGGGCTGTTCTTCGTTAGCTTCTTGATTGTAAGGTCCTCTGCCTTGTTGTTTGCAAGGCGGAGATTGTTTTCAGAAGATGTAAGTTGCTTTTTAATCTTTTCAAGGTGATCAATTGATTTATCAATTTCCTCAATAGCCTTTGCAAACTGTTCGCTTGCAAGGTTATAGTTTCTAGCAAAGCCCTTTTTGAATGTTTCGATGTTTTCTTCGAAATTAGTAATATCGATATTTTGGTTCTTGATAAGGGCAAGTTCTTGTCGTGTAGCAACAGTATTGAGGGCTGCGTTACGAAGAAGTGTAATCATAGGGATGAAGAACTGAGGACGTATTACATACATCTTTGGATACCTGTGAGATACATCAACAATACCATTGTTATAAAGGTCACTGTCGGACTCTAAAAGGGATACAAGTACCGCATATTCACAATGCTTTTCATTCCTATCCTTATCAAGTTCCTTGAAAAAGTCCTCGTTTTTATGCTTGGTGGCTGTTTCATCAGCCTCATTCTTCATCTCAAACATGATTGAGATGAACTCTGTGCCAGTCTCATCGCATTCGCGATAGATATAGTCACCCTTGCTACCAGTTCTTGCATCATTGTCCTTTTCAAAATATGCATTTTTAAAACCAGTTGCGCGGAGCTGATTGAATGATATTTCGCAGTGCTGTTCAAGGCTTTCACCAATCATCTTGGTTGACTGCCTTGCTTTGAAATCTTTGTAAAATGCGATTTCAGAATCCTTGGCAGTGAGCTGATTTGTGAAATCCTTCTTGATTGTCTCCTGCTCAAGCTTAGCCTTCGTCTCCGCATTTTCGAGCTGACCCTCAAGGTTCTTAATCTCAATGTCCTTTTCGGCTACGGCTGTCTTGACAGCCATATCCTTCTCAATCTGCATTGCCTTGAGCTTGGCATTCAGCTCGATTATTTCTCTATCCTTATCGCTGATAGCATCGCTAACAGCGAGCTTCTTTTCCTTTTCAAAGCTACTTTCACGTGCTCGGATTTCCTTTTCAAATTCCTCGTCACGCACCTGCTTTACTATCGCAGCAAAGCCTGCCTCGTCAATCTGAAAAACCTCGCCACAGTTTGGACATTTAATCTCGTTCATCAAACCTCCGCCTTTCTTAAAACAATTTTAACTGTTTTTGTCTGCTAAATCAAACTATTCAGAAAGAAAATCAACTCCTGCTGAAAATTTAGTCTCCATCACGACCAAATTTTCAATAAAATGGGCACCGTTCTTAACGGTGCCCTTCAGTTTTTATTCGCTGTCCTTTTTCTTATTCACTTGTTATTAATGCTGTCAATCACATCGACATTGTAGAGATCCTTGCCAAGAATAGCATTGTTGCCAATGTTGGCAATTGGATCATCTGATTGTTCAAGTCCCATTAGGTCACGCTGTATGTCTAGCTTTACTAGTTCATCCCTTGACATACCTGTTTGGGCAGACAATATGGTGTTGTGTTCAATTGATTTTCCAATATCCATCATAGTATATCATCCAATATATCAAGTATCTCTAGCTCATCAACGTAGTCCATATCCTCATCAAAGAGTGGTTCATCAAAGAGGTGCTCTACGTTGCCGTCCTCATCACGAATAGGTTCAAAAAGTTTACTGAAAAGTCCCATATTTTTTCCTCCTTTTCAGTTTCATCCTACCACATGCAATGTTCCAATAGATGTACTTAATAACCCAAACATTATGCCATATTAAATAATCTTCTATTACGTTCTTTAACTGCTTCTTCAAAAGCCTTCTTCATCTTTTCATCCATTTCAGGAGAATCTTCATCATATACGATAGGCATTTGTTTAGCTTTTCGTAACATTTCTTTTTGCTCTTCAGTTAATTCTGATCCTTTTTCTCTAGTGTAATAAACTGTCATAATAAAGTTCCTCCTCTTCTTTAGTTGCTAAACGCGCTGATATTATTCGAATTCGTTCGCCTCTTTCAATATACACTACGAACAACATATCATCAACCCTACCAATTATGTTGTACCTTATTTCATCTACCGCACTATGTTCCTCATCATAAATTTCAATAGATTATTCATCATCAAAAACTTTTGATGCTGTTTTAAAAAAAGGCAGGCTTTTCGCCTGCCTTCTCACTACACTTTTTGTTATACTTTTACGCTTTCTTTTATCTCTTGAACAAGTTCGATTGGCAATTGAAATGCACTTGCTATCTGTTCATCTGACAGATTTGAACTATTGCCATTAGTAAAAATATCTTCAATTAATTCTTTTCTATCCTCAATAAGATACTCTTGAGACAATTTACTATGTTGTAAGCGCATATCATATCCCTCCCCAATATCCTTAATTCTTCTCGCTTTTTCTTTAATTTCATTATAGCATATATCATCTGGATTATTACAACAAAAATCTTTCATCAAATTACCAAGATCATCATCCCACTCCCTTCCACACATACTAGTTACTTGCGCCCAGCAAAGTTCACCTTTGCTGGTGATATCTAGCCCGTAGCGCTGGCTGAGAGCTTTGTCAAGGCCTTTAGAGCTTGCGTGCCTTGACATGCGAGCAGACTGCGCTACCAATTACGCAGCGATACCTTTAATTGTGTGAGCGCGGATTGACCGCCAGATACCAAAAAAGGCAGGCTTTACAGCCTGCCATTCATACTACATTTATGCCATGTTTGATATTCTTCTATTACGTTCTTTGACTGCTTCTTCAAAAGCCTTTCTCATCTTTTCATCCATTTCAGGAGAATCTTCATCATATACGATAGGCATTTGCTTAGCCTTTCGTATCATTTCTTTTTGCTCTTCAGTAATTTCAGTGCCTTCCTTTAAAGTATAAGAAACTATCAAAATACATCTCCCTTTCATTTTTATTTGCCAACCTAGCGGAAATGATCCTTATCTTACTAGCTCTTTCAGTATACACTACAAACAACATATCATCAACCCTACCAATTACGCAGCGGTGCCTTTTACTGTGTGAGCGCGGATTGACCGCTAGATACCAAAAAACAGGACATTCAATCGAATGTCCTGTTTTTATCTTTAGATGTACTTGCGAGGAGTATAAAGCTCATTGACAACTATCTTTGGCAACATCCTAAGTGGAACTACCTGAGCAAGATAGAAGATGAATATTCCACGCTTAGCAAGTTGTGCAAGCGGAGATGGAAGGATGAATTTGAATGCATCCACACCAGCATAAGCAATGCCCTTTGTATTACCAATACTAACAAGTGCACCATGGAGATGAGGAATGTAAGCCTTCTTCTTGCCCTTGCCAGTAATCTCATGCGCAATGTTGTTTGCGCATGTTGCACCAGACTGCTCACAGTTCTCTACCATCTGTAAAACGGATGATGTCTTTTTCTTTGGAATGTACCACATGTTGTCACCAACTACGTATACATTCTTGTCAGTTACTGATTGAAGGTACTTGTTCTCTTCAATACGTCCTGCTTTACCAGTCTTGAGCTTGTCTGTTACTGTGTTTGCTGTGATGCCAGCAGACCAAATTATGATGTCAGCAGAAACAGTTTCCTTCTTGCCATTTGTCTCAAGTTCTAATGAGCTCTTGTCAACTTTGAGTACTTTTGTGTTGAACTTAAGCTCAACACCTTGGCTTTCAAGAATCTGCTCAGTTTTGACTGATACCTTCTCTGGGAAGTTTGGAAGTGCATGTGCACATGCATCAATTTCAACTACTCTTACATCCTTATACTTCTTTGAAAGTTCACCGAGTTCACCAGCAATCTCAACGCCTGTGAGGCCTGCGCCGATTACATAGATTGAAAGAGGTTTCTTGGCCTTTAATTCCTTTGAGAGTTTCTCTTTGATAGCGAGTGCATCATCAAGTGTCCAGAAAGGCATAGTGTACTTTTCTGCTCCTGGGATGCCAAAGTATGTTGGCTTTGAACCCGCACTGATTACAAGGTAGTCATACTTGTATTTGCCCTTTTTACAGATGACTTCCTTCTTATTGAAATTAATATCTGTTGCCTCATCAAGTACGACATCAATGTTTTTAAATCTCTTTAAAATCTTCTTTAGGTTAAAACTAATATTCTTTGCCTTTGCACGTCCAGTTGCAACCTCATGGATTTCAGTTTTCATAAGGTGGTATGGCTTCTTATCAATTATTGTAATCTTAACGCCACGCTTTTTCTTTAACTGTTTTGCAAGGTGCTCTGCTGTCCAAATGCCAGAATATCCCGCACCAATAATTACAACATTTTTCATATTGTTCTCTCCTCAAAAAAATACTACGAGAATATTGTATCAAAATATTCTCGTAGTATTCGTTCGTTTAATTTATATTAAAGCGCAACAGTCTCTTCTTCAGTCGTTGTCTCAGAGGTTGATTCAACCTCTGTAGTTGTCTCTGATGTGGATTCTTCTGTTGTTGTAGTGGTAGTAGTAGTGGTTGTTGTCGTCGTTGTTGGAGGTTGAGTTGTGGTAACCTCAACCGGTTCAACAACGATGGCCTGACAGCCAAGCAAGTTGTACTTGCTTGAGAAGGCCGATTGCGAATACGTTACAAGGCCCCTGCCGTATGGGTCCATAAGGCTGACGGTGCCTGATGTGTATCCGCAAAGTACAAACACGTGGGTACCACGTGGATACTCGAAGTACTGGTCAGTACCTTCGATATACCACCAGTTACATGTGGTAGGCTGCTTCATATTGTATGTTGCCCATACAATCATAGGGCAGCCTTTATCAAGGTAACTGCAGAGTGTTGCAAGTGAACTACCAGTAATATTCTTTACCCTGTGCTGTGGACCAAGGAAACGTCCTACTGCACCTGTGACAACTGGTGCAAATGCACCATATCCAGGTTTGGAATCAGTATATGTGCTACGTGGATCACCAACGAACTTGGAATAAATTGATGGTCCGTATGGTTTGCCATTCTTCTCATATATGTATCCTGTTGGGATAGAGTTAATCACTGAATCAAGCGAGACGCCATAGCCCCAGAAACGAAGGAGCATCGTTGCTGACGCCGCTTCACAACCCGTTGGGTATGTTGGAAGCTGGCTTACGTATGGCACCGATAGCATAACGCTCTTTGGTGCGGCTACTGGCGCAGAACTGCCTGCGGCACGCTTGTACACCTGAGTCGGAGCCTGTGTCGGCGCATATGTCGCCGTCTCCTCCTCAGTCGTTGTTTCAGTCGTCGTAACAACGGCTGTTGTTGTCTCCTGTGTCGTTGTCTCCACTGCCATACGGCTTACGTTTATTGCATCAACGCAAAAACTATAGCCTATGGCAAAGACAACAAACATTGCCGCCGACGCCAATATCTTGGCCGTGGTGAGCACCTCCACCGGCTTTGCCTTCGGTGCTTCACCCAGCTTCTTTATTGGCTCCGGCGCCGGCTTTGGTTCTGCCTTTTTCTCGACCGGCTTCTTCTTAGGCGCCGACTTTTTCCCAGCCGGCTTCTTTTCAACCGGTTTTGCCTCAACCGTTTTCTTAGGAACAGGTTTCTTTTCAACAGGTTTTGCCGAAACCTTAACCTTAGGCTTTTGAGGTTGAGGTTTTTGTTGCGCAGCTTTTTTCTCAGCCTCTAACCTCTTGGCAGTTTCAACCTTGCGATTAGCCCTACTATTCTTTTTTGACTTGTTACTTTTCTTGTTATTAGCCATTAACTAATCTTTCCCTTATGAACATTATTCTTTATTTACTTAATCTTATTCAACAGCTATTTAATAACCTTTACTATTTCTTTTTCATGATCTTTTGTAAAGTCACTTAATTCATAAGATCTAATTCTTTGATTTACTATTATTGGCACAACAAACCCATTTTTAACAAGAACCGACAAGCGGTTAATAACTGTTTTATTAGTTACTTTCAATTCTTTGCTAACTTCTATCGGTGTAAATTCCCTCTTGTACCTTTTAATGAGCAATAACAAAAGTTCTTTTTCTTTTCCTTTAAGGTAAGACAAGCTTCCTTCCACATCAGCTTCATTAGAGCTATTCTGCAAATCACATACCTTATTTGAATAAAGAAGAACCATTCTCAAAAAGTAATTTATCCAAATCTCCGGATGAGGTGGATTCTCACGTCCTGAATAATACAAAGCAGGTAATCCCATTTGAATTGACTCATAATATTCATCAATATCATAAGCAAAGTATTCTTCAAGAGAACCAATTCCATTAAACCCATATCCATTCAAATCTAAAATATATCCTGATAACAACCTTGCTGTTCTTCCGTTTCCATCTTCAAAAGGGTGAATCGTAACCAACTGATAATGCACAACTGCAGCAACAAGTAACGGATGATCATCCGTTGTGTTCACATATTCAACTAGTTCATCTATCAATTCTGGGATATCAGTATATTCAGGCGGAATATAATCAGGATTACCTGTTTTAGAATCATATACTGCAAACAGCACACCCGGTGGCATTGGTCCTCTAAAACCAATTTTTTCTTTTGAAGCACCTTTCTCTACTAATTTTTGCACATCAAGAATCAGTTCCTTCGAAAAAGGTTCTTTACGATTAACCTTTTCCTCTAAAAAATTAAGAGCAAGGAAATAGTTTCTTACTTCTTGTTCAGGTTTCAAAAAATGCTTTCTATCATCACTTTCTATTACTTCATCTACTTGCTTTTCCGATAATGGATTACCTTCTATTTTATTAGAAGCATATGAACTTTTCTTCTTAGAATTCTTACGCAATTTATTTGCAACAGTTTTTGAAAGGTTGACAGATGACACATTATATCTGTTTTTATCAATCTCAGTAATATATTTTAAAATATCGTTTGATAATGTTACTTTAATCATAAAAACACATCCTTTCAAGTATTATTATACTCAAAAGGATGTGTATAGTCCATTAAAATTACACTATTTTTTCACTATTTTTCACTATTGTCAAGACAGGAAAATAAGAATCTAAGAATGGATTTTCTTTCATAGTATCCACTATCTAATTCATCTCCTGTATTGCACAAATCAAAGTATACAATCAAGGTTTTTTGTACGAACGGCATAAAATTGGCGACAAACGGTAAAAATGGCGGTAGTTTTCACACTACCGCCATTTCATCAAAACAAGTCACTATGCGTGCCGGTTCTAATCAATTGCAAAATCAATTTGTCATTTTTGATTCTATATACCAATAACCAATCTGGCTCAATATGGCACTCTCTTACACCCATGCTCTTTTTTATCCCTTTTAAAGGATGATCGTTATATTTGGCTGGCAAAACCTCTTCATTTTTAAGCAATGAAATGACATCCATTAATTTAGCCATATCATAACCTCGTTTTGTAGCCAATTTATAGTCTTTTTTAAATTGATTAGAAAATTCAATCGTCAACATTTAAAGCCTCCAACAATTCATCTACGGAATTGTAAGGCCCATTCATTTCACCCTGGTTAGCAGCCTTGATAGCCGATATCGTTGAAGCATTTGGTACATTCTTTCGCACTTCAAAAGGAAGACGCTGTTCACGAATAGACTGACGCAAAAACACATTAAAAGCTGTTGATAAACTCATACCTAAATCTTTGTACAATATCTCAGCCTCTTGCTTCAAAGATTCATCAACTCTAAAAGTCACATTTACCGTTGACATAATATCGCCTCTTTTCTGTCAATATTATGATAACATGTCGCATCAACAGCGTCAACAATAATTTGTGCTAAATATGTGCAATTGCCGTGCATATTATGTAGGCATTTACAATTCATCTCCTATATTGCACAAATCAAAGTATACAGTCAAGGTTTTTTGTACGAACGGCATAAAATTGGCGACAAACGGTAAAAATGGCGGTAGTTTTCACACTACCGCCATTTCAATTGACTATTTTATCAAATTATCGTATAATATCGATTGACAAAATCGAAAACATAAATTTCATTTTCGTCAATAAGGAGGTGCAAACGTGCTTTACGACTACATTTTAGAGAACTATGAAAAAGGTGAATTAATATTCGCAGAAGATATTGATCTTGGCATGTCACCAGGGAACAAACGCCAGCAATTAAAAAATTTAGTCGATGCCGGCAAACTTGTACGCTATGAACATGGCACATATTACATCCCAGGTAACACCATCTTTGGATGCATTGAAGCTAGAATTCCATACAACACCTATATAAAGGAGAAATACATTTCTCGTAAAGATAAGAGAATAGGATTTTATGGCGGTTTCAATTTGATTAACCAAATTGGCTTAACTAGCCAAGTCCCATTCAGACAAGAAATAGTGACCAACAATATTGCGGCTCAAATGAAGCGTATCACTCACGGAAGGCAAGAATTCATTTTGAGGAAACCAAAGGTAGAAGTAACACAAGAAAACCTCTACTATCTTATCCTCCTTGAAGCATTAGAAAACTATGACACATATGCTGAATTCAGAGGAGAAGAAGGTGGAAAAACACTCAAACGATTTATTTCAAGAAGCAATATCGATAAAGATGAATTCCAAAAATACTTGCCGTACTATTCTGACAAAATCTATAAACCTATATATGAAATGAGGCTTTTTGATGTACTTACATAGCGATAAATCAGAATTTGTAAAGGCGATATCTTATGCTGCCGATATGTTAGATATTGAGCCTGCATTCATTGAAAAAGATTATTATGCTGTACTATTTCTAGACTTGTTATCCAAAGAAGAACCTTCTCTTGTTTTTAAAGGTGGTACTTGCCTATCAAAATGTCACAAGGTGATAGACAGGTTTTCAGAGGATGTTGATATCACAATTTATGGTGATAAAAAGCCAACAGAAGGTCAA
Organism: Acutalibacteraceae bacterium; assembly: GCA_045599345.1. Classification (GTDB taxonomy): domain Bacteria; phylum Bacillota; class Clostridia; order Oscillospirales; family Acutalibacteraceae; genus UBA1227. The sequence goes on from JAZRVV010000021.1 coordinate 16,853, forward strand.
AGAAGGCATTTTAAACAAAGCATTGTAAAAGTTTCAGAAGAGTTGGGATTAAACATAGTTAATTTAGAGAACACACGTAGCCGTCGTGATTTTAACAGATATCAAGTCGACTATAATCCTATTTTTACATCTGATGTTTCGGAACAATATTTACTGGTTGAAACCTCATCATTCCAACCCGTCTATCCTATCGTACAAAAAAATATGAATAGTTATGTCAGTCACTATCTAGCTCATGAAACAGCTCCAATTGAAGTTCTCGATTATTATCATCTGTTTCCATTTTCAATAAGCACAATTTCACTCGAGCGAACATTTATTGATAAAACCTTCGCACTGTGTGATTATTATGTGCGAGGCGAAATGACAAGAAATTCTCGTCACATCTATGACATTCACAAGATTTATCCACAAATAGAAATAAATGAAGATTTCTTTGAATTATTTGAAAGAGTAAGGCAAGACAGAGAAAGTGATGCAACTTGCGTATCTGCGGCAAAAGATTTCTCAGTTTCTTCAACACTTAAAGAAATCATCAAAACTGAAGCATACAAAACCGATTACAAACGTTTAACAGCAGGCATGATTATGGATAAAACAACTTACAACGATGCAATTAAAACCCTTAAAACAGTTGCCAACAAACTGGCATCCCAAAACAAATAAAAATGGCGGGAGTTTTCACACTACCGCCATTTTGTTATTCAGTTAGCCTGCGTCTCTTTCCTTCTTTGTGCAAAACACAATAAGTCCAAGACCAAGTACTGTTACGCTAGCCATTGCTAATACAACTGTTGCTGTGCTAACAAAGCCCATTGGAGCATCCGTGTTTTCGATGATTTCATCCTCTACTGCTGGGTCTGGAACAGTTGGATCGATGATAGTGAATTCTGTGATTGCATAGCCATTGGTTGATACAATCTGAATTCTATGTTTACCAGCACTGAGTGTTTCAAGGAAGTTGGCGCTCAATTCAACGATTGTTGAGCCTTCTTTAACTGTATAGTTTGTTTTATCGACTTCCTTGTTGTCTACAAGTACTTTTTGGAACTTGTCAAAGTCTGCTGCAGATTTGAATGTTAAACCATTTGATGAACCTTTAGTCCAAGTTTGATCTTTGCCATCAAGCATTTCATATACATTGTTTGCTACTGTTAGAGCTGGTGTTGAACCATCAGCTGAAAGTGCAAGCGAATCAACTACTTGCGTGCCATATGTGAGAGTACATTCACAATTTACTACAGGGGTGCTAAGTGCCTGTGCCTCATCATTTTGTGTGTTGCTAGCATAGAGCATCATCTCACTTGGGAATGTGAATGGACCAGAAAAATTGTGAGCATGTTCTGTATCAAAATTTGGATAGTATTCAGGATCATTGCAAGTTGCAACAGCAGCTTTAGTAGCAGATGCATAGAGGTCAACGTTTGAAAATTCCATTCCAGCAAATGATGCAATTCCCATTGAGTTTTCACCATTTGCCACAGCTGTTACTTTACAGTCATGAAGTTTAAATGGAAGCGCTTTATCTCCAACCCTATTGTACTGGAGGTTTTTAAGAGCATAACCACCCACACAATCTGCTTCCAGTTTTAGTACGCAATTTGAAATGTCGGCACCTGATACTGACAAAGCGCCAGAAAGTTCGTATGTAGCCTTGCTATCAATTGAGCCACCAGTCATTTCTAGATAACCAAAACCAAGTCCATCGCCTGAGAGTGAAGTGATTGTACCTCCGCTTATGTAAGCGTCACCCTCTGCCATTAGAGCACAAGAGTACTCTTTTGGAATATCAATATTAATTGAGCCACCCTTTAATACGAAGTCGCCTGTATCACCATGACCTGTCCACACTTCAATACCATCAGCACGAGCGGTGTTTTTGATATCAATCTTACCGTTGGTCATAGTAAGCGCATCACATTTTAAGGCCACTAAGCTTTGAACGCTCGAATCAATGGTGAGCGTTCCATCATTCATCGTAAAGAGTCCCTTACACCAAAGGCCATATTCATAGCCATCTGTTGTGACAAAGTTCACATCACCTTTGTTTAGTGTAAATGACTTAACGAGCAAGCCTGTGTAATATCCCGGATGGTCACCCTCTGTTTGACCATCATATCCCAAAATAGTAATTTTACCATCACTGTTTATTACAAGATTACATTCTTCCTCAGGTATTCCTATTGGAGAATCCACGCCACCTTCGGCAGCCGAAAAATCACACAAGATTGTAAGGTCAGAACCGTTAATTGTTAATGTGTTTGAACTCGCATCAACACTTATCCTGCTGTCTGTTGGCAAAATCAAATTGCCTTGACTGTCCTCAACTATGATGAATAGCTCCGGAACATCATCCTCAGCCAAAGCACTAATTGGCACAATGCAAAGGATCATTGCAAGTGCCAAGATGATGGTTAGAATTTTCTTATTCATGATAATCCCTCCTATTTAGGAATAGCTCATCTTATTGATAGATACCCTTTTGAATTAAATATTTTTTGACATTTTCTAAAAAAGATTCAACCTCTTCTATAACATCGATAGTTTCTTCATCGCTTGGCTGATAAAAATCTT
>JAZRVV010000022.1:0-20194 GCA_045599345.1 Acutalibacteraceae bacterium
CGCGGTAAGTAAGGACGAGGGCTTTAGACCTCGGCCAAACCTTTAAAAAGTGTTAACCCTATTAAAGTGATTAACACGTCAAACTAGTAAATTAATTCTAAAAAATATATTGGAGGAAAATAAAATGGCTTCAGAGAAAGTAACAGCTCTTCTTGAAGAGATTAAAACAATGTCAGTTCTTGAACTTTCAGAACTCGTACACGCAGTAGAAGATGAATTTGGCGTATCAGCAGCAGCTGCAGTAGCAGTAGCTGGTCCAGTTGCAGCAGCAGGTGCAGCAGCTGAGGAGAAGTCAGAATTCGATCTTGAGCTTACAGAAGTAGGCGCAGAGAAGATTAAGGTAATCAAGGCAGTTCGTGAGATCACAGGTCTCGGTCTTGCAGAAGCTAAGGCTCTCGTTGATGGTGCTCCAAAGGTACTCAAGGAAGCTATGGGCAAGGACGATGCAGAAGCTGCTAAGGCTAAGCTCGAAGAAGTTGGCGCTAAGGTTACACTTAAGTAATTTAAAACTTCAGAAATCAAAGGCTCTAGGGATTTTCCCTAGAGCTTTTTCTTGTTGTTTATATTTTTCATCTATGGTAAAATATTTTTACTATATTTACGGAATAATATTATGAGGTGATATATATGGGAAAGAAAATTATCGTTGCTGGTGCAGGCCACGGCGGACTTACAGCTGCTGGTTTGCTTGCTGAAAAAGGATTTGATGTAACAATCTATGAGCGCGGCCAGAAGGGCAAGCTCGGCTATGATTGGACAGACATCTTTGATCCAAAGGCACTTGACCTTGTTGGTTGCCCACGTCCTTCTGAGGATAAGTTTGAGTGGAAAGTTGATATGACTTTCTGGGGCCCAAATACAAATCCAGACGCCAAGATTCGCCAGAGAGTTCCAAACGATCCAGAAGAGATGGAAATCAAGATGGAACGTTCTGACATCTATGACCTCCTTGTTAACTTTGCAGAGTCAAAGGGCGCAAAGATTGAATATGGCGTAAACGTTCTTGGCCCAATCATGGAAAAGGACAGAGTTGTTGGTATCAAGACAGACAAGGGCGACATCCTTGGCGATATGGTTATCGACTGCTGCGGATGTGAATCTCCAGTACGTGTTAACCTTCCTGCATACCTTGGCATTCAAAAGCACCCACGTTGGGGCGAGAAGTTCCATGTATATCGTGCATTCTATGATCTTCCAGTTCCAATCGAGTCAGTTGATGACCTTTACAAGGTAATCCTCTTCCCAGATAAGGAATCAGTAGGTATTGCTTGGATCGCATCTGAGGCAACAGAGAAAGAGTCTCATTCTGACCTTCTTATCGGTCATATGGATCCATTCACAGAGGCAGAGGCACTCGTTCTCGCTGAAAAGTATAGAAAGACAGAGCCACAGCTCGGTACCAAGATGACTCGTGGTGGTTATTTCACACTTATCCCAGTTCGTCAGCCACTTTCAATCATGGTAGCTAACGGCTACGCAGCACTTGGTGATAGCGCATTCATGACAGTTCCAATTATCGGTTCTGGTATCGGTAATGCAATCAAGAATTCCAAGATTTTGGCAGAAGTTATCGCTGCTGACGCAACAGAGACATACTCAGCTGATGTACTCTGGGAGTACCAGTACAAGTACTTTAACAAGATGGGCCGTAACATTGCTCCTCTTGCACTTGCAAAGCTCGTTTTGACACGTGTTACTCAGGACGAACTTAAGTATGCAATTGATAAGGGTCTCCTCACATACCGTGAGATGACAATCACAGCTAACCATACATCAATTTGGAAGTTCTTACATGCAGACATGAGCCTCGTTCAGAGAGGTATCGACCTTGCTAAGAACCCTGGCCTCCTAAAGAAGGTTGCTCCAGTTGTTCTCGATATCGTAGAGTACTACATCGTATCTTTCATGATTCCAAAGAACTACAGCTTGAACGCTGTTAAGGCTTGGGCTAAGAAGTATGATCATGTATTTGAGAAGAGACTTCCAAAGGACAAGGTTGCAGAAGACAACGCTCGTTACAACGACTAAAATTTTTAAAGACCTCTGGGCTTCCAGAGGTCTTTTTCTGTTTACATTTAAAGGTATTATGTTATATAATATTCTTTATATTAAAAGCATTTTAGGAGCATTTGGTATGGATTTCTTGAAACTTGCAGAACTCTTATTTCCAGACGTGGATAAGAGTGTCGAGTATTATGAAGAACTATATAAGGAGAGGGAGTTGCCGGAGGGCGCGCGCGTAACAAGGTTTGCGCCATCGCCAACGGGCTATCTCCATATCGGCGGCCTCTTCTCGGGACTTATCTCGAAGCTTACGGCCGATGTGTCGGGCGGTAATTTCTACCTCCGTATCGAAGATACGGATAAAAAGCGAGAGGTAGAGGACGGCGTGTCAGGCATCGTCAAGGGACTCCGTGATTTCGGCATCGATATCAAGGAGGGCGTGACAGGTTACGAGACTGAAGTGGGTGACTATGGTCCATACACTCAGTCAAAGCGCGCAGATGTATATCACTGCGTAGCAAAGAAGCTCGTTGTCGATGGCCTCGCATATCCATGCTTTTGCACAGCGGATGAGGTACAAGCCATCCGCGATGCACAGGAGGCAGAGGGCGTACTTCCTGGTTACTATGGCAAGTATGCAAAATGCCGTGATTTAAGTTTTGAAGAAATCAAAGAAAAAATAGATGCAGGAATCCCATATGTTTTGAGACTTCGCTCACAGGGACGTGAGGATGGCAAGATTATCTTTGATGATATGATCAAGGGCAAGATAGAAATGCCAGAAAATATCGTTGATATCGTTCTTTTGAAAACAGACGGTATTCCAACATACCACTTTGCTCATTGTTGCGATGACCACTTTATGAGAACTACACATGTTGTCAGAGGCGATGAGTGGATCTCATCAGTTCCAACTCATATCCAACTTTTCAAGTCATGTGGATTCAAAGTTCCAAAGTATGCTCATATCGCTCCTATCATGAAACTCGACGATGGCAACAAGCGCAAGCTTTCAAAGCGCAAGGACCCAGAGGCAGCTGTGGAGTTCTACAGCGAGCAGGGTTATCCAAAGGAGTCAGTGCTCGAGTACCTCTACACTTTGGCAAACTCAAACTTTGAGGACTGGCGCCGTGCGAACAAGGATGCAGCGCTCTCAGAGTTCCCATTCAATTTAAAGAAGATGAGCGTTTCTGGTGCTCTCTTTGACCTTGTTAAAATGAACGATGTTTCCAAGAATGTCATCTGTGTCAAGGATGCCGATTGGGTGCTTGAGCGCACACTTGCTTGGGCAGAGGAGTATGACAAGGACTTTTATGAGTTGCTCGCTGCTGACAAAGCAAAGGCACGTGCAATACTCAACATTGATAGAGAAAATCCAAAGCCACGTAAGGACATTGCAAAGTGGTCTGATGTTCCAGAGTATGTATCTTACTTCTATGGCTTCAAACCAGACTTTAGCGTGCTTCCAGAAAACATAGACAAGGCTGATGCCGTAGCAGTGCTGAGGGCCTATGCTGATGTCTGGAGCCCAGAGGACGACAAGGATGCATGGTTCCAAAAGGTTAAGGATATCTGTGAACCACTAGGCTTTACTCCAAATGTTAAGGAGTACAAAGCAGACCCTGACAAGTTTAAGGGACATGTTGGTGACGTATCAACAATCATCCGTGTAGCAATGACTTCACGTACCAATACACCTGACCTTTGCAGCATTATGCAGATACTTGGCAAGACAGAGGTTATGAATAGAATAGATGCTGCAATCGCAGAATGGAGTAAATAAAATGGCAGATGAAATTTTGAATGTTGAAGCAGAGGAGTCCGCTCCTTCTAACTTTATACATGATTTTATAGATGAGGATTTAAAGGAAGGCGTGTATGACAGAGTACAGACACGTTTCCCACCTGAGCCAAATGGATACCTCCACATTGGCCATGCCAAGGCAATCTGCATCAACTGGGCAACAAGAAAGAAATACAGTGGTAAGTTCAATCTTCGTCTTGATGATACCAACCCAGGCAAAGAGGATGTGGAGTACGCCGAGTCAATCCGTGAGGATATTGAGTGGCTCGTAGGTGAGGAACTCCCAGAGACACTCTATGCATCAGATTACTTTGACTTTATGTATGAGTGTGCAATCCGCCTCATCAAAAAGGGCAAAGCATTCGTATGTGACCTCTCTCCAGAGGAGATGAAGGAATACCGTGGCACACTCACAGAGCCAGGTAAGAACAGCCCATTTAGGGACAGAACAATCGAGGAGAACTTAGACCTCTTTGATAGAATGACAAAGGGAAAATTCCCTGACGGCACAAGAGTACTTCGTGCCAAGATAGATATGAGTTCACCTAACATCAATATGCGTGACCCAGTAATCTATCGTATTGCACACCTCTCACACTATCGCCAGGGCGACAAGTGGTGTGTATATCCAATGTATGACTTTGCTCATCCACTTGAGGATGCAAAGGAAGGTGTAACACATTCCCTTTGCTCACTTGAATTTGAGAACCACCGTCCACTCTATGACTGGGTTCTTGATGAGTGTGAAGTAGCAGATGTGCTTGGCTGGCAGCGTCCACGCCAGATTGAGTTTGCAAGACTTAATCTCAACTACTGCGTAACATCAAAGCGCCGCTCACTTTACCTTGTAAATGGCGGCTATGTTGATGGATGGGACGACCCACGAATGGTAACTATCTCTGGTATGCGCCGTCGCGGATTCCCAGCAGAGGCTATTCGCGATTTCTGCGAACGCATTGGCGTATCCAAGGCCTACTCAGTCGTAGACTTTGGCCTCTTGGAAGCATGCGTACGCGACAGCCTCAACGCCTCCGCTGCTCGCGCGATGGCAGTACTTCGCCCACTCAAGGTTGTCATCGACAACTATGAGGAGGGCAAGACAGAGATAATCGAAACACCAGTTCATCCTGACCACCCAGAACTTGGTACAACCAAGGTTACATTCTCACGCGAGATATATGTTGAGCAGGATGACTTTATGGCAGAGCCAGTAAAGAAGTACTTTAGACTCTACCCAGGTAACGAGGTTCGTCTCAAGAGTGCTTATTATATAACATGCAACTCATATGAGCAGGATGAAAACGGCAACATCACTTGCCTCCACTGTACATATGATCCAGAGTCCAAGGGTGGCGAAACACCTGACGGACGCAAGGTTCGTGGAACAATCCATTGGGTGTCAGCAGCAAATGCTGCAAATGTTGAGGTTCGCCTCTATGACAGACTCTTTAACGTAGAAAACCCATCTGATGACTCACAGGAACTCTGCGAATACTTAAATCCTAATTCACTTGAAGTATTAAAAGATTCAGTAGTGGACAAATCACTTCTAGATGGTCTCAAAGTTGGTGACACCTTCCAGTTTATGAGAAAGGGTTACTACACAGTGGACAAGAATTCAAGTGATGACAAGGTAATCTTTAATAGAACAGTAGACCTTAACAGTTCTTGGAAATAAGGTGACAAAATGAAAAAGGAAACTATATGTATCCAAGGTGGATATGTGCCTGGCAATGGTGAACCACGCCAGCTTCCAATTATCCAAAGCACAACATTTAAATATGACAGTGCTGACGAGATGGCCAAGCTCTTTGATTTAGAGGCAGATGGCTATTTCTACTCACGCTGTGGCAATCCAACATGCGACATGGTCGCAGCCAAGATTGCCGAGCTTGAGGGTGGCACAGCTGCCGTTCTCACAGGCTCAGGCATGAGTGCGAACTTCCTCGCATTCTTTAACATTGCTGGAGCGGGTGACCACGTTGTTGCAAGCGCAACAATCTATGGCGGCACATACAACATCCTCTCAACAACAATGAAGAGGATGGGTCTTTCATGCACATTTGTGGACCCTGATTGCAGCGAAGAGGAACTCAACGCTGCCTTCCGGGATAATACAAAGTTTGTTTTCGGTGAGACAATTGCAAACCCAGCACTTACAGTGCTTGATATTGAGAAGTTTGCTACTGCTGCTCACGCTCACGGCGTGCCACTCATCGTTGACAACACATTTGCAACTCCAATCAACTGCAATCCATTCAAGTTTGGTGCTGATATCATCACACATTCAACAACCAAGTATATGGATGGTCATGGTGCCACACTCGGTGGATGCATCGTTGACTCTGGCAACTTTGATTGGAATAAGTATGCTGATAAATATCCAGGCCTTACAACTCCTGATGAGAGTTATCACGGTGTTGTATACACAGAAAAGTTTGGTCTCGGTGGCGCTTATATTGCCAAGGTAAATGCACAGCTTATGCGTGACCTTGGTACTGTACAGTCACCAATTAACGCATACATTTTAAACCTTGGCCTTGAAAGCTTACCTGTACGCGTTGCTCGCCACTGCGAGAACGCTCTCAAGGTTGCACAGGCACTTGAAAAGAACCCTAACGTTACATGGGTAAACTATGCAGGACTTCCTGGCAACAAGTACTATGATCGTGCCAAGAAGTACATGCCAAATGGCACCTGTGGTGTTGTATCATTTGGCATCAAGGGTGGCAAGAGCGCAGCAGAGAAGTTCATGGCAAACCTCAAGGTTGCCTCAATTGAAACTCACGTTGCTGACGCACGCACATGTTGCCTTCACCCAGCATCAACCACTCATCGTCAGATGAACGATGAGGAACTTATCGCCGCTGGTGTACCAGGCGACCTTATTAGATATTCATGCGGCATTGAAAATGCTGATGATCTTATCGAAGACCTTGAGCAGGCGCTCGCAAATATTTAATTGATGGTGATTTAATGGAAAAAGCATTAAGCACCAAGGCCGAAGTATCATACGGCCTCAGTGCTGTTGGTAAAGATATGATGTTTATGCTCACGAGCAGTTATGTTCTTTACTACTTCCAAGATGTACTTGGAACTAGTGCGTGGGCGATGGGTATCATCCTTCTTTGCGCTCGTATATTTGATGCGTTTAACGACCCTATTATGGGTGTTATTACTGCAAAGACAAAAACTAGATGGGGCAAGTTTAGACCATGGCTTTTAATCGGCACAGGCCTTAACTCCATTATTACAGTAATTATGTTTGCAGCACCACGCGACTTGGGACCAAAGGGCCTTGTCGCTTACGCTGCAATCACTTACATCCTCTGGGGTGTTACTTATACGATGGCCGACATTCCGTTCTGGTCTATGGTGCCGTCGATGACGACACCGGGCAAAGAGCGTGAACGCCTAACACAGGTCGGCCGTACATGCGCCACCATCGGCGGCGCAATCGTAACCGTTGCAGCTATGATTTGCGTTATGGCGCTTGGCAACGGTGACGAGAGAGTAGGATTTAAGTGGTATGCACTTATTATCTCTGTTTTCACATTTGTTGCTATGCTTGGTGTTTGCTTTACAATGAAGGAGAAGTCAACTGAAAACATTGAGACGACTTCAGTAAAGTACATGTTCAAGGCACTCTTTAAGAATGATCAGGCGCTCACAATGGCGCTCACAATCATCTTTATCAACACAGCCTTTTATATCACAGCCAACCTTGCAATTTATTTCTATAAGTACGCAATTGGTGGTGAGGGCTGGTACAACAACTATACGATGTTCGCAGTAGTGGGCGGCAGTTTCCAAGCTCTTTCGATGATATTCTTCTTCCCACTCCTTAGAAAACGTATGAGTGCTATTTCTGTTTTCAAGACTGCCCTTATTGGTGCGGCAGTAGGATATGTAATCTTTACACTTATCGTATTCTTACACCTTCATCACTATTTCCTCTATATTCCAGCTGCAATCATCTTCTCTTGCAACGGACTTTTGATGGTACTCCTTACTATCTTCCTTGCGGATTCGGTTGACTATGGAGAATACAAAAATGGCAACAGGGACGAATCGGTAATCTTCTCGATTCAGACTCTTGTTGTTAAGTTTGCATCTGGCGTATCTGCACTTGTTGCATCAATCTGTATTTCAACTTTCAACATCAGCAAAGATACATCACATGTAGCGGGCCAGTTGCTTACAGGTAGCGCATTGCGCGGACTTGAAATTACAATTACAATTGTACCAATGATAATCTTTATCTTCGCAGCAATTGTATTTATTAAAAAATATAATTTGACCGAAGATAAGATGAAAGCTATAACCTCAGCGCTTGACGAGCGCAAAGAAAACAAGGACACAGAAGGCGAGTGATTTTATGCCAATTAAAATTCCAACTGATTTACCTGCAAAAAAAGTCCTAAACTCTGAGAACATTTTTGTCATGACAGAGACAAGAGCGGGCAAGCAGGACATCCGTCCTCTTAAAATCTTGCTCCTTAATCTCATGCCAAAAAAGATTGAGACAGAGACTCAACTTTGCAGACTTCTTGGTAATACACCACTTCAGGTTGAACTTGAGCTTATCATGATGTCCTCACACGAGAGCAAGAATACAAGTGAGGAGCACATGCTCAGTTTCTATAAAACATTTGCTGATGTCAAAGACCAGAACTTCGACGGACTCATTATTACTGGTGCTCCTGTTGAGCATATGAAGTTTGAGGACGTTGATTACTGGGATGAACTCTGCGAAGTAATGGAGTGGAGCAAGACTCACGTATGGTCAACTTTCCATATCTGTTGGGGTGCACAGGCAGGCCTTTATTATCACTATGGTGTTAAAAAGCAAGACCTTCCAGAGAAACTCTTTGGTATCTATCCACACAAGGTGGACAAGAAGGGGTCAATGCTCTTTAGAGGTTTTGATGACATATTTATGGTTCCACAGTCACGTCACACAACTGTGCTCCGTGAGGACATAGAGGCAGTACCAGAACTTAAAATCTTGGCGTCTTCAAAAGAGGCTGGTGTCTATGCAATGGCAACCAAGCTTGGCCGACAGATATTTATCACTGGTCATTCGGAGTATGACGCTGACACGCTCTATAACGAGTATATGCGTGACCTGGATGCTGGCAAGCCAATCCATATGCCAGTAAACTATTTCCCTAATGACAAGATTACAGCAAAGCCTCCAGTAACCTGGCGCTCATCTGCAAATCTTCTCTATTCCAACTGGCTCAACTATTTCGTATATCAGAACACACCATACGATTTATCAGAAATTAAATAAAAGAAAAATCCCGAGCAGCATCAACTGCTCGGGATTCTTGTTATTCTGCTTTTAACTGTTTTAGGTCTTTGTCACCAAAGAGGATCATGAAGAGTATCATGAGTACCTCGCCGAACATGCTGGTGAAGAACATCAGCTCTCCAGCTGATGCGCCAGCAGCAGAGATGGCGAACATAAAGAAACCAGAAAGGAAGAGGAAAGGATTTTTCTTCTTCTTGAGTGCGATGAGTCCGCATACCATAAGTGGGATGTCGGAACCGATTGAAAGTGCGAGTGAACCAATTGTAGCCCACTTTGGTGTGAGTTCTCCTGCTTTGTAGCGGAAAACGTTTGCAACTGTCTCGCCGTCAAGGACTGTGCAGAAGCTCTCTGCAAGGCCGAAAGCGATAAAGAATGCTGTGATACCCCAAACGATCTTCTTGGTCTTGTCCTTTGCGCCGAGTGCCTCTGCGCAGATAGGGAAGAGAAGTGGGATAAATACACCGTGGAATACGAATCTAAGCTGTGAGAGGCCCTTGAATACTGAGCCACCCTTGATGAATGCACCAAGTGAGATAAAGAGTGCATCATAGAAAAGTCCAAAAGTGATAATTGCGCTAAGAAGGAAAATCTTGTATTTGCTGTCCTTGAATTTCTTAAGGAGTATTACCATAAATCCAAGGTGAACTGCTGTGATTGCCCAAAGCAGTGTTGAGAGATTGTTTAGCAAAAAGTTTTTCATTCCTCTTGCCTCCTATATTTGTTTTTTTAGAACAATTAAAGCATATCATATAAGACATTTTATTTCAAGGAATATAAAAGCCCTGGCTTACCGCCAGGGCTTTGCTTGTTGATTTATTCAACTGGTTTCATTGTCGGGAAGAGGATAACATCACGGATTGATTCGTTACCAGTAAGGAGCATGACGAGGCGGTCGATGCCGATACCGCAGCCACCTGTTGGTGGCATGCCGTATTCAAGGGCACGGACGAAGTCATCGTCAAGCATGTTAGCCTCATCGTCGCCGCACTCGCGGAGCATGAGCTGATGCTTGAAGCGCTCCATCTGATCGAGCGGGTCGTTGAGCTCTGAGTAAGCATTGCCGTACTCGGTACCAAGGATAAAGAGCTCGAAACGCTCGGTGAGATATGGCTTGGATGGCTTACGCTTTGTAAGAGGTGAAACCTCTACAGGGTAATCCATGATGAATGTAGGCTGTTCGAGGTTGGCCTCAACAAACTCGTCATAGAATGAAACGAGGATGTCGCCCCAAGTCTCTTTGCCCTTTTCGATTTCGATGTGCTTTTCCTTGGCAAGGGCGATAGCCTTGTCATTGTCGCAAGCGAATTCTTCGAAATCGATGCCAGTGTATTTCTTAACTGACTCTGCCATTGTCATTCTTGCAAATGGCTTTTCAAGGTCGATGTCTACGCCCTTGAATGTTACTTTGTAAGTGCCATTTGCTGCCATGGCAGCGTTGCGGATGATAGCCTCTGTGCGGTCCATCATTCCGTTGTAGTCTGTGTATGCCTCATAAAACTCGATTGATGTGAACTCTGGATTGTGCTTGGTGTCCATACCTTCGTTGCGGAAGATACGGCCGATTTCATAGACACGTTCCATGCCGCCAACGATGAGTCTCTTGAGTGGGAGCTCTGTGGCAATACGCATGTACATATCAAGGTCGAGTGAGTTGTGATGTGTGATGAATGGGCGAGCTGATGCACCGCCTGCGATTGTGTTGAGCACAGGTGTCTCAACTTCGATGTATCCAACATCATCAAGAGTCTTACGTACAGAAGAAATGATTCTTGAACGCTTAACAAAAGTATCTTTTACTTCTGGGTTAACAATCAAATCAACATAGCGCTGACGATAGCGAGTGTCAGCATCCTTGAGTCCATGGAACTTCTCTGGAAGAGGAAGGAGTGACTTGGAGAGGAGTTTGATTGACTCAGCATGAACTGAGATTTCGCCTGTCTTGGTACGGAAGAGATATCCTTTTACTTCAAAGATATCACCGATATCGGACTTCTTGAATGCGGCATATGGCTCCTCGCCAATAGCGTCGCGAGCAACATATACCTGAATGTTGCCAAGCTTGTCCTGAATATTGCAGAATGATGCCTTGCCCATTACGCGCTTGAAGAGCATACGGCCAGCGATGGCAACTTCAATTGGCTGTGCGTCCATAATGGCGCGACGCTCATTGTAGTCATCGTTTATTACCTGTCTTGCTTCTGCCTCGTCAAGACCATCAGTAGATGGTGCAACACGGCCAGCAAGAAGCTTGTCCTCGTGCTCTGTATAGAGAGCCTTGGCATCAACTGTGTGATGTGTCTGCTCTGCTGTCATAACCTGGAATGGGTCATTGCCAGCTTCTTGGAGAGCAAGGAGCTTGTCGATTCGAACCTGTCTTTGCTCGTTTGTTTCCTCAGCAGTGAGTTCGCGTTCCTCAACTGCTGGATTCTGGTTATCAGCCATTTTATCTTATCTCCTAAATTACATCTTTTCGATATTTACAACTTTGTACTTGAGCATACCAGCTGGAGTTTCAACTGTAATTGTAGCGCCCTTTTTCTTGCCAAGGAGTGCTTTACCAACAGGAGACTCATCAGAGATACGACCCTTCATTGGGTTTGCCTGCTGAGGACCTACGATTTGGTATGTCTCTTCTTCTTTTGTTTCCATATCTTTGATAGTAACCTTAGAAGCGCGGTTTACTGTATCAGCTGAGAATTCATCCTCGTCGATGAGCTTGTAGTTTTGGAGGATAGCTTCGAGTTCGTTGATACGTGACTCGAGTTTGCCCTGCTCTGACTTTGCTTCATCATACTCTGAGTTCTCTGACAAGTCGCCGAATGAAAGGGCAACTTTAATCTTTTCTGCTATGTCTTTACGACCAACAGTTTTGAGTTGTTCGAGTTCGTCTTGTAATTCCTTAAGACCGTCACTAGTAAGTAAAATTTCGTCTGCCATTTTGTTTTCTTCCTTCCTTATTCTTCAATAGCCTTGAGAGCTTCACGCTCTTCTTTTGATACTGTGGTTTTGACATCACGGAGTATCTTGACTTGTTTTGTATTGTATGTTGTCGGTGCAGCGTCTGGGTTGCGATCAAGTCGAACTTTGACTACACCAGAGATGAGGTTCGACTCGGTAACGATGCCTCTGCCGTCCTTGGTCTCAACTAAGGCGCCAGCCTTAGGAGTAATTTTGGCAAGGTGCTCGTATGCTTCCTGCTCATACTTGAGGCAACACATGAGTCGACCGCATGCGCCAGATATCTTGGTAGGGTTGAGGGAGAGGCCCTGCTCCTTAGCCATTTTGATAGATACCGGCTGGAACTCGCCCATATAGGCGTTGCAGCAGAATGGCCTGCCGCAGATGCCGATGCCGCCGAGCATTTTGGCCTCGTCTCGAACGCCAATCTGGCGCAACTCGATACGGGTTTTAAAGACAGCAGCAAGGTCTTTTACGAGTTCTCTAAAGTCCACTCTGCCATCAGCTGTGAAGTAGAAGAGAATCTTGCTGCCGTCGAATGTGTACTCAACGTCAGTGAGTTTCATCTCGAGACCATGCTTTGCAATCTTTTCTTCACAGATAGTGAATGCGGACTTTTCTTTCTGTCTATTTTCGGCAACCTTTTTGATGTCATCGTCGGTTGCAAGACGAACGATTGGTTTAAGTGGTGCGACAATCTTGTCTTCTTCGACCATCTCGTTGCCTGTTGCAACTTGGCCACATTCGACGCCACGCGCGGTCTCTACGATTACGTATTGACCAGGTGTGAGTGTCTCACCCTTTGGGTCAAAGCAATATATCTTGCCGACCTCTTTGAATCTTATGCCAACTACTTCAGTCATTTTGACCTCCAATTAGTTTTGATACAAGCCTTGTTAGTGTAAGGTTTTTGTTTGCGTAAATGTTGATAGCTTTGCCAATCTCGGATATACCTTCTTGGACTTTGATGATTCGCTCGGTTGAAAGGGCGCGAGCGAGGCCTTGTGACGTATCAGGTGCCCCGCCAATGAGCTCATTGCCGCCGGCACTGATAATCAGCGCATCGCGAACGATGGCTGACAGGCAATCGAGCGTTGGAGCAAGCTTGTCAAAGTTTTTATCATTGAAAGCGGAAACTGTGTCGAGCAACTTGAAGCGATCGCCGGATGCTATGTTGCTTGCCATAGACTTGGCAAGCTCTAGGTATTCGGTGTATGCTTCGCTGTTCTCGGTTTCCGCGTCTTCGCCTAGTGAGAAGAGTGCGACACGTGAGAGCACTGTGCCAAGGAGGACAGAGTGGGTGTCGCAGAGAAGGATAAAGGTCGCATACTGTGGAGGCTCTTCGAGTATTTTGAGAAGAGCGTTTTGAGCGGCGTCGAGCATAAGCTCCGCCTTTGCAATTATGTAGACCTTTCTCTCGCTCTCGTTTGGAATGATATACGCGTCATCGCGCATTTTGCGGATGAGCTCAATCGAGAGCGTTTTTTTCTTTTCCTCTGGCAAAACGGTAATGACATCCGGATGGATGTCGTTCATTACCTTGTCCGTTTCGCCAAGGAGACCGGCCGCAAGCTCGCGCGCACACGTAAGGCGTGACTCATAAGTCCCGCCGTCAATGACAAGCGCGTGCGGGCATCGCCCCGCGTCCAGGAGTGTCTTGAGTCTAGTTATCATTAGTCTTCACCAATTTCGTTTGTCAAAGGTGTAATGGTAAATAGGAACGAAGTGCTAAAGAAGGCAAGTCCTAAATCTGCAAAGTTCATTGGATACTTCTCTGGGATCAGGTTGCCCTTGCCTGTGATTAAAAGGATGAGAGGTGCAAAGGCGCAGATGAAACTTACGAGAGATACAAGTACGCCTGTGAACCATATAATCTCCATGCTCTTGTCCTCGTTGATGCCAGAGGCTATGCGAGCAAAGGAGAGGAAGAATACCATTGCAAAGCAATAGAGCAAAATCTCGAGGAAGAGCTGGGATACATAACGATAGTTAATAGGGTCAATAAAGTGGTATACAAGCCTTGCCATAATCCAGATAACTGGTGAGAGACCCATGAGCCTGTGTGAAGATACCTTGTCAGTGCCAGTGAATGCACCTATTGCGGCAAAGATGAAGTATATGCCTGAGAATATGCCAAAGATAACCTCAAGTCCTATTGAAAGGACGCCACTGCTGACAAGCATGCTAGCGATGCTTGCTGGCTCTTCGCTTGATACTGTGAATGTAGATATCTTTGTAAGAAGTGTAGACGCCTCAAGTCCAGTCTGAGCAAGAATGGAAACTGCAAATAATGCAGAGAAGACACCATAGATGATATCTTTCTTTTCGCCAAACTGTGGCCTTGTCATTGTGGCACTAAAGAATGAAAGCAAAAATGCCACAACGGCGAAAACGATGATTAAGATGTAGAGAAGTAATACTGTGAAATCCTGCGCTGCCCAGAAACCGGTTTTAGGGTCGATGCAGTTTGTGAGTTGGAATACGCGGATTGGAACAGTTATGAAAATAAACACTGCTAAAACTATTAGCAATGGAGTTGGCGATAAGTTTTTAATCTTAAGCTTTTTCATACTAGACCTCCAAGAGGGTTTTATACAGTCTATTATTATATACCATTTATAATATGAAAAGCAACACAAACGTCGCCATTAAAAAAGTGCCCAAAAAAATACTTTATTTTTATACAATTGGCCTTGTTGACATAGCACTAAATATGCCATATAATGGTTAATACTGACACGACAAACACAACATATTGTGTTTTTTACATTTTTTTGGAGGATTTGAAATGATAGAAACCATTATTAAACGCGATGGTAGAGCGGTTCCATTCTCAATCGACAAGATTGCAAATGCTATCTACCAGGCTGCCAAGGCAACAGGTGGCGACGATTATGAGGAGGCCCTTGCCCTCTCTCAAAAGGTTGTTGATTATATCGAGTCAACTGGTAACACAAGACCAACAGTCGAGGAAATTCAGGATTCAGTAGAAAAGGTTCTCATTGAGAGCGGTCATGCTAGAACAGCAAAGAAGTTCATTCTTTACCGTTCAGAGCGTTCACGTGTACGTGAGATGAACACTCGCCTTATGAAGATCTATGAAGGCCTTACATTCAAGGATGCTAAGGAGAACGACATCAAGCGTGAAAACGCTAACATCGATGGCGATACTTCAATGGGCACAATGCTCAAGTACGGTTCAGAGGGTGCAAAGCAGTTCAACGAACTCTATGTACTCAAGCCAGAGCATTCAAAGGCTCACGCAGAAGGCGATATCCATATCCACGACCTTGACTTCTTAACACTTACTACAACATGTTGCCAAATCGATATTAGCAAGCTCTTCAAGGGCGGATTCTCAACAGGCCACGGCTTCCTTCGTGAGCCTAATGATATCTCATCATATGCAGCTCTTGCAGCTATTGCTATCCAGTCTAACCAGAACGACCAGCACGGTGGTCAAAGTATCCCTGCATTCGATACTTTCCTTGCTCCTGGTGTACAGAAGACATATAAAAAATATTACATTTCAAACCTCGCTAAGGGCCTTGAACTTCTCTGCGGTTTTGAGGATGCAACAGAGGCATCAAAAAACCTTTGCCTTGAAGTAGAAGGAACATATGGAGTAATTCCAACAATTGCTAATGATAACGATTATCAGGCAAAAGAGGCATCTCTCCTTATCAACAAGTACAAGCTCCCAGAAGAGAACGTTAGAAAGGCTCAGAGCTTTGCGCTAAAGAAGGCACAGAAGGAAACAGACAAGCAGACATTCCAGGCAATGGAAGCATTTGTACACAACCTCAATACAATGCATTCACGTGCTGGTGCTCAGGTTCCATTCTCATCAATCACACTTGGTGATGACCCATCTCCTGAGGCTCGTCTCATCACAAAGAACTTCCTTCTTGCAACAGATGCAGGTCTCGGCAACGGCGAGACAGCAATCTTCCCAGTTTCAATTTTCCGTGTTAAAGACGGTGTAAACTATAATCCAGAGGATCCAAACTATGACCTCTTCAAGCTTGCAATGAAGGTTTCTGCAAAGCGCTTGTTCCCTAACTTCTGCTTTGCTGACGCACCATTCAATGCTCCTGGCTATGACGTAAACGACTACAACACAAAGGTTGCTTACATGGGCTGCCGTACACGTGTTAAGGCTAACGTATATGATCCATCTCGCCAGATTACTTGCGGACGTGGTAACCTTTCATTCACATCAATCAACCTTCCAAGAATCGCTATCAAGGCTCATGGCAATGTTGATATCTTCTTTGAAGAACTCGATAGAAAGATTGACCTCGTATTCGATCAGCTCTATGACCGTTTCTTGATCCAGGGTCATAGAAAGGTTTACAACTATCCGTTCCTTATGGGCCAGGGCTTGTGGCTTGATTCTGACAAGCTTAAGCCAGACGATGAAGTAATGGAAGTATTAAAGCACGGCACATTGACAGTTGGTTTCATCGGTCTTGCAGAGTGCCTTAAGGCTCTCATTGGTTCTCACCACGGTGAGACTCAGGAAGCTCGCAACTTGGGTATCGAAATCATCGGCCACATGCGCGCTCGCTGCGACCAGAAGTCACAGGATGAGGGCATGAACTACACCCTTATCGCAACACCTGCTGAGGGACTTTCAGGCCGTTTCGTACGTATGGACCGTGAGCGCTATGGCGTAATCCCAGGCGTAACAGACAGAGCTTACTATACAAACTCTTTCCACATTCCTGTATACTTCCCAATCTCAGCATTTGAGAAGATCAAGATCGAGGCTCCATACCACAACATCACAAACGCTGGTCATATCTCATACATCGAGATGGATGGTAACCCACTCGAGAACCTTGATGCATTCGAATCAGTTATACGTTGCATGAAGGAAAACAACATGGGTTATGCTTCAATCAACCACCCAGTTGACCGTGACCCAGTTTGTGGTTACACAGGTATCATCGGTGATGTTTGCCCACGTTGCGGACGTCATGACGGTGAAGCAATCTCAGAAGAAGTACTTATGCGCATCAAGGGTTATTCAACCAATGTTTGCTCATGTGACGAAAACCCACTTGAGGAAGCTGACAAGGTTGCACACCCAGTAGATGTTAAAGAAATATAGGAGGAATTTACCATGATGGAATCTAAAATGGTTGGCGAAGGCGTAAAGTTCGAAAGAATCAGAAGAATCACTGGTTACCTCGTAGGCACACTTGATCGTTTTAACGATGCAAAATATGCAGAGGTAAACGACAGAGTTAAGCACTCAATCGGTACTGGTGCAGGAGAGTTTGAGCAGATCTAATGGATTTCCCAATAGATACTCAGATTATTGATTTAAACCAGCCAGGTGGAACGAAACTTCACCTGGCTGGTGTTATACGTGAATCAATTGTCGACGGTCCAGGCTGGCGTATGGTGGTCTTTGTTCAAGGATGTCCGCACCACTGCAAAGGGTGCCAGAATCCTGCAACATGGAGCTTCACCGAAGGTGGCTATGACACGACCGTCGAAAATATAGTAAAAGCAGCAAAGGAGAATCCGTTGCTCAAAGGTATCACCCTGTCGGGTGGTGAGCCATTTACTCAAGCCAAGGCGCTCACAGTTTTGGCACGTGAGCTCAAAAAGGAAGGCCTTGATGTAATGTCATTTTCAGGTTGGACATATGAGGAGCTCATAAATGGTGCCAATAGTGAGAACTGTTGGCTTGACCTCCTTCGAGAACTCTCTCTTTTGGTAGACGGAAAATTCATCGAAGAACAGCGTTCTCTCGAATGCCTTTTCCGTGGCTCTAAAAACCAGCGCATCATTGATGTGCAGAAGTCACTTGCTGCTGGACAAACAGTTCTTTCCGAACTTAACTAACGCAAATCAAGCGGTGTAAAGTTTAACCACTTTACACCGTTATTTTTTATTGATTCTGTGTGTTGCTGTTGAACTTACTATAGGGTGTAGTAAGTTGATATTTTGATTAGCTTAACATCTCGGTATCTGGCGGTCAATCCGCGCTCACACAGTAAAATGAACCGCTGCGAAATTGGTAGCACTGTCGTTCCAACGCGTCAAGGCACGCTCCGCTCTGAAGACCTTGACCCGTCGTCTCTTCAGTGCTACTGGCTAAACAACAACGAGCAAAGGAAACCTTTGCTCGTCGCTTCTTCTAATTCTGTTTTTCGATTTCTTTTAGTTCCTGCAGGAGGAGAGGAAAATCATTTTTAACGGTTTGATATACATCTTCCATTCGCAGGGTTTGATATTTGTGTGCGGTGATATCTCTCATTCCTGCAATATCCTTCCAAAGAATTTTTGGGTATGCTGTTCTCGTTGAGTCATCTAGAGATTTCACTAGTTCACCAATGTTTACAACTGTCATACAAATAGCTCGTTTGAGCATCTCGTTTGAAATAAAATTTTCGTAGGAAGTGTTCCCTAGTAATTCGGTTCCGATTTCAATTTCTGAAACTACTTTCTGTATGACAATCTTGTCTTTATGCAGCAAATATTTCCACCACTTTCTTTACTTTGATGAGATCCGTCTTTTGGATTGGACCATGGATGACATCTACATCAAGTTTTAGAGAGGCCTCTAATTCGTTTTTGATAGATGACAAAGTAAGTAAAGAAACATTGTTGTAGAATTCTATAATTAGGTCAACGTCGCTGTCAGGCCTATTGGTGCCCGTTGCACGTGAACCGAAAAGGCTAACTTTTTTGATGTTGTATTTTTTTGAAATTTTAGATATGACATTTCTAAGGTTGTTTTCAAAAGCAACCTTTTCTTTCATTATAGGGCTTAGTAATGTTTCAATGCTTACGTTAAGTGCAGCTGAGATTTTGTATAAGGTTTCGCCAGAGCATTTTTCGAGCTGTGCTTTGCCATTGCAAATGTCACTAATGGTCGTATACGGAATGCCAGTTTCCTTTGCGAGTTGATACTTGGTTAAATGCCGTTTTTCCATCAAGTCATTTATTAACATTACTTCACCTTCTTTCACCCAAATTATAACGGTCAACCGTTATATTGTCAACTGCTACAAAGTCTACTTAATTAACATATATACTCAAACTGTCCCATAAAGCAATGAAATGGGCAGAATTTCCTACGAGTGGTT
This sequence comes from Acutalibacteraceae bacterium, assembly GCA_045599345.1. Classification (GTDB taxonomy): domain Bacteria; phylum Bacillota; class Clostridia; order Oscillospirales; family Acutalibacteraceae; genus UBA1227. Next base: position 19,190 of record JAZRVV010000022.1, read on the forward strand.
GATTTTTGGCTACGAACGGCGTAGAATACAAACGTAATTTTAAGAATTGAAAGAGGTAGAGGTAATGAAAGTTTTACTTGAAACATCTGCACGTCACGTACACGTAACTAGAGAAGTACTTGACATCCTTTTCGGTGAGGGCTATGAACTCACAAACAAGAAGGACCTTTCACAGCCAGGCCAGTTCGCTTGCGAAGAGAGAGTTGCTGTAATCGGTCCTAAGAATCAGTTCCCATCAGTTTCAATCCTTGGACCATGCCGTCCATACACACAGGTTGAAATCTCAATGTCAGAGGCTCGTACACTTGGTATTACAGCTCCAGTACGTATGTCTGGTGACCTTGAGGGTTCAGGCGCTTGCAAGCTTGTTGGACCAAAGGGTGAAGTTGAAATTGACAAGGGCGTAATTATTGCTAAACGTCACCTCCATGCTCTTCCAGAAGAAGCAAAGGAACTTGGCGTAGAAGACGGCGAGATTATCAAAATCAAGGTTGAGTCAGACGGACGCTCCCTCATCTTTGATGACGTAATCGCAAGAGTAACAACAACATCAGGTCTTGCAGTACACATTGATACAGATGAAGCAAATGCATGTGGTGCAACACCTGGCATGATGATAGAAGTAGTAAAATGAGTGATAGAGCAACATTAAAGCTCTATGATGAAAATAGCTATGAAAAAGAGTTCACCGCCACTGTGCAGAGCTGTACTGTGTGCGGTGATTTTTTCAAAGTTGTACTAGACAAAACAGCCTTTTTCCCAGAAGGCGGTGGTCAAGTAGGCGACAATGGATTTTTCATCGTAGACGGCAAAGCGATAGAGGTATTTGATACCAAGATAGTTGAAAACGTAATAGAGCATTATACCAAGGAAGAGATCAAACCAAATGAAACCGTCACGGGCAAACTTGATTGGATTCCAAGACATACAAGAATGCAAAATCATACGGGTGAGCATATTGTTTCAGGTATCATCAACAGAAAGTATGGCTTTGACAACATCGGT
>JAZRVV010000023.1:0-10082 GCA_045599345.1 Acutalibacteraceae bacterium
CCCACTGCTGCCTCCCGTAGGAGTCTGGGCCGTATCTCAGTCCCAATGTGGCCGTTCAACCTCTCAGTCCGGCTACTGATCGTCGACTTGGTGAGCCGTTACCTCACCAACTATCTAATCAGACGCGAGTCCATCTTACAGCGGATTGCTCCTTTGATCACAGAACCATGCGATCCCGTGGTGTCATGCGGTATTATCGTCCGTTTCCAGACGCTATCCCCCTCTGTAAGGCAGGTTACTCACGCGTTACTCACCCGTCCGCCACTAAATCGGAGAGCAAGCTCTCCTCTTCCGTACGACTTGCATGTGTTAGGCACGCCGCCAGCGTTCGTCCTGAGCCAGGATCAAACTCTCTAAAAATTGTATCAACACGGCTTTCGCCGTACTAATCATTTTCAGAGCTTTAATTCGCTCATTCGTCATTGCTGACTTAAAATTTCACAGTTGTTTAACCGGAAATTACTGCTGCAAGTTTTTCTAAACTTACAAAAAAATTTCAGGGTCCATTTCTAGTTTGTCGTTGTTTAATTTTCAAGGTACATCCTGCGCTCCCAATTTGCGAGCGCTCGATTACTATATCACAATCGAGCGCTCTGTGTCAACAACTATTTTTAATTTTTTAAAAAAATTTTCGAACAACTTATTTTGCGAAGAAATAACGTATAACTAGCTTCTCTTCGTCGGTCGTATATTGTACCGTTGTTGGTGATAAACGATTGGCTGGAGCAACCAATCTATTATTGGATGTTATTATATTATACATACCACCATTCATAAGTCTAGTAAAAGATGAATCCATAACTGACTTGTCGGTGAATGCAAATTCAATACTGTTATATCCGTTGTTCATTGCTTTAAGCATAGCCTGGCTTATTGCATGCTCAGAAGAGGAATTGAAGAAAGAGAACAACAGTCCTTCGTTCTTGAAATAACTAAAACTCTCTGCAGTACACTCAGACCACACAGCATTATCATCAGCCTTATGCGATGACTCAATGTCTTTGGTTGAAATGTTAAAGTATACATGGCTTGGCGAATTATCTGGATAATCAACACTGCCAACTACTGCGTAGTCGTCCCATGTTATATCAAGGTTATAGAATTCGCCATCGATTTTAACAACGTTCCACATATGTCCATCCGCCGAGCCGGCGCCACCTTCGGCTACGCCGATGGCGAGGCGGTTGTATATGCCAAGCTGGCGCAATAGGTATTGCGCTGTACGCGAGTAACCTTCGCAGTTAGCGCTGCCATCCACAAGCACTCCGTGCATTGTGTAGACCATAGCGCTACCAGATTCGTTGTACTCGCAGTTTTGTACAAGGTAATCGTGGATATAGAGTTCCTTATCATAATCGGATGTTGCACTTGATGGAACTCCACCCAGGATTTCATCAATCTTTGCCTGAGCCCTTGCCCAAGATGCATCATAGTCTGAACGAACCATAATGTATTGAGGAACAAAATAATTTACACTACCGATACTAGTCATTGAGCACTTGTTGCCAAGGAAATAAAGTTCTGGGTTATCGTAAGATAACGCAACATACATTTCCTGGAGTTCTTTGTTTGAAAGCTTTGGAATTACAATCTTGTCTGGGAATGCTTCATCTGGCTTTGCAAAAAAGGATGCATAGATAATCCTATATGCCAACTGCTCATCGGCGTCTAAATTATTATAATAATACCTATATAATATGTCATCGTATGCTTCCGGTATTTCATATCCTGAGAGTTTCGCTTTCCTTTCAGCAAGGAAAGTGTCAACTGGCAAGAACATAACACTAAGGAAGCCAGCGAACAAAGCTATTGCAACAATAATAGCGATATATTTTACTGCTTTCATTTCTTCTTATCCTCGGTTCCAACAGTAATCTTTAATTTCCCTGATACTGCATCAGTCATAAAGTTTTGATATTTTGAGAAGTCTACAATTGTAATATCTGTCTGGCAGACATTTGACAACTTAGAGAATACCTCTTCACCGTTCTCAACTGTAGACGGAGTCAAAATTTGATTAATATAATCAGCTATTACTGCGCCTTGTTCCTCAAGCTCATGTTCCGTACCATTAAGGCCAAGGAACCTTACATAGTTAAAGAACAAGTTGCCGTAAAGCGTCTGCTCACCTGTTCTAAGGCTCAATGAGAAATCATCATCAGAATAATCAATTGTATTCTTGAGGTTTATCTCATATCCACCAACAATCTGTGCAAACTTTTTATATCCATCCTGAGTTATGAGAACATATCTATCGAGTTTGATATTATTTTTAACTCTAACCTTTTCAAGTATCTCGGACGGTTTTGTTGCATCAAGTCCAACTGGTGGTTTAACGCAAGTTACGTTGAAAGACGTGTCTGACGGATCGAGCGTGAGGCAAATCAAGAACAATACTTCTCGATCCGTTGACGAGCTCGTCGTACCTATGAACAAGAGGCCGGCTTTTTCAGTGTCGCTTGATGCCAGGCGAGTTACATCGCCTTCTTCGACCAAAGCCTCCTCACGACTTCGCTCCTTGAAATATGTTATCGCAGATGCCGAAGCAACAATGAGCAAAACAGCTACAACGATGATTAAAAAGCGCTTATTTGCCTTGCGCTCCTGCTTCGAACCACCGAACAATTTTATGTTTTTCTTCTTTCGCTGATAGTTTGCCACTTCGGTCACCTCCCACGTATTATTTATACCAAAATAGTATACGAAAAAAATGCTTGACGGTCAACTGAAAGTGTGTTATATTAACTAAGCGCTTTAAGTGCTGGTGTAGCTCAGTTGGTAGAGCAGCTGATTTGTAATCAGCAGGTCAGGGGTTCAAGTCCGTTCACCAGCTCCAAACAAACCTGCAAGTAATCTTGCTTGCAGGTTTCATATTGTGGGAGAGTTCCCGAGTGGCCAAAGGGGACAGACTGTAAATCTGCTGGCTATGCCTTCGGTGGTTCGAATCCACCCTCTCCCACCAAAAAAAGAGTTAGTCTTTCGACTAACTCTTTTTTTATTCATTCGAACATTTTTCTATTAAAGAGCATATTTTGTCTTATATGCCTTATATTTTTCCTTGAACTCTTCATTACTCCTTCTATACTGATCTATATTTTGATGGGTGTTCAAATTATGCTCTTTTACATCAATAATGCTTCCAGCAATATTTGAACAATGGTCACTTACTCTTTCAAAGTTTGTGAGAAGATCAGACCATACAAAGCCCGCCTCAACAGAACACCTACCCTCTTGCATACGTAGGATATGGCTTGTGCGCAACTTTTCTTTTAAGCCATCAACAACCTGCTCAAGTGGTTCAACCTTTTCTGCAGCCTCAATATCATTTTCAACAAAAGCTTGAAGAGACAAGCTTACTACCTCTTCAACAGCAGAGGAAATAACATCATATTCACGTAGCGCCTCTTCGCTAAGAGTGAGGCCTTTACTTCGAAGCTCTTCGGCAGAATCTAAAATATTTACCGCGTGGTCAGATATTCTTTCAAAGTCTCCTATTATCTTAAGAAGCTCAGTTGTCTCCTCACCTTCACTTTCACCAAGTTGCTTTGATGCAATCTTAATTAGATATGTTCCTATCATATCCTCATATTTATCGCATTTATCTTCATTCTTTCGAATTATTTCAGCTGCTTTTGGGGAATATGAAACCACAGAAGACAAAGCTTCCTTAATTGCTGTCGTAGCATATGAAGCCATTATCGATGTAACTTCACGGCTTTGCTTTATTGCAAGAAGTGGAGTTACCAAAAGTCTATCATCAAGGCTTACTGTTTCCTCTTCAACTTTCGCATCTGGAACAATCCTGATAGCTAGTTTAACAAGCGCGCTTGATACAGGAAGTAAAAGTGCAGTGGAAAGAACTTTAAACGCTGTATTTACAATAGCTATTCCAACTAAGGAAGCTGAAGCATTCAATATTGCAGGAGCAAATATTAATCTGATAAGTGAATAAATGATCAACCAAAATACAGCACCTATTATATTAAAAAGTAAATGGACAACTGCTGCACGCTTTGCATCCTTTTTAGCTCCAATGCTTGAAAGCATCGCCGTTACACATGTGCCTATCGCATCGCCCATTACAATTGGGATTGCCGCACCATATGAAACGGCACCAGTTGCTGCAAGCGCCTGCAAAATACCTACGGACGCAGAACTTGACTGAATTACTGCCGTTAGAAGTGCACCTACTAGCAATCCAAGTACTGGGTTTTGGAACATAATAAACAAATGTGTAAATGCAGGTATTTCACTGAGCCCAGAAACAGCATCAGTCATTGTCTCCATGCCAAACATTAAAGTCGCAAATCCAAGAAGAATCATTCCTGTATCCTTTTTGGATTCTTTCTTTATAAACATGTAAAGAATTATACCGATAAAAGCAAGGACAGGAGTAAATGCAGATGGCTTTAAAAGACGCACCCATGTACTGTTTCCGTCAATTCCGCCAAGAGAGAGAATCCAACCGGTTATTGTGGTCCCAACATTTGCGCCCATGATAACATTAGCCGCCTGAGCAAGCGTCATAATACCCGAATTTACAAAGCCAACCACCATAACAGTAGTTGCGGAAGAACTCTGTATAACAGATGTTACACCACATCCAGTTAAAAATCCTTTTGTTTTACTGGTAGTTAATTTTGATAGAACCGCATGAAGTCTTCCGCCAGCTCTACGTTCTAAAGCTTGACCCATAAGGCTCATTCCAAAAAGAAATAAGCACAGACCTCCTATCAAAGTTAAAAAATTAAAAATGTCCATTTATCATTTCACTCCTTTTATAGAGTAAATATAACAAATGGACATCAAATCAAATATAAAGCAATGTAAAATCTAAGTAAACTATACTAAATTGGAAATAAAATTTTAATTTCTGTTCCATAGCCTATCTTACTTGTAACTTCAATTTCTGCATTATGTATTATTGCAGCATGTTTTACAATTGATAAGCCTAGGCCCGTGCCGCCGACATCTCTCGAATGGCTTTTATCAACTCGATAAAATCTCTCGAAGATTCTTGACTGCTCTTCAGCTGGTATTCCAATACCAGTATCGCTAACAGCCAGCACTGCCTTATCACCGTCTCTTGAAACATTAACCTTAACAGAGCCGCCCTCACAGTTATATTTGATTGCATTATCACAAAGGTTATAAACAATTTCAGAAACAAGTTCTGGGAAAGCTTTTATCACTACTTCTTCACCTGTCAAAGTGAATTCAATTTTATTCTTCTCGGCAACAGGTAATAGATTTCTATGCGTAAGCTCAGCTATCTCATAGAGATTGGTATCTTTCTTATCATAATCTATTCCACCTTCATCGAGATGTGAGAGCTTTATTATATCGTCAATCAAGGTAATCATTCTTCTTGCTTCAGAAAAAATACGTTCAGAGAATACTTTTACATCCGCTGATTTAACCATACCGTTGGCAAGAAGTTCGGCGCTTCCAGAAATATTTTGCAAAGGCGTCTTAAGTTCATGAGAAACATTTGCAGTAAACTCTTTACGAACCCTTTCTAATTCCTCTTTTTCAGTTATATCAAAGATGATCATTGCAATTCCCGCAACCTTGTCATCCGTCTTGATAGGGCTTGCATCAATCTGATAATTGGTGCCGTTTATTGGAACTATTTTTTCGACGTATTCTCCTGTTGCGGCAATTCTCAAGAGTTCTTGAATTTCTAGAGTATTATTAAATAAAAGCAAGTCCTTTCCAATACTTACTTTGCCCATTCCAAGAATTTTACTTGCGGAATTATTGATGCTTAATACTGCTCCCGTATCATTTAAAAGAACAATTCCTTCTCGCATATTAGAGGTTGCAGTTTCAAACTCCTCTTTCCTACGATTAAGTTCTGCTTCTTGTGCTTTCAGCTGTTCCTTCTGCAAAGAAATATGAGAAAGCAAAGGTGAGAGTTCCTCATACGTATCTTTAGGCTCAGCATCCTCTAACTGCAACTCATTTAAAGGCTTAACAATCCTTTCAGAAAGCCTATATGCAAGGAGCAAAGCTATAACGATTGCTACAACCACAACTATCCCGATTGGCTGAATCATATTAATTAAAAGCGCCCACCAAGATAAATGAATAGTTGACAAGCGAAGTATAGAACCATCCGAGAGTTTCTCTGCGCAATAAAGTTGACGCTCCATCAAAGTTGTAGAATATCTTGAGCTCTCTCCCTTTCCTTTAACAATGGCATCCTGAATTTCTTCACGTTCAAGATGGTTTTCCATTTCATTACTTTTAACCTTGTTATCATATATTACTGTTCCATCCGATGATATGTACGTAATACGATAATCACCATTTGAAATGGACTTTAGATATTCTATTCCGCTACGTTCAACGGCCTCAGAGACAATCCTTGTCTCAGCTTGAAGCTGGTTCATCTGGTTACTTGAGAAATACTCATATAAAACACCAATGACAAGTACAAGTGTGGCCAAAAGAACTCCAAATATCGCATAACATATCGACTTAAAAATCTGTTTTTTCATCAGCATCACTCCATACTGTAACCAACGCCGCGAATCGTCTTGATTCGCTTCCCGCAATCTCCCATTTTTGTTCGGAGAGTTCCTATATGTACATCAACCGTTCTGCTTTCTCCCATGAAATCAATTCCCCAAATCTTTTCAAGCAACTGATCTCTTGTAAAAACAGTCCCCAAGTTTTCTGAAAAAAACTTCAACAAATCATATTCCTTTAAAGTAAGAATTATTTCTTCATCCCCTCTAAAGACCTTATGACGTGAGCAATCAATTCTTATCTCACCTATATTTATTACATCTGCTTTTGAAGGAGATGTTCGCCTTAAAACAGCACGAGCACGAGATACCATTTCCATCATTCCAAAAGGCTTTGCAAGATAATCATCAGCGCCGAGATCAAGACCAGTAATTTTGTCATACTCAGTTCCCTTTGCTGTTGCCATAATAACAGGAATATCAGCTGTACTTTGATTAGAGCGTAATTTCTTTAAAATAGAAATTCCATCCTCATCCGGCAGCATAATATCAAGAAAAATCAACTCTGGTTTAACATTTTTCATCTCTTTCCAAAACTCTTCAGCTCTTGAAAATCCAACCGCTTTATATCCAGATGCAACGAGAGTGTAAATCATTAAATCTCTAATTCCGCTGTCATCTTCAACACAAAAAATCATAACATCTCACCCCTTATCATTTCGTATTATACATTACAGCCGTAATTTTTATAAGTAATTCCCTGTAAAGTTCTTGTAAAATAAATAAACGATTATTTGTTTAGAATTTCTATTCTTTTGGATGCTCTTTGTACTGGCATATTTATTAGTTGTTAGAGCATTTAGATCCTATGTAAAAAAGAAAGAGTTAGAAAAACCAAAACTTTTCAAGACAACTGCATTCAATATTTTCTCAAGAATATTTGCCATATTTATGGTTGTTGATATTATTGCAGCATTTGTGATAATAAAATTTTGTTGAATGGAAATTTTTAGCCTAATGCAAATAAAAAGCCCACAGGTGGGAACCTGTGGGCTTCTTATATTTTACCTTCTACCTTGTCTACGGTCTATCTTATTATCCTCATAGTACTTGGCTTTATCAATGTACATTGCTTTGTCAGCTTCGCGAAGGAGTGCATCAACAGAATCAGCAGTTTTATCTGCACCTCTTGCTATACCAATTGAGATATGTATCTCATCTATCAATATGCCTTTCCATGTAGCAACATAGTCTTTAAAGTCAGCTGCAAGTTTTTCTGGATTATCGACACAATTGTCAATGAGAACCATAAACTCATCGCCACCGGTTCGGTAAGTGAATCCAATATCTTTAAAGAAATCATCAATTACACTTGCGGAACCCTTGATGAGTTCGTCGCCTGCCGCATGGCCAACATTATCGTTGACATATTTAAGGCCATTTACGTCGAGTGAAACGACAGTAATATTTTCAAGCGAGCGAATCTTTCTAAATTCTTCAAGTTTACGCTCATATTCACGCCTATTTTTAAGGCCTGTCATCATATCTCTTTCTGCTTCGTCTTTATACTTCTTGGAACGATTTTCAAAGTAACTAATTATTGCATTTGTAGCAATAAGGACTATTGCAAGAGAGATAAAACATGCAACCATATTTCTAAGAAGGATAGTTGATACTGATGGTATGTTGCTGCCCTCGTAGTCGATGATTAGGTACCAGTCACAATCTGGGATATACTTTACGATAAAGAATGAGTTTTTACCAAGTGTTACATATTCATATGATTTTGACTTGTCATAATTTTTGATTGTATCAACAAGTTCATCAGATACTATGCCTTGATGCGCAGAGGCCTTGTCTGTAATCTGACCATCAAGTTCTGCGCTCGAAACAGTAATGTTGCCTTCTTTGTCCGCAAGAACAAGTGAGTACCCCTCTAAAGTTTCATATTTTCCAAGTATCTCAGAAATGTTATTAAGTGTAAGGCCAACGCCACAAGCACCAATAAAGTTGCCTTCCTCATCTGTCATTTTACAGTTGATGAATACTGTTGTCCTGTTGCCATTTGCTTGGTCATTATCAAGATTGAGCTCGTAATCTTTTCCTGATTTTATGAAATTGAAAATCCAGTCATCATCAGGATTGGTTGGCTCAAGTATTTTGAGAAAACCGTGCTCTGTATAATAACCATAATTATTTGCAGGTACTATAAAGCCTGTATCATAGTCAAAATCTTCTACGTTATCAAGAAGGTATTCGCCAATAATATCACTGAACTCTTCCTCTGAATAGCTATCAAAGTTTTCTAAGACTTCATGGATAAACGTGTTATCAAAGCTTAGCGATACCGCACGTGGTTCAGAGAATGTCGCAGTTATCTCACTGCTAATTTGATTTGCATAGATAATTGATTCTTCTTCGTCATTTTTATTAATCAATGACGAAAGCGAAACAAGTGAAATAATTGTGGAAAAGCCAAAACTGATAATCAAGATAAGTGTGGCCATTTCCATTATTCGTCTTTTATCCATAAAATCCGCCCCTTCGTAGTCACTATAATATTAATTTTACCACTATTACTAAAAAGTGCAATCCATCTTGCATAATGTTTAAAATAATGGTAGCCTTTTATTGGGAAATAACGAACAATTTCGCTTATTTTCCTACAAATATTTATTTTTAGGAGAGTGCTTTTTGATTAAGTACAACAAAATGGAGATTGTAGCATAACCGGGAGGTTAGCGTGCAATCGGACCTCCCGCAGAAATGCATTTGAGTTGACAAATTTCAGGAGGAAAAACAATGAAAGAACACAACATCGTAATACGTTTAGAAGAGCCAAAGGACTATAGGACAGTAGAAACCCTGGTCCGGGATAGTTTTTGGAATGTATATCGTCCAGGATGCCTTGAACACTATGTAATTAATCAACTTCGTGATGACGACGCATTCGTCAAAGAACTTGATTTTGTTATGGAACTTAATGGCAAACTCATTGGGCAGAACATGTTCATGAGAGCTGAAATAAAGGCGGACAATGGCAGAACAATTCCAATCATGACAATGGGTCCAATATGTATAGCGCCAGAATTCAAAAGGCAAGGCTATGGTCTAATTTTATTAGAACATTCACTTAAAAAGGCTACTGAGCTTGGATGTGGTGCTATATGTTTTGAAGGTAACATTGATTTTTACGGTAAAGCGGGTTTTACCTTTGCCAGTGAATATGGAATTCGTTACCATAACCTCCCAGAAGGGGAGGACGCATCATTCTTTTTATGCAAGGAACTCATCCCAGGATATTTTGATGGAATAACTGGCGAATACCAAACGCCACAAGGATATTTTGTTGATGAGGCAGCTGCAGAAGAGTTTGATAAATTGTTCCCTACCAAGGAAAAACTCACACTTCCAGGCCAACTTTTCTAAAGCCGAATTAAAGCGCATACACTAAAGAAAGCCAACTTCCCACGGGAAGTTTGCTTTTGTCTTTTTATTATTTTGTAGCCATTTTTCAAGTTCATCCGTATAAATAGATGTAAAAACAATAGTAGTCTCAATGGAGGTATAGAATATGGATAAAAGAATCGAATTAAATGATAAAGAACT
>JAZRVV010000024.1:0-8789 GCA_045599345.1 Acutalibacteraceae bacterium
GCAGACTGCATAAAACATGTAATCTCGTTAAGGGCAAAAACTACACCCTTGCAATCCATCTGTTTTACAAGAGCAACCAGTTGAGCTGCATCCTTATGCTTGAGTTTCCTCTGGCTATTCTCATCTATTGCAAGGTGTGAATTGATACAATAGCTACAATGTGCATTGCAACTAACTGTACCCGTTTGAATCACATATTCAGTTGGCATTACGTGATAAAACGGCATGCTCTCAATTGTATAAGGGTAAAAATCTATCCAGTCGAATGGTTCACATTCGACTATTTTTTCGCCGTCTTGCTTATAGCGACCGCATATACCCGTTTTTTCACTGAGTTCACAACGCCACTCACAATAATTACACTTCATCTTATCACCAAGGAAGATTTACTCTAAACTGATCGTCACTTTGATTTTTATATCCCTCATATGAATCGGTTACTGGAGAATATGAGATGCCAGTCAACGTCTTGGCTTTCTCATTAATCTGAAGGTACATCATCGTGCCCTTTGCACCAGCATCTTGATAGTTTGCCATTATTTGAAGCACTGTGCGTTCATCGTCAATCTTGGTCTCAAGATATCCTGCAACAGATTCATGACCACAGAGGACAAGTTTTACATTATCATTAGGCTTTACAATCTTCTCGAGCATGTATTCGCCCATCTCATCAAGTGACAAATCTGGCTCTAAGTACTTGTGGGTTACCAAAACGCCAATTCTGTCAGGATACTTCTCAAAAATGTCATTTGCGAATCCAATGCAATCCTTGCTTGGATCATCGCTAATATAAACGACTACAAAATCATTTGAGCCAATTGTAACAAGCTGTGCATGTGCACGACAGTTCTCAAATGAACCTGTGAAATAATCAAAACCACTGTAAGTATCTTCACCAAAATACTTTGTGTACATAGTAAAACGCTCGTCACCAGAATCCTGATCATGATTACCAGCGAGCACTCCATAAGGGATGATGCCATCAAGCTGACTCATAGCTTCCTTCGCTACCTGCCATTCATCCTCACCATCAGGTGACTGAACAAGGTCACCCGAATGAATTACATATTCAATACTGTATTTATCCTTGTCATCAACAAGTGCCTTAATCATATTCTTGTTGGTAGTAGAATCCTTAAATGCATAGCGCTGTGTATCAGACACAAATGCTATTGTATGGATAGCGTCACCACTCTCAAGTGGGAAAGGAACATCAATTGTTTCAGGCTCAGGTTCTGGGAAATCTGTTGGAACAGGCGTACCAGGTTTTGAGCAAGCTGAAAGTGCAAAGATTAAAACTAAGATAAGTGCAATACTTACTAATCTTTTCATAGATTAATCCCCCATTGGTCTTTTCATACTTTCACAGTTACTTGCAAGAAATCTGTTTTCAATTGACTTGCAGTTTGTGCCTTCGCCCTTGTTCTTTATCATAAGCATCTCAGCCATAATAGCAAAAGCTATCTCTGCTGGGCTGCCATCGGCAATATCAAGGCCGATTGGTGTAAAGACTTTGTCAAGGTCGGACTGCGACACACCGTGATCTTTAAGGTATCCAAAGATCTTGTCTACCTTGGCATGCGAACCTACCATTCCAACATATGCAAAGTCACGCTGCAACGCGCCCTTTAAGGCTGCGGCATCATAGTCATGACTCCATGCACCACAGAAGACAAATGCGCCATCTGGAATTTCTTCTGAGAGGAGTGCCTCTTCATAGTCTGTGCAATGAATAAAGATATCTGCAATTTCAATGCTTTCAGCTATTTGAGTCTCATCTCTGTCATCAACAAGAATAGTTGCAAAAGGTAATAGCTTAGCTGTTTTTAAAAGAGCATTACCTACATGTCCGCCACCTACAACAACGATTGTTGTTGCTGGTGCATATGCCTCTACGAGCAACTTAACACCTGCGTATTCAATAACCTGTGTACTTTTGCCTTTTGCAATTATTCCAGCTACTGTCTTCATGCAATCATATTCAAAAGTACCGCCACCGATAGTACCAACATGTGTACCATCAGCATATTGAACCATCTTTTTTCCAGGATTTGCTGTTCCAAGGCCATCACTTTCAATTACAGTGACTACCGCAAATGCCTTAAGTGATTTTTCTGCTTTAACGATTTCTTCGAATATATTCATAAAGATTCTCCTTAAACTGAATCGTAGGAGAGCGACCGTCAGCGCTCTCCCTAGATTCACTTTGAAATTATAAAATGTTCAAATTATTCAGCTGTGATAGAAACAACGTTCTTTGCATAGTTGCTTGATGTTTCCTCAAGGCATGGAGCAAAGTATACGCCTTCTTCAGCAAGTTCCTTATCCTTCTCGATTGCTACGAGGCAGTATGGAGCGTTAGTGTCATCAATTGTGAACTCGATCTCATAACCATCGTTACATGTAAGGATGAGCTTTGTAGCGTCTGGGCAACCAGCTGCTGCAAGAACGTCCTTGATAGCATAGCCGCTGTATGTTGCTACAGATGCATTACCCTTTGAGTTAACTGTTTCAAGGTCTTTAACCTTCCACATTGTAGCGTCCTTCATAAGGTCGTTGTTGATTTCAACATCATTTACCTTGAATGAGAAAGCTGCGAATTCGAATTTGCCTGTGCAATCAGCAAGTTCAGGAGCACCCTCTGGAGCTGCTGGCTCGTCAGCTGTAGCTGTTGGAGCTTCTGTTGGAGCCTCTGTTGGTGTCTCTGCTGCAGGAGCCTTTGAGCAAGCTGCGAAAGCAAATACCATAACAAGTGCCATTACGAGTGCAAGAATCTTTGAAAGTTTCATTGTGAATCTCTCCTTTAAAAATTTTTACTATATTAAATAGGCCGTCACCTAATTTAATTACATTATTCTGCTGCCTTTTGGAGTGTAACCTTTTCAATAGGTGTGCACATCCAACGAATACCTGTGCCGCTTAAGATACAAGACATATCAAGGTCGGCATTTGCTATATCATGATAGTCGCCACCATCAACAAGTACGAAATAATAGCAAAGCCATCCTGATTTTTCAACAAGTGGATCTGACTTTAAGTCCTTGTTGACTTTCTTTTCAATATCAGTGTCGCTACCCTGTACGCCACCGAAGAATTCGATGTCATAGCCGTCAGCGTAGTAAACCTTGTCACCATTGTCATTTGTGCCCTCTGTAAGTTCAAGACCAAATGACTCATAGAGTGTCTTGGTATCAAGAGCTAAGAATTCACCTTCGAAATAATCAGAACCACCGTTGTACTTGTGACCAAGCTTTACAAACTGAGGCTTGAGAGCCATAAAGTCGCTGATTGTAAATTCCTTATCCTCACCATCAATTGAAAATACTGTCTTCCAGTCCTGAGCTGCTGACAAAAGATAGATGTCTGTTACTTCCTTTGCCTTGCTGTCCTTTGATGCGAGTGTGAAGGCGTCAACTGGCTCAAACTCACCAGCATCATTTGCCTTGAATGTTGCTACAAACAAATCAGCAGCGCCAGCAAAATAAGCTGCATAGCCATCAGCTGACTTTGTGAAAACTGCATTTACTGTAGCAAGGTCAGCTTTGCCTTTGAGCAATGTTGCGAGATCCTTACCATAGTAAGTGTCATCACCACAAGTAGCCGTTGTTGTCTTTTTAGCAAAGTCGTCCTTTGTAATCTTGGCAATTTCTTTGCCATCAAGGAATACTGTGATTGGCGCCCTATCAGCTATGTCAGTAAGTTTTACTCCGCCACATGCTGCAAATGAAAGCACCATAACGAGTGCAAGTACGAGTGCAATAATCTTTTTCATATCAATCACCTTTAATCAACTATGTCGATATAGAAGAGGTCGTTAAGTTTACCTGCGCCACCTTTACCTTCAACAGCGAGGTTGCAGTTAACAGCGCCAGAAAGTGTTCCACGAATTTCAGAACCCTCTGTCTCATTCGCATTGTCTGTCAAGCACCAGTAACCATCAGATGCAGTTGCGAACACGTTTGTGCAAGCGTCATAGCCGAGTGCCTTAAACATATCAGGAAGAGTGATAATCTCCTCTGGGTTTACAAAGAGCAAAGCCTCCTTGTTTGTTGTGATTAAGTAAGAGAAGTTTTCTACAGCAAGTTTGCCAATCTTTAACAATCCGTTACCATCTTCATCAACTGTTACAGTTGCCGCTGCAAGGTCAGCAGCGCTAGCTGTATTTGAATTGCCATCCTTGTCAAGGATTGTGAGATCTCCCTCGACACCCTGTGTCAACACCTTATCAAGTGTTGCAAGTGAATATGTCTTGTCCTCAGCTGTTGGCTTGCCACCAAAATCAGCAAAGTCTTTTACGGAATCATCAAACTTGATAAAGTTTTGGAAAATTACTACACGAGGAGCATCAGTTGGCTTCTCTAAAGATGCCATCTTGTCTTTCCACTTTGTTGTTTCTTCTTCTCCTGCTGCGCTACTTGGCTCATCAGTTGGAGCATCTGTCTTTGTGCCACATGCTGCAAGTGCGAATACCATAATCAAAGCGAGAAGGAGTGCTACTAATCTTTTCATAAATAATTCCTCCGTTAATCCAAATCAGGGTCGCAGAATTTGTTTTCCTTGTCCCCGGACTTTCCTTCAAAAATGCGAACTGGAACACCATACGTCTTTGAGAGGTTTTCCTCTGTCATAACATCGTCCACTTTTCCGTCCGCAATAATGCCGTTATACCCCATCATTATTACCCTATCGCCAACATGCCAAACATGGTTTGGAAAATGGCTTGTCATAATGATTGTCATTCCAGCTTCAGAGAGTTTCTTAACATTTCGAAGAACCAATGCCTGATTCTTAAAATCAAGATGGGATGTTGGTTCATCTAATAGCAAGACGTCTGGCTGTTGGCAGAGTGTGCGAGCAATAAGCACGAGCTGACGCTCACCACCAGATATCTGGGTGTAACTCTCCCCAGCAAGGTGAGCAATCCCAAGGTCCTCCATAATCTTGTAAGCAAGTTCTGTGTCCTTTTCATCTGGCGAACCAAAGAGCCCCAAATGCGGTGTGCGTCCCATACGAACAACCTCTATTGATGAATACGGGAATGGAGCACTGTGCTCTTGGAATACATATCCAAGGCGCTTTGCGCGTTCGCCTACTTCATAGCTTGATACTTCTTTGCCCATCAATTCAATGCGCCCAGAAGTCAACAAGTTTGAACCCGAAATACAGTTAAGAAGTGTTGTCTTGCCACAACCGTTAGGGCCAAGCAATGAGAGGCATTCGCCTCGCTTTACCTCCAGACTGATGTTTTCCCATACAGGCTTTTTACCGTAAGAAAAGGTTGCATTCTCAACCTTTACCATGATTTCGTCGCTCATTATGCCCAGCCTCCTTTCGTCTTACGAAGAAGGTAAGCAAATACAGGGGCGCCAACAACTGCCGTTAGAATACCTATAGGTATTTCGGTAATAGAAACCAAGCGGCACAAGTTGTCGATAACGATAATATATGATGCGCCTACAAATATTGTTGCCGGTATAAGCACCTTGTGATTTGGGCCAACAATCATTCGACAGAAATGTGGGATAACTTGTCCAACCCAACCTATGATTCCGCAGAGAGAAACTGTCAATGACGAAATCAGTGTAGTTGTAATAATAACAACGAGCTTAACTCGCTCTGTGTTAACACCCAAGGTTTCAGCTTCACGCTCGCCCATAGACAAAACATTCAATCTCCACCTGATGGCATAGAGGACTGCCATTGCAAGAATCATCGGTATGGCAGATGGTGCAAGGTCATCAAGGCCAACCTTACCAATACTTCCCATAAGCCAAAATGTGATAGCTGGGAGTTTGTCCTCATCGTCGGCTGCAAACTTAATGAGCGATACCATCGCTTGGAAGAAAGCCGACACAACCATACCAGAAAGAACAAGCATCAAAATCGGTGTGGTCTTGTAAAGATGTGCCATCGAGTAGGTAATCGCAACTGCTATGATACCAAAAGCAAATGCAATAATCTGAACCATCCATGTTGGCCATGACATCAAAAGACCAAAAGCTGCACCGCAGCTTGCACCTGCTGAAACGCCAAGTACATAAGGCGATACCAGTGGGTTTTGGAACATGCCCTGGAATGCAGCGCCCGACATTGAGAGTCCGGCGCCAACAAGGGCAGCCATAACCGCACGTGGGAATCGAACTCTTAGCACAACCGTTTCAGCGGTTGTCTCCCATGTCGGCGTGATGTTCACGCCAGGAATTTGATCTATTAAGATTTTAGCAACGTCGCCAGGATTGATCATATATCGACCAAGGAAGAGCGAAACAAAAAATAGTACAAAAGGAAGTGCTATCATTATTACCCATGTGATTGGCGACGTTTTCTTTTCAATATTTTTTAAATCGAGTTGTTCGTTATTCATTAGCTTCTCCTGATGAATAATACCAACCATCTAAGATATGCTGAGCATCTTCAGCAGAGAGTTCAAAATCATAGAACTGGCTATAATATTTCTGAAGTTCCTCTACCATTGAGATGTCAGAGAAAAGATCTGGCTGAATAATTGTCGCAAGCCAGAGTGTCATAAGAGCGGTTGTCGAACCTTTATCAAGGAAGAATACGCCTGCAGGAATTCTGTATACATCCTCATTCTTAACCGCACTAAGGTTTGCATACTTTTCGTTTGTCATAACATGCTTCTTAACAAGGTCAGGGCTGTTGCCGTGATTGTCTACAAGGATAACGTCTGGGTCCCATTCATAGAGCTGTTCCTCATTAATCTCTGGGAAATTACCGCCTGTTGTAGGACCAAGCACCTTGCCGCCGGCAAGCCTAATCTCATATGCACGATTTGTGATGTAGTAAGAAGAGAGGATGTTTTCGCCCCAAGTGTTACCCCAATAAACTGTGCGAAGGTCCTCATCCTTCATATCCTTTGTACGCTCATAAAGCAAATCAAGGATATTGTTTGTATACTCTTCCCACTTTGCAAATCTATCAAGTGCTGTTCCGCCGAGTGCTTCAGCTGTAATGCGCATTGATTTTGCACTGCGAGCCTTGTAGTCCTCAATTGACATATTGAGGCAATAGTCGAGGTCAGAAATATCAGAAGTTGAAAGGATTGGAACTACTGCTGCAATACCAACATTTTCAAACTTCTTAACTTCCTCCTCATTGTTATAGTAAAGAACGAGGTCAATTCCACGTTGGAGATAATCCTCAATATTTACAATTGCAGAAGGATTTACATTGTTGAAGCCTTCAATTTTGGCAACCTTTGGATATACAAGAAGTGCTGCTGGATAATTAGATGTCTGTGGTGCTTTTGTAAGGACAACTCGGTCTGCTGCACCAAGGCATAAACACATTTCAAATGTTGGTCCGTTCATTGCTGCAACATGCTGTGCGTTATCTGGGACCTCTGTTGTGCGATCCATGCCATCTGTTACTAAATGATAGCCTTCTCTAGCTTCCTTAGTATCCCCTCCGCCTGCACAAGCAGCAAGCGAGAAGCACATCGTGAGTGCCATCAAAAGCGCAACTATTCTTTTAAGTTTCATCATTATCCCCCTTAAATTAAAGGTTTGGTGGTACGCAAATATACCTGTCCACTTCCTCCATATATGTGAGCTTTAGGTTTGTTCGACCATATACGTTGTTGAGCATTTCCTCTGTAATTATCTCGCTTGATAAGCCCGTTTCAAAATGACCATTACGATCAAGTATACCAGTTGTACCACCAAGCATAATTGCATGATCAGGGTTATGTGTTGTGATAATTACTGCATAACCTTTTTCTGACAAGCTTCGTATTACACGAAGTGTCTTGAGCTGGTTTCCGTAATCAAGGTGAGCTGTAGGCTCATCAAAGAGGATTGCCTTTGGCTCCTGTGCCAATGCTCTCGCAATTGTCGCCTGCTGACGCTCACCACCAGAAATCTCTGTGTAGGCCTTATTAGCTAAGTCTGCTATACCGATGTCCTCAAGCACTTGGCTTACTATTTCAAAATCAGCATTACTTGGTTTTTCAAACATACCAACCTTTGGTGCTCGTCCCATAAGGACAAAATCAAAAACAGTGTATGAAAAAGCCGGTGTGTGGTTTTGAGGAACATAGCTTATAATTGATGCCACTTCACGTGGCTTCATTTTTTTAGTGTCTTTACCGCAAAGTTTTATAGTGCCAGAATCTGGTTGATTTAAAACTGCAAGCAAATTAAGGAGTGTACTCTTGCCCGCTCCGTTTGGGCCAAGTATCGACATTATCTCGCCTTCTTTAAGTGTCAGCGAAACATCCTTTAAAATCTGCCTGCCATTTTTGGTATATGAAAAATTTAACTTCTCTGCTTGTATAATCATGATAGTGTCTTCCTTTGTCTGTAGAGAAGTAAAGCATAAAACGGAGCACCAATAAGTCCTGTCAAAATACTTACTGGCATTTCTGCTACACCAATTGAACGAGTCAATGTATCAACAAGCAACAAGAATATGCCGCCTATAAGACCCGATGCTGGAATAAGTTTCGTATTGTTCGGACCAACAAGCATACGGGCAAAGTGTGGAATTACAAGTCCTATCCAACCAATGGTACCTGAAATACATACTGAACTTGCTGTCATGAGTGTCGCACACGCAATTGCAACGTTGCGAACCACCTTGATATTAGCACCAAGTGACCTCGCTTCTGATTCACCCATTGACAAAATATCAAGCCACCAAGACATTGCAAAGAGGATAATCATTGGTATTACCATAGTCCAAATAACACTACCAATTTCATCCAACGTAACATATGAGAAACTACCCATAGTCCAGTACGTAATTGCCGCAAGTTCTGTTTCTGGGTC
>JAZRVV010000025.1:0-29246 GCA_045599345.1 Acutalibacteraceae bacterium
TAGAATTATGCCACAAAGGAGACAAGTAATGGAGTATTTACAGTCGATTATTTTAGGTGCTGTTCAGGGACTCACTGAATTTTTACCAATATCAAGCAGTGGTCACCTCACAATCTTTCAGCATTTGATGGGAATAAACGGAGAGGGCTCTTTGGCTCTTGAGGTTTTCCTTCACATAGGTACGTTGATTGCTGTTATCGCAGTCTACTACAAAACCTTCCTTGATATGATTAAGGAAATGGGACGTTTTATCAGGGATTTGTTTACTGGCAAACTCAAAGGACAAAAGCCAACAGAGGATAGGCACATGCTCTATATGTTTGTAATAACTTGCGTGCCACTCCTCGTAATCATTTGCCCAATAGGCAATGATATGAAGGTTAAGGATTTGGCTGAAATGATTACTGGCAGCCATGCAGCACTCCTTGTTGTTGGTATCGCTCTGCTCATAACAAGTGCACTTCTTTTTTATGGTACTTATGTGTCCAGACATAAGGACAACATCCGTGGTAGAGTTGAGATTAAGGACGCTATCGTTATCGGCTTGACACAGCTTGTTTCAGCAATGCTCCCAGGACTTTCACGTTCTGGTTCAACAATCTCTGCTGGTATGATCAGTGGCGTTGAGAAAAACTACATGGTTCGCTACTCGTTCGTACTTGGTACACCTGCTATAATTGCTGCCACCATTTTGGAATTCAAGGGACTCCTTGAAGAGGGCACAGAATTGGCAATTAGCGCAGGCCCTATTGTTGTTGGCATCATTGTTGCAGCAATAGTTGGCGTGCTCAGTATCAAGCTTCTTGAAAGGCTTGTTAAAACAGATAAATTTATCGTATTTGGATACTACTGTTTAATTGTTGGTGCAATTGCAACAGTATTCGGCATCATTGAATTAGTTTAAGAGGTGACAATATATGGCTAACGCTCCAAAGAAGGGCACAACTAAGAAGGCGCCAGCAAGCAGTGCTCAGAAAAAGCCAGCACCAAAAAAGAATACTCAAAATGGCAAGATGTACATTGAGAAGGAGAGGTCAAAGGAGGCTGCGCGTCAGCGCAATGCGATTATCCTTTTCGCAGTTTCCGCCTTTATTCTCTGTGTAACACTGATACCTGGCGGCAATGTTTGGGCTGCACTCCAAGGTGTAATATTTGGCCTCTTTGGCGTATGCTCATTTGTATGGCCTTTCGTACTTATGTACTTGGCTGTAATGCTTTCGCTTGACAAGCCAATAGGCAACCTCAAATTTACTGTGACCGTTGCATCGATCCTTGTGGTACTTATCAGTGGCGCAGTATACATCTTCTCTTGCCAAGAGGAAATTACTTGCTGGGCTGATTTTTGGCTCGGTATCAAGGATTCATATATGCTTGGTAAGGCTTCATCAAATGGTGGCGCAATTGGCGCCATCGTAGGCGGAGTTCTCCTTTGGCTCTTTGGTTCAAAGGTGCCATCAGCAATCACAATTATCATTCTTTGCTTCGTATTCTTGATGCTTGTAACAGGCACAACTTTAGTTGGCTTCTTCAAGTCAATGTGGAAGCCTGTTGAGGTAGGAGGCAAGGCGGCTGCTGACGGATATGAGAACACCCGTCGTGTAATCGAGGAGCACCGTGAGCAGAAGAAATTTAATCCAAACGTTGACCTAGGACCTGAGTTCGTTGACCCGGATGCACCAGCACCAGAGCCAAAGCGAACTCAGCAGAAGAAAAAGCTCAAGGAAGCACCAGTTGTTCCTGATGAGGAGCTTGATCTTGAGCCAATTAAACCAATTGACCTTTCAACAAAAGAGGAGAAACCATCGGTTCTCCTTGATGACATAATCAAAAAGGCTGCTGCGCAGAGCCAGCCAAAGGTGGAGGAGAAAGAGGTTGAAGAGCCTACTCTTGCAGAGCATGACGAGACTGAAACTAACCCATACAAGTTCCCACCACTTACTTGTCTTTCTGCTCCAAAGCTCAACATGTCAGGTGACTCTGAATCCGAGATGAAGGACAACGCAGAAAAGCTCATCTCTGTACTCAAGAGCTTTGGCGTTGAGACAACGCTCGTAGATATCTGTCGCGGACCGTCAGTTACAAGGTACGAACTTGCGCCAGCACAGGGCGTTCGCATCAGCAAGATTACAGGCCTTGCTGATGACATCGCGCTCAGCCTTGCTGCAACAAGCATCCGTATTGAGGCTCCGATACCAGGCAAGGCTGCCGTAGGTATCGAGATACCAAACCAGGGACGCGACGCTATAAATCTCCGTGAAATCCTTGAGTCCAAGGAGTATCAAGACAGGGTTAAAAAGAGCAAGCTCACAGTAGCTCTTGGTCGTGGTATCACAGGTGAGGTTCAGACAATGGATATTGCCAAGATGCCTCACATCCTTGTTGCAGGTACAACTGGTTCAGGTAAATCAGTATGTATGAATGGCATGATTTTATCCATTCTCTACAACGCAAATCCTGACGAAGTTAAATTTGTAATGATAGACCCTAAATCTGTTGAACTTACAGGATATAACGGTCTTCCACATATGCTTATCCCAGTAGTAACTGACCCTAAGAAGGCATCTGGTGCCCTTGCATGGGCAGTTAAGGAGATGCTCAATCGATACAAGGCATTCTCAGAGAACAACGTACGTGACATCGCTGGATACAATGAGCTATCCCTCATGGATCCAGACAAGAAACCGATGCCACAGATTGTCATCTTTATCGATGAGTTTGCAGACCTCATGATGGCTGCTGCTAAGGACGTTGAGGACTCTGTTTGCCGTCTTGCACAGATGGCTCGTGCGGCTGGTATGCACCTTGTAATTGCAACCCAGTCACCACGTGTTGACGTAATCACCGGCCTTATCAAAGCCAACATTCCAAGCCGTCTTGCACTCAAGGTTTCAAATGGCACCGACTCACGTATCATCCTTGATATGATGGGTGCCGAGAAGCTCCTTGGTAACGGCGATATGCTCTTTAACCCAGTTGGTGCTTCAAACCCAATTCGTATTCAGGGTTGCTATGTACCTGATAACGAGATCAAGAGCGTAATTGATTTCATCAAGGCACAGAATAATGAGACGACATACAGCGAGAGCGTAATGGAGGAAATCGAGCGACATGCAACTGCCGCTGAGGGCTCCAAGAAGGCCGCTATCGATGGCCCAGGAGGCGAGGATGACGGAGACGCACTCCTTCCACAGGCAATCGAGGCAGTAGTAACAGCAGGCCAGGCTTCCACTACACTCATCCAGCGTAAACTCAAGGTTGGTTATGCACGTGCAGCGCGCATTGTTGATGAGCTTGAGGAGCGTGGCATAGTAGGTCCATTTGAGGGCTCCAAGCCACGTCAGGTGCTCATCACCAAGAACCAGTGGCTTGAGATGAATGCTATGGCAGCTGACGCTGCCCCAGCACAGCAGGAGAACCCAGCTGAAGAATAGATTAAAAGGCAACCCAAGCGGTTGCCTTTTTTCTCGGTTTCTGCCGGTCAAACGTAGTGCGAACATGCGGAACATCGCAGTTCGCTGTTTTTTGTCTATTTTGTACACCATACCCTTCAAAAATGGGTACGAGCGGTAGCGTTTTCAGGACGAACGGTAGGGCATGTAGAAAATGTCTTGAAAGTATTGATATAATAATATTCTTAGCTATAATTTCCCTATGAGATATTTACTTTTTCAACCGCTTTATAGGAAAATTTGCGAATTAGACCCGAAGTTGTTGGGTGGTAGGTTTGGAAACTTACAAACTAATGACGTAATCCTTATGCATGAACGACTTAAACATGTGAAATCAGCTCATATAGAGGACTACAAATTATTTTCCAAGTCTTTAAAAACAGTTATTGTTGATCCAGATTATGTCATCGAAGATAAAACTCATCGTGGAACGGTATATTATGTAAAACGATTGTCCAATAGCAATGTAAATGTAGTCGTTAGATTGGCATTGTCGTCTGACAAGAACGGGCGAAAGAATTCAATAATGACTTTCTTTAGAATAAGGGAATCTAATCTAGCAAAAATGATTAATAAAAACAGCGTTATTTACAAGAAAGTGTAAATATGTTAACATACAGGTGATAAGTACTTTGAAGTAGAGATTGTGCTGCTACGCACCCTTTGGGTCAAAAGAAATGTGGGAAGGGGCACACCCACCAGAGTACTTGCAATAATTGGTGCTTTGAAGTAGAGATTGTGCTGCTATTACACCCTTGTGGTTATAAAGAGATGTGGGAAGGGGCACACCCACCAAAGCACTTAAATAACTGGGATTTGGGCTTTGTGTCCACATCCTTATTTTTTTATCAATTAGTAAAGGAGGGTCAACAGTGTTCTTGCCAGTGTGTAAAAGGAATCTAGATGAGCGAGGATGGGCAGATGTCGACTTTGTCTATGTAAATGGCGACGCCTATGTTGACCATCCGAGCTTTGGCGCGGCGATAATATGCCGCGTGCTAGAAAAAGAGGGCTACAGGGTAGCCATGCTTGCGCAACCGAACTGTAAAACCACGGATGATTTTCAGCGCTTTGGAGAGCCACGTCTTGGCTTCCTTGTAAGCGCAGGAAATATCGACTCCATGGTTGCGCATTATACGGTTGCGAAGAAGCCACGCACAACCGATGCGTATTCGCCTGGCGGCAAGATGGGCAAGCGCCCTGACAGGGCAGTAATTACTTACTGCCAGCAAATCAGAAAAGCATACCCAAATGCCAATATAATCATAGGTGGCATAGAGGCGTCACTACGCCGTTTTGCCCACTATGATTACTGGGATGATAGGGTACTCCCATCAATCCTCTTAGAGTCGGGCGCAGACCTCTTGAGCTATGGTATGGGCGAGAGGTCTATATCTCAAATAGCCCATAAACTTGATAAAGGTATACCAATTGATCAAATCACAGATATCAAAGGCACTTGTTACTTAACTGAACCAAAGAACACACCACTTATGGGTGCTGAGTGTCCAAGCCTTGATAACTGTATCAGTAGTAAAAAGGAATATGCAGTATCCTGTCGTATACAGCAGGATGAGCAGGACCACATCCGTGGCAAGCTAATTAAGCAACGACACGGCGACAAGATGCTCATCCAAAACCCTCCAATGGAACCGCTAACCACGGAGGAATTTGATGCAATATATGACCTGCCATATGAGTACACATATCATCCAATGTACGAGCCACAGGGTGGAGTACCAGCAATTGAGGAAGTGAAGTTCTCAATCACTCACAACCGTGGTTGCTTTGGTGGATGTAATTTCTGTGCAATACAGCTTCACCAGGGAAGATTCATGAGCAAGCGCTCCAAGGAATCAATCCTAAGGGAAGCAAGATTGATGACAGAAATGGATGGCTTTAAAGGATACATCCATGACGTAGGAGGCCCTACGGCAAACTTTAGAAACCCTAGTTGTGAAAAGCAGAAAACTGATGGCTTGTGCAAGGGCAAGAAGTGTCTCGCACCGACACCATGCAAGAACCTTGTTGCAGACCACAGTGAATATGATGAAATACTCACAGAACTCAGGAATTTACCAAAGGTAAAGAAGGTATTTATCCGTTCGGGTATTCGATATGATTACCTCCTTGAGGATAAAAACAATGAGTTCGTGAAAGACTTGGTTAAATATCATGTCAGCGGTCAACTCCGTGTTGCGCCAGAGCACTGCAGTGAATCAGTGCTTGACCTCATGGGCAAGCAACATATCGGTTCATACGACCGCTTCTCCAAGATGTACTTTGCACTCAGCGATGATGCAAACAAGGAACAATACCTTGTTCCTTACCTCATGTCCAGTCATCCAGGTGCAACACTTGATGATGCGATAGAACTAGCTCTCTTCCTTAAAAAGAGGAGGATAAGACCGGAACAGGTTCAGGATTTCTATCCAACTCCTGGAACAATCTCAACCTGTATGTTCTACACAGAGCTAGATCCATACACGATGCAGAACGTGTATGTTGCAAAGAACCCACACGAGAAGACACTTCAGCGTGCTCTTCTTCAGTATTACAATCCAAAATTTTCGGATCGTGTCAGAGAAGCACTTATCAAAGCAGGTCGACAAGACCTCATCGGTAACGGTCCAAATTGCCTCATAAATAGCAACCGCCCAACTACAACAAAGAGGGCGGACAGCTATGGCAAAAAAAAGAAAAAACGTTAAAATAATAAAACGAACAACAGCCGCTATATTTATCATCCTAACGCTGGCAATTACGTACCTACCATTGCCAGTGACGTGGGACGATATATATGCGGCTGTTGGTCTTAGGTTGCCAAAAGGCAACCTGGACCTCCTTGACCTTACAATCATCTTTATTGATGTCGGTCAAGGAGACAGTATCCTCATTCATTCAGACACCACCAATATCCTCATAGATACTGGCCCAGAGGGCAATGCTCAAAACATCAAAAACACACTAAATCAATTTGATGTTACAGAAATCAACTATTTAATCATCACACACCAGCATGATGACCACATTGGCTCACTTGAACAGCTTAGAAGACTCATCCCAATAGACAATGAAATCATCCCAGAACAAAATGCAAAAATGTCAGGAATGAGTCAAACGTTCAACGATATAACTCTTGAATTCTTAGGGCCAATTTACATAAGTGATAATCTCAACAACATGTCGCTTGTCATCAAACTGACCTATAAAAACAAAACTTTCCTATTTATGGCCGACGCAGAGTCAGAGGAGGAGGCAAACCTCATTAGGCAATATAATCAAGGCCTAAAGGCAGACGTCCTCAAGGTCGGCCATCACGGCTCGGACAGTTCGTCGAGCCTTGACTTTCTCACGCTCGTGCAGCCGCAATATGCCGTCATTTCGGTCGGCAAGGATAACGACTATGGCCACCCACATGGGGCAACGCTAAACGCGCTCCAAGAAGTGGGTGCCAAAGTCTTTCGCACCGACCGCGACGGCACTATTCTTTGCACGACCGATGGTGAGAAAATCATCTTTCACAGGCTTGAATAGTAAAAACCGAAATGATATAATTATGGCATAATAATGTACAAAACAGAGGTGCACATATATGTCAAAAAATATCATTCCAATTACAGATCTTAGAAATACAACAGAAATTTCGAAAATGTGTCACGAGGTTAATGAGCCTATCTACGTGACCAAGAATGGATATGGAGATTTAGTTATTATGAGTACAGAAACTCTTGAAATATACGAAACAAAATTGAGAGATTTAGAAGAAACAGTGCGCGTTCTTCAATCAGAACTTGAGTTTGCTAAAACAGGTATAGCTTATGATGCTAGAGACCTCCTTCCAAAGTTGAAGGAGGAAGCATTTAATGAAGTATACGGTGCTAATTCAAGAAGTAGCAAGTAAGAGAATTAAGGAATTGTTTTTAAAAATTCTTTTTGACTACAAGGACCCAATAAATGCAAGTAATTACATTGATGGATTGATTGAAGCCATTTATTCATTGGAGATACTTCCTAACAGGTGTGCTCTTGTGAAGAATGGGATTTATAGTGACAACATTTTGAGTTACAGGTATTTGCTTTATAAAAACAGCAAAATTGTGTTTAGGGTAGAGGAAAATAAAGTAATAGTTGTCAATGTAACGTTTGCAGGAGAATAGGGCTCTTGTGAGCATCAATCCGCCACTAACATAGTGACGTGGATCGTGGCGTAATGTAGTGGCGCACTTGACAAAGAAAAATTTCAAAGGTGGCAAGTAATTGCCGAAAACGGAACTCGGAAACAGGGTTAACCTTTTCCGAGTTCTTTTCGTGGTGAATATTGTACTTTGAAATTTTTCTAGTCAAGTGTAAACGGCAGGGCCGCGCCACTGTGTGCCTCGGCGGAATCTGGAAACAGGGGAATAATAACCCTATCGGCAAAAATATTTGCGATTTTTGGGCAAAAATTCGTTGAAAAATTGCCGATAAAATGTTAATATGTATGCGGTGATATTATGGAAATTAAGTATTTGTCGACCGGAGAAATAGCGCAGTTATGGGGAGTTTCGGAACGAAGTGTACGAAATTACTGTAGTGAAGGTAGAGTTAACGGTGCTGTTCTTATCGGCAAAAATTGGAAAATACCTGAAACGGCAGAAAAGCCTAGCAGAGTATCAAGCAGAAGTTTGTTAAATGCTCTTGTTGAAGAGAAATCTTCTAGAGTTAAAGGCGGTATTTATCACAAGCTTCAAATTGAATTGACATACAACTCAAATCACATTGAGGGAAGTAAACTTACTCATGACCAGACAAGATTTATATTTGAGACAAACACGATAGGTGTTGTAAATGAATCAATCAATGTGGATGATTTGATAGAGACAGTTAATCACTTTGAATGTATTGATATGGTTATTGATTCGGTCAATAATAAATTGTCGGAAAAGTTTATCAAAGAACTTCATGGAAAGTTAAAGTCTGGCACCGCTGATTCAAGAAAAGATTGGTTTAATGTAGGGGATTATAAAAAACTTCCAAATGAGGTTGGTGGACGAGATACAACGCCGCCTGAAAAAGCACATGAAGAATTAGCAAAATTGTTGGATGACTACAATTCTAGAAAAAATATAGGTTTTGAGGATATAGTTGAGTTTCACGTCGAATTTGAACGGATTCATCCGTTCCAAGACGGTAATGGTCGTGTCGGACGTTTGATAGCCCTTAAAGAATGTTTGAGGTTCGGCATCACTCCATTCATCATTGATGACGAACTCAAACTGTTCTACTATAGGGGCCTCAAAGAATGGTCCGACGAACGAGGCTACCTCCTTGAGACTTGCGCTGCTGCGCAAGACAAATTCGACGGTTACCTAAAGCATTTTGGAATAAACAAGATTCGATAATTAATTATTGCATTATATATATGCGCGTGGTATAATTGTCGAGCAATTCGCACGCGAGACGTGAGCGCGACTGTTCAACGTTGTAGAAGCAATCGGCGTTGTTACGTGCTCTGTAACCCCGTACTCGCGGAGGAAAAAACATATTTTTTTAGGAGGACATAACATGTCAGTAATTTCAATGAAACAATTGCTTGAAGCTGGTGTTCATTTCGGACATCAAACAAGAAGATGGAACCCTAAGATGGCTGAGTACATCTTCACAGAGAGAAATGGTATTTACATCATCGATCTCCAGAAGACAGTTAAGAAGCTCGAAGAAGCTTACAACGTAGTACGTGACATCTCTGCTGAAGGTGGCGACATTCTTTTCGTTGGTACAAAGAAGCAGGCTCAGGATTCTGTTAAGGAAGAAGCTATCCGTTGCGGTATGCCATTCGTAAATGCTCGTTGGCTCGGCGGTATGCTCACAAACTTTAAGACAATTCAGAGAAGAATTAAGAGACTTGAACAGCTTCGCGCTATGAGAGAAGACGGCACATTCGATCTTCTTCCAAAGAAGGAAGTAGCAAAGCTTGAGCTTGAAATTGAAAAGCTCGAGAAGTTCATGGGTGGTATCACAGAGATGAAGAAGCAGCCAGCTGCTATGTTCATCGTTGACCCACGCAAGGAAAGAATTGCTGTTGCAGAAGCTCACAAGCTTGGTATTCCAATCATCGCTATAGTTGATACAAACTGTGACCCAGATGAAGTTGACTATGTAATCCCTGGTAACGATGACGCTATCCGTGCTGTACGCCTTATCGCTGGCGCTATGGCTGACGCAGTTATCGAAGGTCGTCAGGGCACAGACGCAGTTGCTGAAGCTCCAGCAGCTGAAGAAGCACCTGTAGAAGCAGAGGAGGAATAATCATGGCATTCACAGCTCAAGACGTAAAGGCTCTTCGTGAGCAGACAGGCGTTGGTATGATGGAGTGCAAGAAGGCACTCGTTGAATCTGACGGCGACATGGAAAAGGCTATCGAATATCTCCGTGAGAGAGGCCTTGCTGCAGCAACAAAGAAGGCTGGTAGAACAGCTGCTGATGGTGTTGTACTTGCATACACAGATGACGCTAAGAAAGTTAGCGTTCTCGTAGAAGTTAACTCAGAGACAGACTTCGTTGGTAAGAACGAGAAGTTCCAGGGCTTTGTACTTGACGTTGCTAAGACAATCGTTGAGAAGAACCCAGAAGACGTTGAGGATCTCTTAAACGTTAACCTCCTTGGTTCTGACAGAACTGTACAGGAGAACCTTCAGGATCTCATCCTTTCAATCGGTGAGAACATGAAGATTCGTCGTTTCGAAAGAGTAGAGGGTAACATCTGCACATACATCCACGCTGGTGGTTCTGTTGGTGTTATGGTTCGCTTTGATGCTGATGACGCAACTGCAGCTAAGGCTGAGTTTGCTGAGATGGGTAAGAACGTAGCAATGCAGATTGCAGCTATGAGCCCAGAGTATCTTGCAAAGGAAGACATCTCTGATGCTGAACTTGCTAAGATGAAGTCAATCATCATTGAGAGCTCTCTCAACAAGCCAGACACACTTCCAAAGCCAATCCTTACAGACGTTGTTGCAAAGACAATCGCTGCTGGTGCTTGGGATGACGCTACAAAGGCTACATACGAAGAGCAGAAGAACAACAAGTTCCTCTTCAACTTCCTCTCAGAAGAGGCAGTTGCAGCTCTTGCAACAACAGCTGTTGCTAACAAGGAAGAGTATGTTGCTAACCCAATCTTCTCAAAGGCATCAGAAGGCCGTATTGCAAAGCAGCTTAAGGAAATCTGCCTTCTTGAGCAGGCATTCGTTCGTTCAGACCTCTTTGAAGGTAGCGTAAAGGGTTACGTTGATTCAGTTGCTAAGGCTCTTGGCGCTGACATCAAGGTTGCTGCTTTCACACGCTACGTAAAGGGCGAAGGCATCGAGAAGAAGGAAGAAAACTTTGCTGAAGAAATCGCAAAGATGGTTAAGTAATTAGCTAAAAATTAAAACCAAAGGACCGCTTTTCAAAGCGGTCCTTTTTTGATATAATACTAAACGGTTTAAAAATCTAAATAGGAGAGATAAAAATGGATTTTAAAAACGTATTATCAGACAAGAGAATTCCAGTTCCAACACCGAATGACATCTGTGATGAGAACGGTAAATGTTACTTTGGTACATTTGATAAAGAATTCCCTCAGATGAACTTTATGAATGTTCACCGTCAGAGCCCATTCCTTCCTGATGCTCTCAACAAGTTCCGTTATACATGTTGGGAAGCAGTAGAGGTAACACTCCCTGACATCATTTTGCTCACTGCTGTTTGTAATATGGGTATTTTTGGTACTAGCCTTACAATTGTCTATGACAAGAAGACAAGAAAGAAGATTGCTTGCCAGGAAATGATGCTTCCACAGCAGGCAGTTATGGCACCAACAATCATGCATGGTGACACCTGCTACAGCCAGAGCATCATCAACAGAGTTAACATCAAGAACAATTTTGAAAACGGCAAAGCATACGTTAAGGGCCGTACAATCAAGAGCGAATGCAAGATTAAGTACAACCTTGAACTCACACGTGTTTCAAAGCCATCTGTTGTAATGATTCCATTTGGCAAGAACAAGCCACTTTACAGCCAGAAGGACCTCTTCCACAGTGAAGGATATGTAATCGTAAACGGCAAGAAGTACAAGACAGACAAGGATTCAACCGCTATCATTGATGACCACAGAGGTTACTACCCATACAAGATGCACTATGACTGGGTAACTACAATGGGTACAAACACAGTAAACGGCAAGAAAGAATTCTTTGGTTTCAACCTTACAAGAAACCAGTCAATCAACCAGGATGATTACAACGAGAACCTCATCTGGTTCCAGGGTGAAACATCACGTGTAACACCAGTATACTTCCACTATGACAAGCCTGATTGCTGTCACGTATATGATGATCACGGCATGGTAGACCTCTACTATGACATCGGTGACAAGCACCCAATGATCATGCACCTTGGCATCATTGATGAGGACTACACAATCACATTTGGTGAGCTCCGTGGCTTCATCAAAGATGAGAATGGCAACACCTACACACTTGATGGCATGACAGCTATCGGTGAGGACAAGAGCCTTAGGATCTAATGGTGATATGGATAAGGATAAGGGCTCTTCCGAGCATCAATCCGAACACTTGACAAAAGCCATTTAAAAATTTAAAAACAATTAAAGCGACAAACTCAGGAGCAAGGATTCCTAAGTTCGTCGCTTTTTTTAACCAGTATACTTTTTAAATGGCTTTAGTAAAGTGCCGCGTACTTTAAAAACTCCAAATCTTGGAGCAAAGTGACCGTTCGTCGGAAGATACGTGACCACTCGTAGGCGACGTAGGTAAGGGGTTTATCACTTGACACGTGAACAAAAGTTTGATATAATTCTAGAGAAAGGTAAATCATAGACGGCAGGCGGTTTGCACACCAAGCGAAAGCGAGGTGATGCCTATGCGTATAACATTGCATGTTGGTATTTATACCATCACAATTATCGTTAAACGTAAATAACCGCCAGCCATAGGCTAGCGGTTATTTAATCTCAAAAACTATGGCAAACCGTCTGCTTGGTTTACCTTTCGTTTTTATTATATCGAATTTAGTAGATTTGTCAAACTATAAAATACACGCTTAAAAGTTCAAAATCTAGGAGCAAAGTTTACCGTTCGTAGCGAATTTCTGACCACTCGTCGAAAATCTATTTACTTTTAAAAACATATGTGGTAAAAGGAATTAAAACATCGATTGAGAGACATAGCAGTGGTTATTTTAGAAGAGTTAGATTACGAACTTTATAAATGCATAAATAGTGAATTTATAAACACTCAAGTAATAATGACAGATAAACAGATAGATCATGTGAAAGAAAAGCATCCAGATTCCTTTGATTATGTAATAAAGTGTTTGAAAGATACTTTGGAAACTCCTGACTATATATTAAAAGATTTGACATCAAATACAGGATTGGTGATTAAAGAGTTTACTGAAGATGAGAAAATCATACAAGTTGTTTTAAGATTACATATGAATGAAGATGAGCCGTCATATAACAATTCGGTTTTGTCTGTATGGGGAATTAGTAAGAAACGTTTAGAGAGTTATTTGAGAAATAAGATAATTCTTTACAAAAGAGATGAAGGGTAATATAATATAGGTGGACAAGGACATTTGAGGTGGTAAATTTCGTTGCAACCACGCGCCCTAGTGGCCAAAAGAGATGCAGGAGCGGCGACGCCTGCCAAGTGTCTTTGCATATAAACAGCAAAATGAGGCTTCGTAAAGAAGCCTCATTTTTTTGTCAAACTATAAAATACACACCAACAAGCATCAGTAATAATGCTACATTACTCACAGTAAATATAAACAAGTATTTACCTTTCATTGAGTTGAACTCATGTGCAAGGATCTTGTATGAGATAAGGTTAGCCATTGATGCAATTAGTGTTCCAAGTCCACCAATGTTTACACCAACGATAATATCCTTAAAACTTGATGAGAATCCTGTGATAAACATAGCGGCAGGAACGTTGGATATAATCTGTGATGCTAGAATAGACGAAAGCAATTCTTTTCCAGTTACAATTCGATTAAAGAAATCATATACAGTATCAATGTGTTGCAGATTACCAATCAAAATATAAAATGCAATAAACGTCAAAAGTAAGAAGTAGTCAACACCTAAAAACGTCTTCGCCATAACATTACGTCTATCAACCGTTACAGCTGCCAGAGCAATCCCTTTGTCTATCGGACTTGATGGAATAAGTAAACAACAAATAATCAATACAACGAGTGATACAATCCAGTAGGGAAGAAGTATACCAACAAACGATACAAATGATAATCCAGCAGCACCAAACAAATATATGTCATGTGGACTACCAAATGGATTAACCATACAGCCCATATTAGCTGCAATGGTCTGTAGCGCTACAACTGGAATAATCAATGATATTTTATCAATCTTCTTAAACGCAGCAATTGCAAAAGGTACAAACGTCAGCAAACTAATATCGTTTGTAATAACAATTGATCCAAAGAAACAGGCAAATACAAGAACAAAAACAAGTCCTCGCACAGATGATACCGCTCCAACTAATCGACCAACAAGTACATCAAAAACACCAACGGCTTTTAAGAACTGCACTACAACCATCATTACGAACAGTATCAACAGTGTTTTTAAATCAATATACCCAATTGATGGCACCGCAAAAAAGCATGACACAACAGCCATCAATGTCGCTATACAAAATACAGTTTCTTTCTTAAAAAACTTAATCATATATACTCCTAAATTAAAACTGAACAAATTATAGCATCTTTGTGGTATAATGCAAGAAATAGGCTAACAACTTTAGAGTAGGAGGCGGGTAAGAATGGAAAGAATAGCATCGACAATAAAAAATATATTAAAGGAGTTATTGGTAGCAATTTTCATATTGTTGATATTGATATCTTTTATTGCACCGGTTATCACTTTGTGGGGTGGATTGTATTATGACACTGTACATTTAGAGATGGATGCAATAAAAATTAAGACAAGCATTGTAAGAGATCAATTTAAGACGAATGGAAGATTTGTCTGGAACGATGAAAAGGAAGACTTAGAGTATGATAACTAATCTACTGACAAATGTTTCAAACAGAAAATTACAAAAAGCCTCTTTCTTGTTGATTGAGTTTTTGGTTGTATCTCCTTTAATAATAATGTTACTGAATCTGCTCCCAATAACTGTAGTTCAAGTATATAATTTTTGGTATACCATTACATATTTTGTTGGTGATTTAGGGTTACTTATTGGTGGCATATTAATTGTTCGCCTTGCAAAGGATGAAGTATCTGGATTTTGGCAAGGTATTAAGGCACTGTTCCCTCTATTGTTGTTAGTTGCTTTTGGATTGTGGTGCTTTGTGTGTGACGGCAATTCGAGATTTAAGTTTATTTCATTCTTATCTTATTCTACTTGCCAAGATGGCTTTTTTATGTTTGTTGCATATTTTGGAATTTTGTTAATGGGATTTGCACTCTCAGTAAACAAGTCTTACATATTGAAAGTGGCAAAAACTTTTGCTTTTGTTTCATTAATTGTTGCTATTGTATCTTTAATGAACAACGGTATTACTGAAACCCTTTGCAGAAACCAAGCAACGAACACTGGCGGATATGAAGCTATTTTTTACAATACGAATCATTATGGCTACTACTTGGTATTTGGTATAATGGTTACTGGCTTTTTATTTATTTACTCTGAAAAGTATATTATGAAACTTTTGTATGCAATATCTGTGATGACTTTGACAGTATTATTGGTGCTGAATAATACTATGGGATCACATTTGGCAATCCTATTGGCATTGCTCATTATGCTTGTGTGGTCTTTTGCTACTAGAGATGATAATAAGATTGGTGTTGCACAGCTTCTTCTAATATTTGTTTTTGCGTCGCTTTTAACCTTGTGTTTTACAGATAATGTTTTTGTAAATTATAGCGGACTTT
Source organism: Acutalibacteraceae bacterium (assembly GCA_045599345.1). Taxonomy (GTDB): domain Bacteria; phylum Bacillota; class Clostridia; order Oscillospirales; family Acutalibacteraceae; genus UBA1227. The sequence goes on from JAZRVV010000025.1 coordinate 15,406, forward strand.
TTACAAATATTAAAACTATACTTTTTGGACAAGAATATACAGGTGAAACAATAGAAAGTGTAGGTACTGGTAGGGGCCTACTTTGGAGCCTTTCACTAGAGATAGCAAAACAAAATCCTATTTTTGGTATAGGCGCAGTAAACGCTTTTTTAAGTGCTCATAACATGTTTCTTCAAATAGCGATGCAATTTGGCTTTGTTGGATTAGTAATATATTTATCTATGTTATTTGCTGGTGTGACAAGGTTAATAAAGAAAAAACAAACAATAGGAAACACACAAAAACTAGCTGCATTCTGTGTTGTGGCATATTTGATATCTGCATTTTTTGGTGTGACTATGTTTTATACGGCACCGTATTATTATTTAGTATTGGGTATGTGCTTTAGTTCAGCGTTTAGAGAAATTGATGAGTCTAGTATCAAATGGTGCTTTGAAAAAGAGTAATATTCTTGACTTGTCGGAGAGATGAGTATACAATATATTGTATACATGCTATAAAGGTGGCGTAAATATGGTAAATAAGTTAAAAGGTAAGCACGGTTTTACTCTTATAGAAGTGGTAATCGTAATTGTTATAATAGCAATATTGGCTGCAATACTGGTGCCGAACCTTATTAAGTGGGTTGATAAAGCTAAATTGGCTACTTTAAAGTCTGAGGCAGACTCTGTTCAAAAGGTTGTTATGGCCCAAGTGACACAAGGTGATAAGGAAGGTCTTCCTGTTGCCAATGTTACTTCTGCTAATATTACTGAAATTGATGAAAAGTTTTGGGAAAATGCTTCAGATGCTGCCAATAAATCTTTGCAGACTACAGACGAAAATGCAGACGGCTATGTTAAATTTACATATGTGTCTGGTAAATTAACAGAATTTGTTTATTCTTCTGGCGGTCATACGGCAACATCAAATGGTAAGACATGGAGTTATGAATAACTCAGTTATATAGCGCCACATTATAGTGGCGCTATTTTGTATTTAAACGCTTTGTAAATTTTGGTGCTTTTTGCTAAAAAAAGCAAAAAAATTGTAAAAAAATAGTAAAAAGTACTTGAAATTTGACCGTGCATAATATATTATATGGTTGTGCCAAATATGAATTTGGACAAAACAAGGACTTTAGCTTGCGAGGCACAGCGTGAGCTCTAAATAAAAGGCATTGTTTAAATTCGTTAAATATTTTTTATTTTGAAGGGAGTACACACTCTTATGAAGAAGTTAAACAACAAAGGTTTCACACTTATTGAAATCGTAATCGTAATCGTTATTATTGCTATTCTTGCAGCAATGCTCGTTCCATCACTTACAGCATGGATTGACAAGGCTCACAAGAAGACTTTCCTTGAAGCTGCAAATGAGATTAAGACCTCAACAACAGCTTATATCACAGAAAACTATGAGACAAAGTTCGAATCAGAGGCTGACATTTCTGGTTGGACTGACATTAATGAAACAGCTAATACAAACATTCCTACAGATTATCAAGTAACGTTTACTTGCAATGGTAATAAGATGACATCTTTTACTGTTGCAAATGATAAGTACACTGTTACTTTTAACGGTACATCATGGGGAGATGTTGCAGACAAATAATAAGATTTATTTGATGTCTGTTTGATTAATTTTAAGCCTCATGCTATTGTGCCAACAACATGAGGCTGTTTAGAAGAAAAGGGCGGACCCTTTGGTCCGCCCAATTCGACTAATTAAGAGAGGAATTTACAATGCCAGAAAAAGTCGCTTTGATCTTATTTTTGTTTTTGATTTTTATGATGGGTGCCTGCATTGGTAGTTTTTATAATGTTATCACTATGCGTGTTCCTATCAAGGAATCTTTTACAAAAGGTAGATCACATTGCCCTAAGTGTAATCATGATTTAAGTGCATTAGACTTAGTGCCATTTTTTAGTTGGATATTTTTACGTGGAAAATGTCGATACTGTAAAGAGAAGATTTCCTTCAGGTATCCTTTGATGGAACTTGTGGGAGGTTTAACTGCACTTTTTAGTGTGTGGAAACTTGGTATTACTATTAATGCTTTACTTCTCTTTTATATCATTTCTGTTCTTGTAACCTTATCAATAATTGATCAGGAGACTATGGAAATACCAAACGGATTTCACATTGCTATCTTTATTGCTGCCATTGCAAGCATTTGGTTTGACCCATCTTTTGGATTGATTGAAGTATCATTACTTGATCGTGCAATCGGTTTCTTGGTTATTAGCTTACCAATGTACATTTTGGCTGTAATAACAGGTGGTTTTGGCGGAGGCGACATTAAGCTCATGGCTGCTGCTGGACTCCTTCTTGGATGGAAAGCAACACTTTGTGCGTTTTTTGTTGGTATTTTTGCCGCTGCATTTTATTGCATCTATGTCTTGGTTTATGCCCTTGTGGCAATTATCAAGAAAACAGTACCTTCTTTCAAAGAGGGTATGAGTGCAGCTATGAAGATGCCATTTGCCTTTGGTCCGTATCTTAGTTTCGGTATTGTTGTATCGTATCTGTATTCAACACAAATTATTTCGTTTTATTTGGGGATGTTTCTGAAGTAGGCAAACATTTCAGAATGTCTCAACACATTCACTATGCTTTGTTTCCGGGGCATTGTGAAATGTTTGCTTATGTGATAACGGGACTTGTCTCGTTATCATTAGAGCATTCTTTTAGCAAAGGAAACTTTGCGCGTTTTTTTATTACGCGCGCGCATATTATATTAGTAAAGGAGTGGTAACGTGCCTGTATACTCATACAATGCGGTAACGCTTGACGGAACGAAAAAAAGCGGAACGCTTGAGGCAGACAACCCTCAGAGACTTGCGGAACGTCTAAGGGAAATGGACCTTTACGTTTCTGACTACAAGGTTAAGGGTGGAGCTAAGACCCTAACCAAGTCAAAGCTTAAATCAACTGACCTGTCAGATATGTGTCGTCAGATTGGTACAATGGTTGGCTCTGGTGTAGTTATCGTAAGAGCAGTTGATATCATCCGTAACCGTGATGGTATAGACAAGGGTATCAAGAGTGTCTATGATGACCTCTACAACTCTCTTAAATCTGGTATGTCTCTTTCTGAGGCAATGGAAGATCAGGGTGGTACCTTCCCTAAGATGCTCATCAATATGATCAAGGCCGGCGAGGCTTCTGGTAATATGGACCAAACTCTTATGAGAATGGCAGAGCATTATGACAAGGAAGAACGCCTTAATTCCCAGATTAAGAGTGCTACAACTTATCCAAAGATTTTGATTGTTATCATTATTGCGGTAATTATCATCCTCTTTGCTGTTGTACTTCCAACATTCTTTGAAACATATGAATCAATGGATATGGAACTTCCAGTAATCACCAAGATTATGGTAGGTCTTTCAAACTTCATCACTAAGAAGTGGTTTATTTACGTTCCAATAATTGTTGCGATTATTGTCGGATTTAGAATTGCAAACACAAATGCTGAGTTTGTACTTTGGAAGGATATAATGAAGTTGAGACTTCCAAAAGTCGGACCTCTTATGAAAATCATTTACACATCACGTTTTGCTAGAACGATATCTTCACTCTATGCATCAGGTATTCCGCTTGTTGACTGCTTGACAATTGCAGCTGGCACAGTAGGTAATACATATATCGAGGGACAGGTAGTTGACCTTGTTAAGGAAGTTAAGGGTGGTGCAACAGTTTCAGAAGTAATTCAGAAGGTTGATGGATTTGATTCTAAACTTGCTGCAACAATCCTTATCGGTGAGGAAACTGGTAAACTTGATGAAATGCTCAATTCAACTGCAGAGCAGTTCGAATATGAATCGGAGCAAGCAACAGGACGTCTTACAGCACTTATTGAGCCAGTAATGCTTGTTGTAATGGCTGTACTCGTTGGTGGCGTTCTTATCGGCGTTATCGTCCCTATGTACGGTATGTACGATGGTATCGATGCAACAGCCGGTGTCTAATAGAATAGATAGGAGGGAAAAGTAAACTTATGATTACTTCCGTTTATATTTCAAACGAAAAGATACAAGTACTCACAGGTGACCTTGATAAAAAGGGTAAGCTTGATGTTAAAGCTTGTATGTATGTAACTCTTCCTGAAAAGGCAATCGTTAACGGCGTTATGTCAGACGAACTTGGCGTAAAGGAAAGCATTCAAAAACTTTGGGATAAGTACAACCTTCCAAAGAGCAATGTTTCTTTGGTAATCGATTCTGGTACTATCCTTAACAAGAAGGTTTCATGTCCTATTCTTCCAAAGAACTCTATTCCAAATATTGTTCAGGATGAATTCAGAGATGTTGAAGGATTTGCAAACTTCCTCTTTGATTACACAGTACTCGAGGATGGTAGCAAGGGCGAACCATTACTCTTTGCTAATGCTGTTGGTAAGGAACTCGTTGCTTCTTACATCCGTGTATTCAAGGGATGCGGAATCGAGCTCAACAGAATCAACACAGGCATCAATGCAGAGATAGCTCTTATCAAGGCTAACCCAGCAACAGCTAACGATACAGAAATCGTTGTTAACCTTGATCCAGCCAACCTCACATCAGTTCTCTATATTGATGGCATCTACAGCTTCGCTAGCCGTAGCCGTCTTATTGAGGCAAGAGGTTCTGAGGCTTCACGTATGGAAATCGTTCGTGCACTTTCATCACTTATTCAGTTCGCACGTTCAGAAAACTCACAGAAGCCAGTTAAGGCAGTTTATATCTGTGGCATGGTAGAGTCAGAGGCTGACCTTTGTCCAAAGATTTCAGCTATGCTCGGTTGCCCAGTATCAACTCTTCCAGCTTGTGATAACATCACTTGCACAAAGGATAAGAATAAGGCAGCATTCCTTATGGCTGACTATACTTATGCTTTAGGCAATATGCTTTAAGAAAGGAGCGTGTGATTAATGGCTGATTTATTTAAGAAAAAAGATGCAGCTGCTGAGCAGACAGCTCCAGTAGCAGCTGACGCAAACGCTGAAGCACCTGCTCCTAAGGCAGACAAGAAAGCAAAGTCAAACAAAAAGCAACAGAAGGCTCTTGAGCCTAACCAGATGAACTTCCTCGAGCAGTACAGTCTCGTAGTAGAAGGCAAGAAGAAGAATCTTGACCTTGCTAAGATCCTCAAACCATTGATTGCTGTTGCAGTAGTTGTACTTGCAATCTTTGTACTCCTTGAAGTAGTACTCATTGGTTTCAAGGCTCGCAACAAATCACTTGAAAAGTACATTAATGATCCACAGAACACAGCTTCTTACAATGAAGCTAAGGCTACAAAGGATGAAACTGATCAAGTTAATACACAGAAAGCTAACATTGAATCTTGCATCGCTGCTATTGATAGTTATCCAAACGTAGGAAAGGATTTCTTCACAGCAATAGCTAATACAGCTACAAATAACGGTGTTACAATTTCTAACTATGGCTATTCTAATATGACTGGAATTATTTCAATGTCTTGTTCATCAAAAGCAATTTCTCCAGCAACAACTGGTATTTCACAGTTTGTAAGAGATCTTGAAAAACTTGGTTTGTTTGATAATGTTACTTACACAGGATTCTCTGGTTCTGGTGAAGGTGGATATTCATTCCAGATTTCATGCGTATGCTTAGGCGATAAGAAGGCTGATGTTCCAGAAGTTGATGCTGATGCTCAGGCTCAGGCAGAAGAAACTGTAGAAAATGACGCAGCTGCTCCAGCTGAAGAAGGTTAAGAAAGGGGAGATTACAATGTCAGAAAAAGATAAGAATACTATAATCATAGCTGCTATTGCTCTCCTTATTTTTGGTTTATGTTTCCTTGGTATTAGACCAGCATTTACAGGCCTCCAGGAAGCAAGAGCAAAGAATGCTGAACTTTCAGCAACAAAGAAGGAAATGCAGACAGAAATCAACTCACTTCCTACTTATAAGACAAATCTTGAGAACGCAAAGAAAGAATATGCTTCAACATCTGCTCGCGTTTACGGTGATCTTACAAATGATAAGATTCATGACGAAGTAGTTGAATTTATTTCTTCTTGCGGTCTTCAAACAACAAGTTTTTCAGTTAATAATGTTTCAACAGCTTCTGTATCACAGTATGCAGTAACAGATGGTGCTGGTTCTGGTGGTGTATCTGACGGAACAGTTAAATTAGCTGACATTAATGTAAGCGTATTTGGTTCAAAGGATCAAATCGTATCTTTTGTTGATAAACTCAACACAACTGAAGGCACATTCCTTCAGCAGGTAAGTTTCGCTGATTCTGGCGAAAATACAACTGTATCAGCAGTATTTACAATGGTATTGTCTGATACTTTTGCTTAATCCTTAAGTAAAACGAAATGGGGGAGCAGGCGTGCCTGCTCCCCACAAGGATTTAATAATTGAATATTAACCCTACTAATTTGTGAACATTTTAAAAAGTTGTTAATAAATTGTTTACAAATGCATTAAACTAGTATATAATGATTGTGTAGGGTGGAGTGACTCTATACAATATATAAATATAGCCATTAGGCAAAATCATTGTTTTGTATTAAACACAAGACAAAAATGTACAACTTGTACAAAATAAAAGCGAACAATTATCAAGTTGGCACAAAAGGGATTGGTCAGTCCCTTATCATTCTCCCACTTAAGGAGGTCGTTTCAAATGAAATTGAAAACAATTAATAACAACAAAGGTTCTGCACTACTTTGGTGCGTGCTTATGACTGTTATTATAACCATACTCTTAGGATCGCTTATGACAGCGTCATATGCATATTTCTCATATACAATACGTACTGTCAAGCGTCAGCAGGCTTATTTCACTGCTAGATCCGCTATGAATGCTATTCTTGAAGAATTTGCTTCAGAAGAACAAGAAAGAACTTCAAATGGAACATACGGAGATTCTTCTATTCCTCTCTTGCCTACAAACAAGAATGAAGTTATCAAAGTAACAGATTTCAATTTTGAAGGTATGGGCACTGCTACAGCTGAAATCAAATATGATGAAAGCGATAAAGATAAGCAGGCTGAAAAAGTAATCGTTACGGTTGATTCAACATATGTTGATCAAGATTACCATATGACAGCCAAAATTGCTCGTCAGCCAGTATATTTCGGCGGTATTGCAATAAAGAGTTTAGTACTTAATAATTCAAACTTTGAATTAGCAGAAGGTACGGATTTATATTTCTATACTGCAAGAAACGATGAACTTTTACAGTCAAAATATGGCGGCGTTGCAAAGAAGTTTGATACAACTGTAAAAACTGCTGATGTGAACAAGGAAGCTCACCCTGTACAGATATTAGGTGACAGTAACATTGTTATTAACGGCAATTTAGTTACTCAAGGTGACGCAACAATCGGAAACAATATGAAAGTTGCAGGATTCAAATTTAACGATACAACTAATTTCACGGCCTCAAAACTTAGAAGAAAGATTTGGAATGCAAATCAGTTTATTATTTCAAATAAGACTCTTGAAGTATCTGAAACAAACGGTAATTATTCAACAAATATTACAAATGTTCTTAAAAATCTTTCTCATACAACATTAGAATATTGTAACAATACAAAGAACTCTTATGTAGATGGTAAAACATACCAAGTACCTACAGTTGAATTAAAGAGAGCATTAGGTGTGTTCTCAATTCCTACAATAGTAATGAAAGACTTCTATGTTCCAGCTACTTTTGGTGCGCCTTCTAACTTATTAAATAGTGGTGCTACTTATTTAATAGGTGCAATAGATGAATTAACACCAAGTTGGATGACAAAAGTTGGTACTATTATGTCAGATAACAATGTAGAAGATTTGGCAATTACCAAAACTACTGATGATGCTCTTACAACGCAGTACATTGAATTACTCTCTCTTTCAAACTCTATGAGAGTTTTAGTTGATGGCATAAATGCTCCTGCTTTATCACAACTATTTGAATATCTTTTCGGAACTGTTATTGATAAATATGGATTTACTGTAAAAGATATTTCATATATAGCATTTGACACCACTAGCGGAAATACATATGGAGATAAAGTTACTCCGCTCACATATCTACTTGTAGAAGATGGCTTATATGTTCGTATTAAGTATGGCCAAGCTCCTGATCTTGAAACTCCACTAAACAAGTTATCAGAACGAATCACAAATTCTATAGATTCAATTGTTGCAAATTGGACAGGCATCACCAAGAGCTGTTCATGCGTAATTGTATATCTTGGAAAAAATGCTACTATTGAGCTCGGCACAGGAACACCTCACATTCAAGGAACTGATCCTGTCCTTGGTGGTGATAAAGAATTCACTCCAGCTAACCAAACATATTTCTACACAATATATGGAATGGAAGGCTCAACAGTAAAACTTAAAGGTGAAGGAAATGGCTATGGTAATGTTCCAATGACATTCATTGGTGCCATCGAATGTGATAACCTCGAAGTAAGTGGTGATGTAAGTATTATTTACACATCTACAAATGGTTCTCAAGTAGCTAAGCAAAAAGTTGCTGAGTATTGGACCGTAATTAACTATTCAGACTAAGGAGGTACTTTTATGATAAAGTTAAACAATAAAGGTGTAACCTTAGTAGAAATAGTTATTTCGATTGTCATACTTGGAATTGCTGGAATAATGCTAGTTAACAGTTTTTCAACTGTATCAAATTTGATATATCGTGGAAACATTTATAAAAACGCGAACTCTGCTGTTGCTTCTTCAATAGAGCTACAAGAGCCAATCGAAAGTTCTGATGCGAATATTGAAGTATCAGTAAACACAGATGAATTGGTAATGTTTTCAGAAAACGCAGAGGCAATCACCTTAAATTGCGAAGTATGGAAGAGAAGTACATCGACTTCTGATTTTAAAAAGGCTTCCTCTTTTTTGGTAAAAGATGTTACAGGAATATTTGTAGAAGCTAAGGAAACAAAATCTACAAACTTAAAATACAAAGAATTTTTACCAACTAACAGCGGACAATTAATATCTGCAAACTAAGTATGTGAAAGGAAGAGTGACTATGTATAACTATAAAAATAGCAAACTCGGTATGACCCTTGTTGAAATGGTCATTTCCCTTGTAATACTTAGTATTCTTGTTACTTCAACAATGGGAATAATTATTTCTTCAAACAATATTTTTATTTCTACATCAAAAAGTGTTTTGGATAAGCAAGTAGGCAATACCGTATACACACTTATGGAAAAAATGCTAAAGTACACAACACATTTGCAAATTGTTGATGAAGATGATAGGAAATTAAACCAATCATTGTCAATTGAAGAAACTGATTCAGAAACCAAATCCGGTATAATTAAATACAGAAAAGGTGACGAAGTTTTATCAATATATGATGATGGCTTTTATGGCGGAAGAACCATTCAATATTCTGTTGACCAATACGGAAGTGATGGTCGACACGTTAGATTAACTGTAAATGTGTTTAGAGAAGGCAAGCGTGTATATCAGAGATCTTCAATTATTCGTTGCGTTAACTTAGCTTTAATTGGCGGCTCAAACGGCAACAGTATTGTAAACTCAGCAGCATCAGCTTTTAACCAGATTCTTTCTTTCTCAGCAAAAGAAGAACTTTGGGCTGGTGGAGATTCTGCATGGTCTGTTGAATACAAAGCAGCTAACTTTATGGCTCAATATAACAAAATCTTAAAAGAATACTATGATAAATTAAATCCAATTTGTACTGACTATATGAATACGATAAATCAGTATGATAACACCAATCAAAATCGTATTTCAAAAACAGATTTAGAGTCGGCTATTTCTGATTATCAAAATCAAGTTTTTGGTGGCGTACAGCATGAAATGTATGTACCTGGCAAAAATATGAATACAGTATATGGCGAAGAAAAGAATGCCGAAGGTAAATATGTTAATTTGCGCACATATTATCAAAAGCAAATATATGATTTGCTTAAATTTACACCAACAGCAGCATTCCCAACAGCTACAAATCCACAAGTTAATAAGCAATATGCAAAAAACAATAATGATAATCCATACTATGGTGTTGTAGCTACAAAGGAAGAACTTTATGCAGGATTCCTTTTGTCAAATTACGATGCAGATGGCAATAATAAAGTAACAAAAGATGAATACCCATCATTTGATAATCCTGAAGATTTCTTTGGCTCATCTACTCTTGGTGTATATGGAATCCCGACAAGTACAAATAAGCAAAACAAGATGGTTATCTTAGGTTATTTTAACGATAATACAGATGACAAATATGGAATTGCAACAGAAATAAAAGCGGATTCCACAAAGTCAAAGCTTATCGATACCGTATCAAAGACAGTTGAGTACTATGAAAACGAAAGTGCTACATACGATAAGGATAATTGGGCAGTTTCTTCGATATTTAAATTAGATAATGGTTTTGATTCTTCAACTGCAACAATTGTTACTTCTTTAGATATTCCAACGGATAAGCAGATAAAGTTTAATAATATTTCTGTTGATCACTTTACAATGGCTACGACGCACTCTAAAGATTCCCATTTTGGAAAGGATAAATTCACTTGGAATGGAAGTTATTCAAATACCAATCGAAGCATTACCAAAAGTAGTGAAGTGGTTGGTTCAGCATATGGATGGTCTGTATCAGAAGCATATGGTGATTTAAGCGACATTGAAAAAGCAAAATACTTATCTTCAAATACAGTAATATCAAATTTGGGAATTGAAAGTATTCTTGATTATGCAGACTTAACAACAACATCATCTTCAACTAAAGCAACTTCTGGTTTTTACACAGGAGAAATTAATTGGAGACTGTTTACAGCCAACAAAGACATTCCAGAAGGATGGTATTATTACAATGACGAAGGATCTTATCAATATGCATATTATTGTTTCTATTTGAAAGCAAATGATACTAAGCATGAAGATGAATCACTTAACAAAGATAGTGTCGCAATCGCAAATGGAAAAACTCTGCACTTACTATCAAAAGATTGGGATTTAAAGTATCTTGCTTATAATCAAGCAGAATATATATTGGGCAAAATAAAGAGTGACGAAAAGACAATTGATTTCTACACCCCATACCTTCATCAGTATCAAGACTGGGTTTTGTATGGTGTCGATTGGAATTCTTGGTTTGCTATTAATAGTGGCACAACAGGATTGCTAAATAATTTGATTTTAGGAGTTCAAAATTGGATTTACGGAATATTTAATCCTGATAATGTAAAATCAGATTTGACAGGTGTATCCACGTCTGAAGGTGATGGTGGTATCATCATTTCACCTGATGCAATTCTTTCATTAGGTGCAACTGGTCAGATTAAAGTAAATAGTACGGATAGTGATATTAGGTCATATAACAGTGCGAGCATGGTATATCATAGCGGCAGAGGCACTTGGTATTATCTTCCACAAAACACAACTCGTCTTTCTGTGTGGAAAGATAGCAAAACAATCTTTTCTGATAAAGACACACCATTCTTGCTAAACGTTGAATTCCGCACAGGAGACCAATGGGAGAACTCAACAGCATTGCAAAGTGATATTAACAATCGTAAACTTTCAAGCTCTGCTTTGTGGGGAATCCTAGATACAACATCAGATGTAAACTGGACAGCTTTACCAGCCGATAATTCAGGCGTAACTAATTCGAAGATTACAATTAATGACGTAGAGTTAAGTCCAGCATTCAGTACTAATCAAAAAACATACACAGCAGAAACAACGAGCGAAAAAAATGTTATCACTGCAACGTATGTAACAAATGATTATAAGTCTGATGAAATATCAATTAGCATTACAAATAATGGTAAAGAAGTTTCAAATAGTAGTGCAATTAAATGGTCACAAGGCACAAATACAGTGGTTGTAAAAGTTGAACATGTTTATGAAGTTAAAAATGGATTTAAAACGGAAACAAAGAGAGAAACACTTACAACATATACAATTACTGTAACGAAGAAATAAAAATTGAAGCGAGGCTTTTTGATATGCCCTCTGTCAAGTAGACAGGTTAAATATCTAAAATAAGTGTTTAGTGAATGACCATACTTCGTAAGAGGTATGGTCATTTTTTATGCGCACCATTTTTCTTTGTATTTCTTAATTCGTTTATTTTCTGAAATAGGATATTCTGTAGGATTTATAGATGATAAAGCCTCCGTTCTTACTTCAAGTGGAGTTTTGAAGCCGTATCGTTCTTGCATTCGATCTTCTGTATAAAATCTTAGATAATCTTTGATTGCAAATCTAAGAGATTCTTCATTTGTAATTTCATACATTGCATACATTTCAGATTTAATGATTCCCCATAAGCCTTCTGTTGGTCCATTATCAATGCAGTGACCTACTCTGGACATTGATTGCTGCATTTCCTGGTTAGCAAGTTTTCTTTGAAATATTTTGCTGGTATATTGAAAACCTCTATCACTATGAAAGATAGGTTTAGCATCTGGATTGGCTGTAATGGCTTTGTCGAATGTTTTAAATACTAATCTATTATCATTTCTACAACTTATTACGTATGAAACTGGATAGCGGTCATATAAATCAATGATGGCGCTTAAATATAGTTTCTTCTTCTCACCAGGGACTTTGAATTCAGTTACATCTGTTGCCCATTTTTGATTTGGTGCCGTCGCATAAAAGTCTCTATGTAAGATATTCTCTGCAACTGCTTGCGGAGTTGAAGACATATATTTCTTCTTTTTCTTTCTGATAACAGAATGAATATTTAACTTCTTCATAATCCTATGAACACGCTTTTTGCTGTAATTCGTATGATTAAAATGATTAATCCAAGAGGTCATCCTTCGATAACCTAATATATGACTGAAACGCTCATCATACTCTTTAATAAGATTAGCTAGCTCCATGTTTTCTTGTTCCTGAATAGGTATATCTCTATGTAACCATTTATAATAAGCAGCTCTAGAAACTGATAACTGTCTACACATCCAGTTAATACTCCAGTTATTGTTTTCATAAAAGTATTTGATAGTCATATACTTTGATTCATAGCGTTGTTTGCCAAGCCTCACATCCTTTCGAATTCTTTCACTTTTTTTAACAGTTGTACTAACATGTCATTTTCTTCTAATTGACGTTTGAGCCGCTTATTTTCTCTTCGAAGACGTTCCAATTCATCTACTTCATCATCGGCTTTATGATGACCTCGTTTGTCTGATAATCCTTCATATCCAGCGACATCATATTTCCTTACCCATGAATAGATTTGGCTGTATGAGACATCATACAAGCTGGCGGTGCCTTTATAATCCCTATTATGAGCTATGCAGTATTCAACGATTACTTTGCGTTCTTCGATAGTGGTTTTTCTTCTTGCTTCTGCCATATAGACCTCCCTTTGGGGGTTATATTCCCTAAGTTCTCTATTAGCATTATACAAACCTACCCACTTTAATAAAACCGATTCGCTACTTATTTTATATTTTGCAGCAAGATCTGTAGCCGAGGCTATTCCAGAAATATACTCTTCAACAACCATTGTCTTAAACTCTTTTGAATAGCATGAATTTCCATTGCGATAAAAGGCAGATTCCCCATGTGCTTTATACAAAGCTATCCATCTAAGAAACCATCCAGGATAACCGTTTGTATTTGTACATCCATACCTTGAACCTATTTCCTTTAATGATGATTGTCCTGATAGGTATTCTTTAACTATTTCGATTTTTTCTTCGGGTGAATATTTCACTCTTCTTGACATAAAAAATCCTCCTAAAGTAGATTTGGTTATTTACCTTGTCTACTTTAGGAGGATCATATCAAAAAACACACGCCCTGTTTTATTACATACTTTCTTTTATTACTGATTATCCTTTGCACCAACCTCAGCCAGAGACTTTACAAGACCTGCAACGCCCTG
>JAZRVV010000026.1:0-2381 GCA_045599345.1 Acutalibacteraceae bacterium
CGTTTCGAACTTTTCATTAATGGTTGGGAAATGTGTAACGCATATTCAGAACTTAATGACCCAATCGATCAAAGAGAGAGATTTAAGGCACAGGAAGCCGCTCTCGCAGCAGGCGATGAAGAAGCAAACACAACGGATGAAGATTTCCTTAATGCATTGGAAATCGGTATGCCACCAACAGGCGGTATTGGCTATGGAATTGATAGACTCGTTATGCTTCTTACAGATTCACAGGCAATAAGAGACGTACTTTTATTCCCGACAATGAAGAGCCTTGATTCAGATAAAAAAGATGCTTCCGTAGCCCAGGATAACCCAGCTACATGCACATGTGAGCAGACAATAGATTTTAGCAAAGTTGAAATTGAGCCATTGTTTGCAGACTTTGTTGATTTCGATACATTTGCTAAGAGCGACTTTAGAGCAGTTAAAGTTTTAGAATGTGAAGCTGTTCCAAAATCAAAGAAACTCTTAAAGTTTGTTTTGAATGACGGAACGGATGAACCAAGAGTTATCTTAAGCGGCATTCATGAATTTTATGAACCAGAACAATTAATTGGTAAGACGCTTATTGCGATTACAAATTTACCACCAAGAAAAATGATGGGAATCGATTCATGCGGAATGATTATCAGCGCAATTCATCATGAAGAAGGCGAAGAAAGATTAAATCTTCTTATGGTTGATAACAAAATTCCTGCCGGCGCAAAACTTTACTAAGTCGCATGTAAAAAAATATAAATAGGGAACTTATTGTAGTGATAATGAAAAATAAGTTCCCTATTTTTTTATGTCAAGCATTTTTGAAAATGTCCCAAAATAATTTAAACATCAGCCCCGGCTTTTTAGCTGGGGCTATTTTGGCTTTGTAGGCTCTGCCAATACATGTATGTTAGGCGATTTTTGTGTCTTCATCATTCCAGTGGTGTTCCTGTTGTCTTACAAACTTACCAAAGTGACTACGGCGCCAAGGATGATTCATTGGAGGAATGTAGGTCTTCTTTGGTTTTGGGTGAGTATAGTCTATGTCTAAATCTTTTGATTTTGCTTCATGCGTTGGTATTTCTTCTAACGCGTAGATGTCTTTGTCATTAACACAGCAGTATTTACGACTATCAAAGGCCTGGATAAACATTACTTTGGTTCCTTTTCGATAGTGAACCTGATTCCCATTGCCATCGAGCATGCGATAGTATTTATTGGAATGTCTTAAACAGTGACCGGTATCTACAGTTCTTTCGCATAAAACTGCAAGAATCAGGTTAATTTTTTCATTTTCTGGTTGCTCTACGAACACAGACTTGATACCATTAATGGGAAGCGAGAACTTCTCATTGAATTCCTTTATGTAGGAGTTCAGGAATTCATTGGCAGCGTCTATGGTCGTTATGCCTGCAAGTCTTAATTCGATTGGCAGGCGCGACTGTAGCGTCTGATTTAAGCGTTCCACGCGACCTTTCGCCTGAGGTATGCTACTTGATTCAAGTTCCACGCCGAGCTGCTTACAGGCGTAAGAGAACTGTGTATAGGTATCCTCATCAATAGATGGGGAGTTTTTCTTTTTGTAGGTAAAAACGGTTCGGCGGTCAGTAAAAAACTTGTAGGGAATACCATAAGTTGTAAGTATCTGATGAAATACATGATAATAGGCATCTAAGGTTTCCTGTGTGTCAAAGTATCCGCCGGTAATTCTTCCGGAAGCATCATCAATAGCTAAATGTAAGTGCCATATTTGACCAGGAACCCATTCATATGGAGAAGCGTCCATCTGCTCAAGCTCACCGAAATAAGCGGCTCTAGGGCGACGAGAATGGGCGTCCTCAACAGCCACAAGATTCGTCTGTATCTGATCAGCTTCTTTCTGTGTTTTAGCAGTTTCCTTTTCAACTTGTAGTTGTTCTTTGATTCTCTTCTTTTTAGCCTTTGTAACTTTAGGTGAGAGAATATACTGTGCTTCAAGAATAGACATAACTGCAGATGCAGAGACGTGAATATCTTCAAGCTTTCCTAATAACTCAGTGAAGTGTTCAAAGTTGGCATCACAATATTTTGTGCGATATAAATCGACAATAAGATTACGAGTTTCATCAGGAATGGTGTTGGCAGGTTTTCTGCCTCTGTTACCGTGAATAAAATATTCTTTACCGTATTCTTTGTAGCCTTTAAGCATACGGTTGATGTGTCTTACAGTACAATCAAGGGTAATAGCAGCTCTTTGCTTGTTTGGTTTTGGGTGATCTGCTAATGACTTAATTACTTCATATTTCTTTTGTTCATCCATTGATAGTTCTACCTTTCTGATAATAGTCACCTCCATCTCTTGATGGAAGTATAATACCACTTTGGGACATTTTCCCTTGTGGTATATTAGGACATTATCA
>JAZRVV010000027.1:0-40516 GCA_045599345.1 Acutalibacteraceae bacterium
CTACAAGGTTGATAGGCAGTAAGTGTAAGTGTGGTGACACATTCAGCTAAACTGTACTAATAGGTCGAGGGCTTGTCTATACAAACAGGAATTGCTTGTGCACTTACCCTTAGTGTTCTTTGTTCAGTTTTGAAGGTGCAATATTTTTTTGTACTTTTAAAACATATGCACCATTAGCTCAGTTGGTAGAGCACCTGACTCTTAATCAGGGTGTCCAGGGTTCGAGTCCCTGATGGTGTACCACGCCCGAAAGGCGCGATGAATCGCTTTTTGGGTCATGTGGCCCGTTGGTCAAGTGGCCTAAGACTCCGGCCTCTCACGCCGGCAACAGCGGTTCGAATCCGCTACGGGTCACCACTATAAAAATAGTCGGTGTCTATAACGCTGAGGGTCCACCCGTTCCCATCCCGAACACGGTAGTTAAGCTCAGCAGTGCCGAAAATAATTGGAGGGCAGCCTCCCGGGAAGATAGGTCGATGCCGACATTTATTATGCCCTAATAGCTCAGTCGGTAGAGCACGCGGCTGTTAACCGCGGTGTCACAGGTTCGAGTCCTGTTTGGGGCGCCAAAAAAGTAACCACCCAAAAGGGTGGTTATTTTTTTGCATCCAAAGGCTCAAACTGTGTACACCGATAGGTTAACAGCAAATGCGTGCTCTACAGGGGACTGAGCTCTCAGTCGGTTTTAGTCAAAAAAGCTTCCTGTGGACGGTTTTTTGGCTAAAATACGTTAGATTATCTGTTATGTACCCTTAAAATAAGCGCGGCTGTACACCGATAGGTTAACAGCAAATGCGTGCTCTACAGGGGACTGAAAAATAAACGCAAAAATATTCAAAATTTATTATAAATAGGTGTTGACTTTAGCGCTTTTATGTGTTAAAGTTTAAAGCGTTAAAACTTTAAAGCACTAAAGTGCATAGGAAAGAGGAATGAAAAATGGCAATTAAAATCATCTTGTTAGTAGTTTATTTCGCAGTAATGATAGGAATAGGCTTCTATTGCCGTCAACATTCTACAGACGTTAATGGATTTGTACTAGGTGGACGTTCAGTAGGACCTTGGCTTACGGCATTTGCATTTGGTACATCTTATTTCTCAGCAGTAATCTTTGTAGGCTACGCTGGACAGTTCGGCTGGAAATTTGGCTTGGCGTCAACCTGGATTGGTCTTGGAAATGCACTTATAGGTTCACTTCTTGCATGGACAATCCTTGGTCGTAGGACAAGAATTATGACACAGCACCTTGATAGTGCTACAATGCCACAGTTCTTTGAGAAGAGATTTGATAGCAAATCAATGAAGCTTTTGGCATCTCTTATTATTTTCGTATTCTTAATTCCATACACAGCATCTCTCTACAATGGTCTTTCTCGTCTTTTCGAGATGGCATTTAGCGTAGATTACACTGTATGTATCGTTATTATGGCAGCACTTACTGCTGTATACGTTATTGCAGGTGGTTACATGGCAACTGCAATCAACGACTTTATTCAGGGCATTATAATGCTCATAGGTATCGTTGCTATTATCGCATCAGTACTTAAGATTAATGGTGGCTTCCTTGGCTCAGTTGGTGCTCTTGCACTTGTAAATGACGAGACAGTATCAAATGTTCCTGGCGTATTCGCATCATTCTTTGGACCGGATCCAGTTAGCCTGTTTGGTGTAATTATTCTTACATCTCTTGGCACATGGGGCCTTCCTCAGATGGTTCAGAAGTTCTACGCTATTGAGAGCGAGAAGTCAATTCACAAGGGCACAGTAATATCAACAATCTTTGCAGTAGTAGTTGCTGGTGGTTGTTACTTCCTTGGCGGTTTTGCTAGACTTTTCCCAGTTGATGTTGCAACAGTAGGTTTTGATGCAATCATTCCAAAGATGCTTTCAAACCTTTCACCACTTCTTATTGGTATTACATTAATACTTGTAATGTCAGCTTCAATGTCAACTTTGTCTTCACTTGTTTTGACATCTAGCTCAACACTTACACTTGACTTTATTAAGCCACTTATTCTTGATAAGAAGAAGGCTTCAGAAAAGACAGAACTCTCAATTATTAGAGTTTTCATCGCTGTATTTATTATCATCTCAGCTATTATCGCTGTTTTGCAGTACAAGTTAAACGTTGCATTTATCGCACAGCTTATGGGTCTTTCTTGGGGTGCTCTTGCAGGTTCATTCCTTGCGCCATTCCTTTACAGCTTGTACTGGAAGGGCACAACAAAGGCAGCTTGCCTTACAAGCTTTGCTTGGGGCTCACTCCTTATGCTTGCAAACATGCTCTTTAAGAGTGCATTCCCAACAATCCTTCAGAGCCCAATCAACTGTGGCGCATTTGCAATGATTGGTGGACTTATTATTGTTCCAATCGTAAGCTTTATTACAAAGGCTCCATCTGATGAAAAGGTTGCATCTGTATTTAGCTGCTATGACAAGAAGGTTATGGTACCAATCACAGAAGCACTTTCTGAAGGAGAAGATTAAAGCAACAGGACCGGGAGGAAACTCCCGATTCTTTTTAATTTCCGCTTAATCAAAAAATGATTAATTTATTCTTGACAAATTGGTTAATGCGATTTAAAATGTAGAAAAAGGAGGGGTATAAATGGGCTATACGAAATACGGAGAATTTATGAGGATAAAACGTATTGAACACCATGAGATAATGACCGACACTTCAAGTATGCTTGGTGTTGCATTACCTTTCGTATCCGCAGTTGAAACAGGAAAGCGTAACGTTCCAGCTGAATGGTTTGGTATTATTGTAGAACATTATAAGTTAGACGAAGCTGAGCAAATTGAATTAAAAAATGCAATAGATCAGTCTAAAACCCAAGTTAAAATTTCTTTGGTCGATACTAATAATTATCAAAGAGAAGTGGCCGTTTGTCTTCAGAGATCATTTGATAATATTGATGAAGAAACTGCTAATAGGATAATAGATATATTATCTAAAAAGGGGGACTGACGTGGACTATTTAACGGATCCTGTATCTCGTTTGAAATTAAGAGAATTATCTTTAATTTTTAGAGATATGTTTGGTGTTTCTCCTTGTGAAAAGTTTCCCGTACTTGAAGCGCTAGAAAACTTTTCAATAGTATTTCGTAATTCATTCTATGAAATTGTAGGAGATGATGAGCTGGCTCCTACCGTTCCTGCAAAATGTGAAATTTTAAGCGACGGCGGTTTTAGAATTGTTATTAAAGAGTCTGTATATAAAGGTGCTGCTCGTGGTATAGGTGCATATCGAGATCATATTGTACATGAAATGTGTCATGCTTTTTTATATTCTGTAGGACTAAGACCTAATTTTGAAAGGGCATTTACAGATAATTATCCTAGATATAGGAGCGCAGAATGGCAAGCTAAAGCTTTGTGTGGTGAAGTTATGATGCCTTTTGATGAGACAAATGGTATGCCTGTAAGGGATATTGTTAGAAAATTTGGCGTATCCCATTCTGAGGCAAAATATCGAAAACGTTATTAAAGGGTGCTACCAACACCTGCTAGTAATTACAATTGAATCTATGGGTGCTTTGATCCTTCAGGCAAGTTTGATTAAATCACCCTTAGAAATATATTTTTAAGGAGTGATTTTATGATCACATCAAACGGCGTTTACACTGAGCCAATTAGTGTACCAGACTCCTTTCAAGCATTTTTGGTTGAAGGAGCGAAATTTACAAACGAGGAAGAATATCCAGTCTTGGAATCAGATATGATTCCAAAGGAACTGCCTCAAAAAATTATGCCATTTGAAAAGGCAATTAATTTTCAGGGTGATTTAAGAGATACATACATTTGCTTTTATTCACCTGATGCAACTTTTGAAAGAGTAAGGCGTAACCCTAAAAAGTATCTTAACTTTTTTCGGAGAACAGCGGGAATTATTGGCTTTGACTTTAGTGTGCATTCGGATATGCCAATTGTAAAGCAAAAAAGTCAGATGAATGATAATCTTTCGCTAACTTACTATTTTGGCAAAAATGGTATTAATGTGATTCCTAACATTCGGTGTGGAATAGATGAACTTTTGCCGGAATTTCTTGATGCAATACCAAAGAATTCAATAATTGCAATTGGTACGCATGGCTTTACTAAGACAAAGCCTGAGATGTGTGAATGGTATTGTTTCTTAGAGCAAGTTGTCGAAAACTTATCGCCATTTGCTGTTGTTGTATATGGTCCTACTAAAGACTATTCTTTTAAAGATTTTACTGATAAGACAGAGTTCATCTCTTACACTCCGTGGATTACACAGAGAAATAGGGAGGTGAAAAAGCATGTCAACTAAGGGCGCTAGCAACAGATATGGTAATACGCGCGGAAGCGATGGCAAAGGGCGACCAACTAGCCATATAAATTATCAATGGGCAAAAGGATTTAATAACAATACGCTTTCACATCATTTTGCTGAGCATGGTAAACAAATGGGCTTTGATAGTGCAAAATCTTATGGAGCACATGCTGTGAATTTTGCAAATAACGTTGATAGAAAAAATTGCGTGAGTTTTATCGATAAAAAAGGTTCTACATATAAATATAACAAGAAAACAAATGAGTTCGCCATAATAACAAAAAAGGGGATCGTTGTTACATATTTTAAACCTAAAGATGGGTATTTATATTACAAGAAGCAAAAGGAGATGAAAAAATGGTAGATTTTAATAACTATCAACCAATGTTATGTCCTGTTTGTGGGAAATTCTATTTTTCTGAGTTAACAGACGAAGATATTGCTGAAGAAAAACAGCCACAATGTAGATTTTGTGGTTGGATAAATGATGCTTCTCAGGTTGAGGATTCAGAAGCCGTAGGTTTAAATAAATTGTCGCTTAAGGACTATAAGGCAGATTATGAGAAAATCATTGCTGATAATCCTACGTATGAATTTAAACCATTTATTGATGAAGAAAAGCCTCATGTATGTCCAGTTTGTAAAAAGTATTCTTTTTGCGATGAGAATTCTTTTGATATTTGTCCAGTTTGTGGTTGGGAAGATGATGCAGTTATGGAATCAAATCCTAACGATTGGGCAGGTACATCTAATGATTTATGTTTAAATGATTATATTGAAAGATATAATGAGTTTGTTTCAAAAAATCCAAATTATAAATGGAAAAACAAATGAAAAAATCCGCTGAGTGCTACCAACACTCAGCGGATTAGTTAAAGGATGCTTAGATCCTTCAAGCAAGTTATTATATTATATAGTCAAATATTCTATTTTGTCAATGTCTTTAAGAAGATTGACAAAAAGACATAGATGTGTTAACATATCGAGCGTGATAGAGGCGCACCCAAGATTAGTACTACGGTTTAAGGCTGCCAAAGCTGCGTAGGAAAGGTGAGGGTGCCGAAGTGGACACGGTGGCATGTGTCTTGCTGGCAGTGTGGGAAATACCCACGGTGCTGTCGCAGAAATGCGGAGAGCTATCCCTTGAATTGCATATTTATTATTATGTATTTTAGGGACAGTTGCATTTTTGTGACTGTCCCAATTTAATTTACATAATAATTTTCTTTTTATAAAGGAGTAAGGAAAATGAAGAACACAGTTTTTAAAGGTGTAGCAACAGCTATAATCACACCAATGAACGAGGATGGCACCATTGACTATGAGAGCTTTGGCAGACTTATCGATTGGCAGATTGAGCAGGGCGTAAATGCTATTGTATCTGTAGGTACAACTGGTGAAGGCTCAACACTCGATGATGCTGAGCACAAGGAAGCTATGAAGTTCACAGTTGATAAGGTTGCTGGACGTGTTCCTGTAATTGCAGGTACTGGTTCTAACGACACAGCTTATGCTATTCAACTTACAGAGTATGCATGCGAAATCGGCGCTGATGCTATGCTCCTTGTAACACCTTATTACAACAAGGCTACACAGGAGGGACTTTATCAGTCATTTAAGGTTATCGCTGAGCATTCAACCAAGCCTTGTATCCTTTATAACGTACCAGGCAGAACTGGTTGCAACTTGCTCCCAGCAACTGTACTTAGACTTGCACAGGATGTTCCAAACATCGTTGCTGTTAAGGAAGCTTGTGGTAACCTCTCACAGGTAGCAGAACTCTGCGCACTCTGTGGAGATATTATTGATGTATATTCAGGTAATGATGATCAGATTCTCCCTGTACTATCCCTCGGTGGTAGCGGTGTTATTTCAGTACTCTCTGATATCATGCCAGCAGAGACAGTTGAGATGTGTGAAGCTTTCTGGCGTGGCGACATGAAGAAGGCGCAGGATCTCCAGCTTGGTCTTTTACCACTTATCAATGCACTCTTTAGCGAAGTAAACCCAATCCCTGTTAAGGCTGCTTGTGCTGCTATGGGATATGGAGCAAACGCACTTCGCCTTCCACTTACTCCAATGAACAAAGACAAGGAAAAGGTTCTTCTCGATTTAATGCGCGAACAGAACCTTATCTAAGGTGATATAAATGAAAGTATTACTTGTTGGCCTCTGTGGCCATATGGGACAAAATGTTATAAATGTGATTAATACTGGCAAGTTCGATTGCGAACTTGTGGCCGGTGTTGATCCGTTTGCAAAAGGCGACGAGTGCGTGCCATGCGCAACGTCATTTGCGGATGCAAAGGCGGACGTTGATATCATCGTCGACTTTTCGCACCACTCAATGACAGTGGAGATGACAAAGTTTGCGGTAGCAAATGGCTTGCCACTCCTCATTGCCACAACCGGCCAGACAGAGGACGAACTTGCTGCAATTGATGCGGCAGCAAAGTCTATACCAGTTTTCTTTGCAGGAAACTATTCGATTGGTATTGCACTCCTTTGCGAAATGGCAAAGAAAACTGCATCAGTATTTCCAGATGCAAACATTGAAATAGTTGAAACACACCACAATCGCAAGATTGATGCGCCTTCAGGCACCGCTCTAGCGCTCTTTAACGCTATTAAAGAATCTAGACCTCAAGCTACAGCTAATATGGGTAGAAGCGGTCAGATGAAGCGCACAGAGGACGAGATTGGTATTCAGTCTATCCGTCTTGGTGACATCGTTGGTATTCATGAAGTGATTATCAGCACTGGTGCTGAAACAATTACTCTAAAGCACGAGGCGCACAGCCGTGCACTCTTTGCTGAGGGTGCACTTGTTGCAGCTTCTTTCCTTGTTGGTAAACCAGCAGGACTCTATAAAATGACAGATATGGTTAAGTTTTAAGGTGAGATAATGAAAATAGCACTTTATGGTTACGGCAACCTCGCTCGTGGTATTGAGTGTGCCGTATTACAAAATCCAGATACAGAACTTGTTGGCGTGTTCTCACGTCGTGACCCAGCAAGTGTAACAACACTTACTGGTGTACCTGTTTATCCAGTTAGTTCTGTTATAGATTTTGAGGATAAAATAGATGTACTCATAATCTGTGGCGGTTCTGCAACAGATTTGCCACGTATGACGCCATCCCTTGCAGAGCATTTCAACGTAGTTGATAGCTTTGATACACATGCTTCAATTCCATCACATTTTGACAATGTAAATGCTGCGGCGAAGGAGTCAGGACACTTGGCTTTGATTTCCGCAGGTTGGGACCCAGGCATGTTCTCACTAAGCAGGCTCTATGCGTCCGCAATATTGCCTGAGGGCGCTGATTATACGTTTTGGGGCCGTGGTGTAAGCCAAGGTCATTCTGACGCTATTCGCCGCATAGAGGGCGTTTTAGACGCACGTCAGTACACAGTGCCAATCGAGGACGCTATGCAGCGTGTTCGTGCTGGCTCAAATCCAGAGCTTACAACAAGAGAAAAGCACCTTCGTGAGTGCTACGTAGTAGCAGCAGAAGGCGCTGATAAAGCAAGAATAGAAAATGAAATTAAGACAATGCCTAACTACTTTGCTGACTATGATACAACAGTAACATTTATCTCAGCAGAGGAGATGAAGGCAAATCACAGTGAGTTGCCACACGGCGGTTCTGTTATTAGAACTGGTGTTACAGGCATAAACCGTGAGCATACTCACGTTATAGAATACAGTTTGAAACTTGATTCAAACCCAGAATTTACTGGTTCTGCACTTCTTGCTTTTGCAAGAGCAGTATCACGTAAACATGCAAAAGGAGAGACAGGATGCATCACAGTATTTGATATTGCACCAGCTGAGCTCTCACCGCTTTCTGGTAAAGAACTTCGTGCACACGTACTTTAATTTAAGGAGAAACGTATGATTTGTAGCAATCTCTCTGTATCTTTTGATGGCCATCTTCTTTTTGCTGGCCAGGATACAGTCTCACTTGCAAAAGAATATGGCACACCGCTTTATCTTATGGATGAAGCGCGCATTCGCGAGCGTTGCCGCACATATCTCGACGCTGTAAATGAGGCTTTTGCTGGCAACGCCAAGGTGCTCTATGCATCAAAAGCCGCTTCCTTTAAGCGCATCTATGAAATAATGCGCGAGGAAGGCATGGGTACAGACGTCGTATCTATGGGCGAGATTTACACAGCGAAGCGCGCTGGCTTTGATCTCTCAAAGGCGTATTTCCACTCTAACAACAAGACAGATGAAGACGTTGCTTATGCTATGGAAAATGGCGTAGGACACTTTGTAGTCGACAATGCAGAGGAACTCTATGCTATTGAGCGTGAGGCTGAGAAAAGGGGAATAGAGCAGGCTGTTTTACTTCGTTTGACACCTGGTATTGACCCACATACATATGCTGCAATATCAACTGGTAAAGTAGATTCAAAGTTTGGCTCAGCAATTGAAACTGGCCAGGCACTTGAAATTACTAAAATTGCGCTTTCTCTTTCGCATGTGAAACTTTTGGGCTTCCATTGCCACGTTGGTTCACAGGTATTTGATTCGGATGTTTATATCCGTGCATCAAGTGTAATGCTTCAGTTTATTTCAACTGTAAAAGATGAATTAGGCTTTGAAGCAGTAGAACTTGATATCGGTGGTGGATATGGTGTTCGCTACACAGAGGATGACCCTACAATAGATATCCGTGCTAACATTTTTGAAGTTGCAAAGCACATGCAAAAATGTGCCGACGAGCTTGGCATTACAATGCCTTGTGTATGCTTTGAACCAGGCCGTAGCATTGTAGCTGATGCAGGCCTCACACTCTATACAGTAGGCACAATTAAGGATATTCCTGGCTACAAGACCTATGTCTCTGTAGATGGCGGTATGACAGATAACATTAGACACGCCCTCTATGGTGCTCCATACACATTCTTGGCTGCTGATAATATGTCAGCAGAGTGTGACATGGAATGTTCCGTAGTTGGCCGCTGCTGCGAAAGCGGAGATATTGTTGGTGAGAATGTTAAACTCCCACGTGAGACAAAGAGGGGAACAATCCTTGCCTGTCTCACAACAGGCGCATATCATTACTCTATGGCATCAAATTATAACCGTGTGCCAAAGCCACCAGTTGTAATGCTTGATGAGGGCAAGAGCTATGTCGCTGTTAAGCGAG
The DNA here is from genome assembly GCA_045599345.1 of Acutalibacteraceae bacterium. GTDB lineage: Bacteria > Bacillota > Clostridia > Oscillospirales > Acutalibacteraceae > UBA1227. Next base: position 9,464 of record JAZRVV010000027.1, read on the forward strand.
AAACGCCAGAGGATGTAGCATCTCTTGATGTATAAAAAGAGGACATCAGTCGTTTGACTGATGTCCTTTTTGTTATCTTACTTTGTTGTGACTATGTGAATAGATCTCTAAAATCTCTGCGTATATTGCTGCATCGTTTGCAAGGTCTGGATTTGCTTCAATGAACTTTGTAGCAAATTCCTCTTTGCTGTAGTCTATGTAGAATGTACGGGAAAGGTGCTTCATCTTGAGGTCCTTGTCACCGTACTTCCAAACTGATTTATATTCCTTCTTGGCACGTCCGAATGCCTTCTGAGGATGTTTGAAAACTACTTGACCAGCCTCGTTGATGCCAAGCTCAAGCTTGTCAGCCTTCTTTGATGATTGTAATGCATCGTATGTCTGCTGGCTTACAAGTGCCATAGCTGGGTTATAATCAGCAACTGCCTTAGTGTCATTTGGTACGTTGTAGTAAGGCATAAGTACGCCAAAGAATAACCAAAGCATAACAGCGATAATAGCGATAGCAACAACTATAAGTCCTGCAATAGCGCCGCCTGCGATTTTGAGATACTTCTTAATTTTATCCATACGTATCCTCCTCAAAATGTATGAAGTTATTTTAACATAAAATATATATTAAATAAAGTATATTTTATGCTATAATGCTTTATTGTAGATGGAGGTGTTACTGATGCTTGAAAAAGTTCTATCTTACTTTGAACAACTCGCAAAAATACCACATGGTTCTGGTAATACAAAGGCGACAAGTGATTATTGTGTTAATTTTGCTAAGGATCACTCTTTGGAATATTATCAGGACGATTCAAATAATGTAATCATCTATAAAAAGGCGAGCGAAGGCTTTGAAAATCGCGAGCCAATTATGTTTCAGGGACACCTTGATATGGTCTGTGAAAAGGAACAGGGCATAGATTTTGATTTCTTAAAGGATAGTTTAGACCTTGTGATTGAGGATAACTACCTTTCGGCTAAAGGAACGACACTTGGTGGCGACGATGGTATAGCTGTCGCCATGTGTCTTGCTATCCTAGATAGCGATGTGAAACATCCTGCTCTCGAGGTCGTGTTCACGACAGATGAGGAGATAGGGATGTTTGGTGCGCAAGCACTTGATTGCAGCCGCCTTCAGAGTCGCCGCCTTCTCAATATCGATTCCGAGGAGGAAGGCGTGCTGACAGTTGGCTGCGCAGGCGGTGCTCGCGCAGAGCTACTTTTGCCACTCAAACCTCACTATATTCCAAATAATGGCAATATAGATGAGGACTGCTTTAGGGTAACAGTAACTGGTCTTATCGGTGGACATTCTGGCGCTGAAATTGATAAGGGAAGGCTAAATTCCAACGTAGTTATGGGAGAATTTTTGCTTTTCCTTCTTGATAATGACTACCATGTTCGTTTGATTGATGTCAAAGGTGGCAATGCCGATAACGTCATTCCAAGTGAGACGGTAGCAACAATCTTTGCAACTTATGAGGGCGATTTTTTTGTTGCAAAGGACCTCCAGTTCTTGGCACAGGAGTTTACACTTGATACAGTGGTTAGAACTGATCCAGACCTCATAGTTGCAGTGGAACCTGTTAATGTTCCAGATGATGATAACCTCACAATGATGCTTGGCACAGTTGATTCTGAGCGAATTATTGAGATATTATCATCTGCGCCAAATGGAATTATGGCTATGTCTTCTGACATACCTAATATGGTTGAGACATCACTAAACCTTGGCAGAGTATTTGTCGATAACGAATATATGCACGCCGGTTTCCTTGTACGCTCAAGTGTAGAGGCAGAGAAGCAAAAGCTTCTTGCACGGCTTGAGACACTTGCGTCAAATTATGGCGGCAAGGTCGTTGTTGATGGCGTTTATCCTGCTTGGGAATATGTGCGCGACAGCGCTTTTCGAGATGGCGTTATAAGTGTTTATCGCAATCTCTACAAGCGTGATCCACAGGTCCTCACAATCCATGCTGGCCTCGAGTGCGGTATTTTGCAAGGCAAAATGCCAGGCCTCGATGCCATCTCTATCGGACCTAACATTCTTGATATACATTCGCCGAGCGAGAGGCTCGACCTTCGCTCGACTGAGCGTACAATCAATTTAGTACTTAAGATTTTGGAGACCCTTTAATGAAGGATAAAAAACAGCTACTTGAACACTTCTTGGCGTTCTTTACAATTTTTATTTGGGCATTGACATTCCTATGTACCAAGGCGTTGATGGATGTCTTTACCAACCTTGAAATCCTATTTTTAAGATATGCACTAGCATACGTTTGTATCTGGCTTATCTATCCAAAAAAGCCAGAAAAGATAGGACTTAAATATGAATTGCTAATTGTCCTTGCATCCATCTGTGGTACAAGTTATTACCAGTATATGGAAAACCTAAGTGTCAAATTCACGACACCGGCAAGTGTTTCTTTTATCACTGCAATGGCGCCACTTTTCACTGCAATTTTCTCGACAATAATCCTCAAAACCAAGCTTACAAAAGAGACAATAATCGGTATGATTATTTCAATAATTGGTGTTGGATTTGTGTCCTTTGGTGATTCGCGTATCCTTGATACAGGACTTAAAGGCGACATCATTATTTTCTGTACAGTATGGATGTGGGCTATCTATACAATACTTGTTAAAATCCTTGCAGATAGGGGAATCAAGGGATTTGCTGTAACCCGTAGGCTGTTCTTTTATTCGCTACTTGAAATGGCAATTCCTCTAATCTTGAAAGCTGATTTCTCAAGGGAGAAATTTACGCTTCCAACAATTGCAGGCATTGTTTATCTTGGCCTTTTTGCATCGGCAGTTTGTTTTTATACATGGAACAGGGCGGCAGAACGCCTTGGCCCTGTAACAACTGCCAAGTACCTTTTTATCATGCCTGCAATAACACTTATTGCTCAGGTCATTGTTAAAATGTCGGCGCTTAGTGTCCCAGCAGTATTTGGTATGGCACTCATTCTTTTGGGACTCTATGTATCTGAGAAAAGGGTAAGTGCAAATAATAATTGACATTTATTAATAATATTAATAAAATTTAATATTATTTCTTAAATATTTAAGGAGAGTTTTATTATGAGAAAAATTCATTTAACTGATGTAACAATCAGCAAAACAGAAGGACTTAGTTTCAAAGACAAGGTAGAGATGGCGAAGATTATGGACAAACTTAACTTCGCTTGTGTTGATCTGCCTATAATCACTAATGTTCAGACTGATTCTCTACTAAATAAAACTCTCGCTACTACATTAAAGGAAGCACGCCTTTGCGCAAATGCAACAGATGATGTTGATGCCGCATGGGAGTCAATTAAGAATGCCAAGAGACCTATCCTTAAGGTTTCACTTCCAACAAGCACTGTTCAGATGGAATACCACAGCCATGTAAAACCTCAAAAGATGATTGAGATTATTGACGCTAAGGTAAAGGCTTGTAAGGAAAAGACAGTAAATGTTGAATTCGAAGCACTTGATGCTACAAGAGCTGAATTTGACTTTTTAAAGAACGCAATTGCAACAGCAATTGCTGCTGGTGCAACTAAAATCACTGTATGTGATACAGAGGGCAGGATGATGCCTGATGAGTTTGGCGAGTTTATAGCAAAGCTCATCGCAGAATTTAATGATGCAGAAGGCGTTATATTTGCAGTATCTGTTGTAAATACATTGGGACTTGCTACAGCTTGTGCTTTCGCAGCAATCAAGGCTGGAGCAGATGAAATTAAAACAGACACAAGCGAAATCGAGAGCATCGTAGATGTTATCGATAAGCGTGGTGCTGACCTTGGAATCTCTTCATCAATCAAGAGCAACAAGCTCAAGACTGGATTTAAAAATATCAAGGTAGAAAAGCAAAACGGCGAAGCAAAGGAAATTGCAAAGCCAAATATTGACGTAAGTAACGTTGACTTTACTCTTTCAGAAGATGACACACAGGAAACTGTAATTAAGGCTGCAAAGACATTGGGATACAATCTCACAGAGACAGAGGAAAACAATGTATATGCTGCATTTAAGCGTGTTGCAGCAAAGAAGTCAGTTGTTGATTCTAAGGAACTTGATGTTATCATCGCAACTTCTGCTTTTACAGCACCTGCAACTTATGAGCTTGTAAACTATGTAATCAACTGTGGCAACATTATCAAGGCTACAGCAAATATTACACTCAAGTACAACGGTGAGGAGCTTGAAGGCGTTGCAACAGGCGACGGCCCAATCGATGCATCCTTTACTGCAATTAACCAAATAGTAGGTCACGAGTATGAACTTGATGATTTCCAAATCCTTACTGCATCAGTGGGCAGTGAGGCAGCAGGTCGCGCTGTAATTAAGCTCCGTGCAGACAGCGGTAAGCTCTATGCTAGTGATGGCATTTCAACTGATATCATTGGCGCGTCAATTCATGCTTATGTTGACGCTATCAATAAAATTGTTTACGAGGAGGCATAACCTTGAAACTCGGCTTTTCAACTAAATATTGGCCAGAGTATACACTCAAGGATTTTGTCGCTTTGGCCAATGAATCAAAATTTGATGCAATAGAAATCCATGATATTGGATTTGTAACAAGCCATGCTGAGAAGATTCGTAAGTTGTTTTTCTCAAATGGCATTGAAATTGCTGCTATAAATAGTAACTTCAATATTGCAAAAAAAGAGGACCAAGAGTCCCTTTATATGACTCTTGCAGGCCTTATGAAGGCTGCAAAGCGTATTCATTGTCACTATATCAAGGTTTACGCTGAGAGTGACAGTGAGGACGCTGTAGACGAATGTATTGACTTCCTTTCAAAGGCTATTCCAGTAGCAGAGGCGGCTGGTGTCACAATCCTTATCGTTACAAGAGACTTGTTCTCTGATACTGAAAAACTCGCAACAGTCCTTAAGCATTTTGCATGTGACAACCTTGCAGCTGACTGGAATATGCATGACACATTTTTCAATGCTGGCGAGGATGCCGAAACTACAGTCAAGAACCTTGGCGCATATGTTAAGCTTGTTCATGTTGTTGATCAGACAATGGACAGGCAGTATGCTTTGCTCGGTGAGGGAGACCTCCCAATTGCCGATATGATAAATGCGCTTCGTTCAGTAAACTATGAGGGCGTAATTTGTCTTGAGTGGAATCCAAAGTTCCTTCCAGAAGTTGATGATTTGGAAGTAATTCTTATTCATTACTACCACACAATGCACAGTTTGACTGCAAATGCAAAGGTATCATCACATTACTATTACAACAAGACTCATACAGGCAAGTTCCTTTGGAAGAAAGAGGCCTTGATAGACAAGACTTTCCCACAGGTACTTGATAGTATGGTTGAGGAATTCCCTGATCAGATAGCGTTTAAGTACACAACACTTGACTATACACGCACATACTCCGAGTTCCGCGACGACGTGGATACGTTCGCTCGCGCACTTATCGCAATGGGCGTCAAGAAGGGAACACAGGTTGCAGTTTGGGCAACCAACGTGCCTGAGTGGTACATTGCGTTTTGGGCTACAACCAAGATTGGCGCAGTTTTGGTAACTGTAAACACAGCATACAAGATCGCTGAGCTTGAGTACCTTCTTCGCCAATCTGACACACATACCCTCATTATGATTGAGGGTAACAAGGGCAACTCATATAAGGAAACTGTTGAGGAGCTCTGCCCAGAACTTAAAACTACAACCAAGGGCAAGCCACTCCACGCAAAGCGTTTGCCATTCCTTCGCAATGTCATCACAATAGGCTTTGAGATGGATGGTGCCTTGACCTTTGAAGAGGCCACAGAGCGCTCTCGTGAGGTCCCACTCGTAGAGGTACTCCGCATTGCTGCAACTGTCGACAAGAACGACGTTGCTAACATGCAGTACACTTCTGGCACTACTGGTTTCCCAAAGGGCGTAATGCTTACACACTACAATATCGTTAACAACGGTAAGTGTATTGGCGACAGAATGGACCTCAGTACGGCTGACCGTATGATGATTCAGGTTCCAATGTTCCACTGCTTTGGCATGGTGCTTGCCATGACGGCAACAATGACGCATGGCGGAACAATCTGTCCAATTCCATATTTCTCTGCAAAACCATCTCTTGCTTGTATCAACCAAGAGCATATAACTGCTTTCCATGGCGTACCTACGATGTTTATCGCCATGCTTCAGCATCCTGATTTTGACAAGACTGATTTCTCATTTATGCGTACTGGCATCATGGCTGGTAGCCCATGCCCAATTCCTGTAATGGAAGAGGTAGTGGAAAAGATGAATATGAAGGAAATCACTATCGTATATGGTCAGACAGAGGCATCACCTGGTTGTACTATGAGTTCAACTGATGACTCAATCGAGATTCGTTGTACAACAGTAGGCAGACCACTTCCAGAGATTGAGTGCAAGATAGTTGACCCAGAGACAGGTGAGGACCTTCCTGACGGCGTTGATGGCGAATTTGTAGCCCGTGGATATAACATAATGAAGGGCTATTACAAGATGCCAAAGGCGACAGCATCAGCAATTGATGCTGATGGTTGGCTCCATACTGGAGACCTTGCACAGCGCACTCCAGATGGCTTCTACAAGATTACAGGTCGCCTTAAGGATATGATCATCCGTGGTGGTGAAAACATCTATCCAAAGGAGATAGAAGAATTCATCTATACACACGACAAGGTAGAGGATGTTCAGGTAATTGGTGTACCTGATGAAGGCCTTGGTGAGGAAATCTGTGCAGAGGTTGTACTCAAGAAGGGTGAGACCATGACAGAGGATGAGCTTAGGGATTATGTTGGCTCCAATATGGCCAAGCACAAAGTACCTAAGTACGTTCTTTTCGTGGATAGCTTCCCAATGAACGCAGCAGGTAAAATCCTCAAGTACAAGATGCGTGAAGACGCAATCAAGATTTTCAATCTTGAAAAGGCAAACGACATCGAAACAGCATAAATTTGAGCTCCGGTTTTTGCCGGAGCTCTTTAATTCCTTGAAAAGCGAACAAATGTATGATACAATTGTTTCAAAGGTGGTGAGGTGTTGGACAGGGTTATATTGCATTGCGACTGTAATAGCTTTTTTGCGTCCGTTGAGTGCGCAATGAGGCCAGAACTGTGGCAATATCCGGTCGCTGTTGCGGGCGACCCAGAGAGCCGTCATGGCATCATTTTGGCTAAAAATGAGCTCGCAAAAAAGGCGGGAGTACAAACCGCAGAGCCTATTTGGCAGGCGAAGCGCAAGTGTCCAAACCTCATCTGCGTATCAGCGCATTTTGATGCATATCACGACTTTTTTGAGAGGATTAATAAGATTTATCTTGATTATACGGACCTCGTAGAGCCATTTTCTATTGACGAATCATTCCTTGATTTGACTGGTTGTATGCATCTTCACCCAGGCAAAACGCCACGGGATATTGCGGACGAGTTGCGCGAACGCGTCAAGGCGGAACTCGGCATTACAATATCCGTCGGAGTCTCGTTTTGCAAGTTCTATGCCAAGCTCGGCAGTGACTACAAAAAGCCCAATGCTACGACCGTTATCGGTCGTGATGACATTGCGCAAATAGTGTATCCACTGCCGGTGTCCGACCTTCTTTTCGTCGGACGTAAGGCGACAGAGGTGCTCAATATGCATGCGGTTTACAGGGTTGGTGAACTGGCAGCCTTGAGCCGTGAATACCTTTACCAAATACTGGGCAAGCAGGGTGAGGGACTCTATGATTCCATCCATGGTTTTGATATGGAGCCTGTCCGTGATTTCTATGATTATATTGCACCAAAATCAATTGGAAACAGTATGACATTTAGGCGTGATTTGGTGGGAGAGCGAGAGGTCCGCTTTGGCATTTCCGCACTCTCGGATTCGGTCGCATCACGCCTGAGGTTTGAGGGATTTAAGGCAACTGTTATCCAGGTGCAAATTAGGGATCCAGAGTTCAAAACAATTCAGCGTCAGAGGAAGCTTGATCATCCAACATACCTCCAAAAAGAGATTACAGAAGTGGCAATGGAATTGATTGCTGAAAACTGGAATTTCTCAGTACCTATAAGGCTTTTGGGCGTCAGCGGCAACGAACTTGTGCCTGCTGACACAGAGGATTTTCAGCAGATTTCACTCTTTGAAGAGCCAGAGAAAATCGATAGCCAAAAGCAGGGAAAACTTGAGGATGCAATGGCGGAAATTCGTGAAAAGTATGGTGTCACATCCATCAAATTTGGCTATGTGGATGACAAGGAATTGGGCATTAAATTCCCAAGAAAAACTGATGAAAAATAAGACCAACAAGCGGCTGCCTGTTGGTCTTTTTGTTGCTTAAGTTGTATTTAAGTTTATCCAATATAATTTTATTAAAGATATTGCTGATATGCGCCAACGGCGAGCTTGTCGCAACGCTCATTTTCAGGGTGGCCAGCGTGTCCTTTGAGCCAAATTATCTGGAGCTCATGTGGCTCGATTAGCGTTAAAAGCTCATCCCAAAGCTCGATGTTTTGGGCTGGCTTTTTGTCCGCTTTTCGCCATCCATTTGCCTTCCAACTAGCAGCCCAACCCTTCTCAAGAGCGTTGGCTACGTATTGCGAATCCGTGTATAAAACAACGTGGCATGGGCGTTTGAGCGCCTTGAATCCCTCAATTACAGCGGTAAGTTCCATCTTGTTGTTTGTGGTCTCGGCCTCTCCACCAGAAAATTCTTTTTCATAGTTTCCGGTGCGGAGGATAGTGCCCCAACCGCCAGGACCAGGGTTGCCACTGCAGGCGCCATCTGTGAACATTTCAACTTTTGTTAAGTCTGACATTTTAATCACCACAATCATCTTAACATATTACTTTAAGTTCGTGCAATACTCTTGAAATATTATTATATATAATTTATAATAGTAAGGCTAATGGTTTAATTTGGGGTAATATCCCCTTCGGATAACTCTAACGAAAGGATTTAAAAATGTCTCTTAAAAAAACATTCAAAATGCCTGTTCGCATTTCTTTCCTCGGCGGACTGAATGAAATAGGCAAAAATATGACACTTTATGAGTATGACGGCGATATGTTTATACTCGACTGCGGTCTCGCATTCCCAGAGGCTGATATGCTTGGTGTCGATTTGGTGTTACCAGATTTTACATATGTCCAGCGCAATGCTGAAAAAATAAAGGGTATCATCATCACCCACGGACACGAGGACCATATTGGTGGCCTTGCGTACCTCCTCAAGGAGGTAAATGTGCCAGTTTATGGTACGGCGCTTACAATTGGTCTTATTGAGCACAAGCTTCGTGAGCACGGAATACTAGATGCTTGTACACTCAATGTAATCAAGCCGGGCGATCGTTTTGAACTTGGCAAGTTTGAGATTGAGGCCATTCACGTTAACCACTCAATCCCAGATGCTGTTGCTTTTGCAATTCGTTGCGAAGCTGGCACAATAGTACAGACAGGTGACTTTAAAATTGATACCACACCAATCGATGGTCAACTTATTGACCTTGCACGCTTTGCCGAGATAGGCAAGGAGGGCGTACTCTGTTACCTTGCTGATTCAACTAATGCAGAAAAGATTGGCTATTCAGCATCGGAGCGTACAGTAGGCCATTCATTTGAAACACTTTTCCGTATGGCTGGCAAACGTCGCATCATAGTTGCGACTTTCGCGTCCAACATACACCGTGTACAGCAGATTATTAACGAGGCGGCCATCAATGACCGCAAGGTTGCACTTTCAGGCCGCAGCCTTGAAAACGTTATTTCTGTTGGCCAAGAACTTGGATATCTTGATGTCCCAGACGGACTCATCATCCCACTTGACGAGATTAACCATTACGAGCCATGGCAGATTCTCCTTGTTACAACAGGTAGCCAGGGTGAGCCTTTGTCAGCTCTTTCAAGAATGGCTTTCCAGGATCATAGGAAGGTTAATATTTCTTCAAATGACTACGTTATCATCTCAGCAAAACCAATTCCTGGTAACGAAAAGTCAGTGAGCAAGGTTGTAAACGAACTTATGCGTCATGGTGCAGAGGTCGTTTATGAGAGCATGTACGATGTTCACGTATCAGGCCACGCATGCCAAGAGGAACTTAAACTTATGCTCGCACTTGTTCATCCACGCTACTTCATCCCAGTTCATGGTGAGCAGAAGCATCTTTCAAATCATGCTATCCTTGCAAACTTAATGGGTATGCCAAGTAGGGATATCATTATTCCTGAAAACGGCAAAACTGTTGAGGTCTGTGATGGAATGTTCCATGAGAATGGAATGGTACCTGCTGGCAAGGTCTTTGTTGACGGCAGCGGTGTAGGTGACGTTGGACAAGTAGTAATTCGTGATAGAACCAAGCTTTCACAGGATGGTCTTATCACTGTTGTACTTACAATTGACTCAGCATCTGGCGAGGTAATCGCCGGCCCAGATATCGTTTCACGTGGATTTGTATATGTACGTGAATCAGAGGAAATCATGGATGAAATGAAAACTGTTGCGCGTGAGGCAACAGAGGAGTGCATCGCGAACGATATTCGTGATTGGACATCTATTAAAAACAGTATCAAGGATGGCATAGGACAGCTCGTATATGAGCGTACAAGACGTAGCCCTATGATTCTTCCAATCATCATGGAGGTTTAGTAGTGAAGACTGTATTTTCCATAGTTTGTGTAATAGCTGCAGCCCTTTCAACTATCTATATGTTTTCTGTAAATTATACCGTTGGTATGATTCAGGCACTTGTATTCTTGTGCCTCTGTCTTGCCGGCCTTATTATCTATGCCTTCAAGACAACATCACTTAAAAGGTCTGTAAAGCGTGCATCAAAATATTTTGAACACGAGGAAAATGCAGAGCGTCCATTCCCAGCAATAGTTTGCAGCGAGGATGGAGAGATCCTCTGGTATAACAAGGCGTTTAACAACGGCGTGCTTAGCACAGGCCTTGTTAAACAGGGATATATCAGTGAATTTGTCGGTGACATCTCTCTTCCAACTTTGTTTACTGCAAAGGATGGCACAAGTATCACTTACCTTGATAGGAAGTATACAGTTTACTGTGACAACATAGGCGATAGTAAGCCTACGTATTGTCTCTTCTTTATCGACAATACAGAAATTAAAACGCTCGCCGAGGAATACGAGCACACACGCCCAGTAGTTTTGCAGATGAAGATAGACAATCTCGAAGAGGTCTATCAAAACTACAAGCACAGTGAGTGTGAGGTTATAAGCGGCGAGCTTGAGAATATCCTTGAGGAATGGGTATCGAAGTATTCGAGTGTATTCCGCAAGGTTGGTAGTGGCAAGTTCGTAATGGTACTTGAGGAACGTGGACTTGATGAAATAGTCGAGAACAAGTTTGACATCCTCAAAACCATACGTGATTACAAGTATGGTAATAATCCAGTTAACATAACATTGTCTATTGGTGTTGGTCATGGCGGCACATATACACAGTGCGATGACTATTCAAAGCAAGCGCTTGAGATGTCTCAGAGCCGCGGTGGTGACCAGGCAACAGTTAACAATGATGGCGACCTTAAATTCTTTGGTGGACTGTCCCAGGGCTCTACCACACATTCCAAGATTAAGGCACGCATTATGGCATCAGCTCTTGCTGACCACATAAATAATGCGGATACGATATTTGTAATGGGTCACTGTTTCTCAGACCTTGACAGCGTTGGCGCAGCTTGTGGTGTACACGAGATGGCAAGGGCACTTGGCAAGCATTGCTACATCGTCTGCGACAAGGAAAAGTCGATGGCGAAACAACTTATTGAGCAGTTATCATCATCGTCTCTTCCTAACGTATTTGTAAATGGTGAGACAGCTGCTGAATTCTGCACTTCAAAGAGCCTACTTATCATAGTGGACACTCATCGCGCAGAATCGCTTGAGTATCCAGAGCTCTTTAGCAAATTTGAAAAGGTTGTTGTAATTGACCATCATCGCCGAACAGCAAATTACATCAGTAATGCTGTCCTTTACTATGATGAGTCAAATGCTTCATCCGCATGTGAGATGGTAACTGAACTCTTACAGTACATCCCAGCCAAGGTTGAGCTTAAACCAGAAAGTGCAGAGGCACTTCTTTCTGGCATTATGCTTGACACACGTAACTTTGTACTTTCAACTGGTGCACGTACTTTTGAGGCTGCAGCATACCTCAAGGGAATAGGTGCTGACACAGTATCAGTAAAGCAGCTCTTTGCAAACAACTTTGAAAGCTACAAGAACAAGAATGCAATCGTATCTACTGCAGTGACTTATAAGGGCTGTGCGGTTGCAGTTGCAACAGAGCACTTTGACGACATTCGCATCATAGCATCACAGGTAGCAAATGAGTTACTTAACGTTGCTGGAGTTAAGTCGTCATACGTTCTCTTTGAGGAGGACAATCAAATAAATATTTCTGCACGTTCCCTTGGTGAGATGAATGTTCAGATGATTATGGAATCATTAGGTGGTGGCGGACATCTTACAATGGCTGCAACACAGATACCTGACGTCACAATGGGTGATGCAGTAGTAAAACTTGAAAATGCAATTAATGAATATTTTGAGGAGAACAAATAATGAAAGTTATACTTAAGCAAGATGTAAAGGGCCTTGGCAAGAAAGGCGATATGGTAAATGCTTCGGATGGATATGCTAGAAACTTCCTTTTTCCAAAGAATCTTGCTGTTGAAGCAAATGCTCAAAATGTAACTGAAAAGAACAACGCAGATGCATCAAAGCAGTTTAAATATGACACAGAAAAGGCAGAGGCACAATCTTGCGCAGACAAGCTTGAGGGCCAAATCCTCAAGATGACTGCAAAAGCAGGCAAGGCTGGCAAACTTTTCGGTTCAGTAACAGCAAAGGAAATTGCCGCAAAAATCAAGACTGATTACGCTATCGAAGTAGACAAGCGTAAAATCACTGCTCCAGAAATCAAAGCGTTTGGTACATACAACGTATCAGTTAAATTGTTCGAAGGTGTAAAGGCTGACCTTAAGGTACAGGTTGTAGAGGAATAATTATGGATAATTTCGAAATTAATTTGCCTTATAGCTTAGAGGCTGAACAGGCAGTCCTTGGATCAATACTCATTGATCCAACGTGCCTTGAACTAATTCAGTCCAGGGGCTTTAGTGTTGAGTATTTCTATCGAGTTGAGCATAAGGAAATATTCAATGCCATGCTCAAAATACAAGCGCTTGGTCAAACTATTGACCCACTCCTTGTTCTTGAAAATTTAAAGGCTGATACAAATTTTGATGAGGCTTCTGGTAGAAAGTATCTTGTTGAGCTTTCTCAGGTTGTACCATCAACAGCAAATGTTGAATCTTATGCCAAGATTATCAAGGACAAGTATTTTACGAGAGCGCTCATAGATGTCTCTAAAAAGATACTTTCTGATGCGTCAAATAGTGATTTTAGTGCGGACGTCCTTCTCAATAGTGCTGAGCAAAGGATATATGACATTCGTCAGGGTAGGACATCGGGTGATGTTACAAAGCTTTCGGATGTCATCACTGACAATGTGTATGATAGGCTTGAAAAACTTAATTCGCCAGATCCAGCTGTTCGTGACCAATACAAGGGCTTTACAACAGGATTTAGTGACCTTGATTATTTGACAACTGGTTTTAACAAAGCGGACCTTACAATAATAGGTGCGCGTCCTGCAATGGGTAAGACATCGTTTGCACTTGCCCTTGCACGCAATGCTGCAATTATGGCCAAGAAGAAAGTTGTTTTCTTCTCGCTTGAGATGACCAAGGAACAGCTTGCACAGCGTATCTTGTCAACAGAAGCACGCATACGTGGCAACAAGATGAGAACTGGCCAACTTGATGATGGCGATTGGCTTCGTCTTTCAAAGGCGGTTGAAGTGTTCGCAAATAGCGAGCTCTATCTTGATGACACATCAAATATCACTGTAAACGAGATGAAGGCAAAGATTCGTCGTCTTAGGGACGTTGATTTGGTTGTTATCGACTATTTACAGCTCATGAAATCTGGCACAAGGACAGAATCTCGTGTTCAGGAAGTATCTGAAATTACACGTAATTTAAAACTCATGGCCAAGGATTTGAATGTTCCTGTAGTAGTACTTGCACAGCTCTCTCGTGGAACTGAGGGACACGGTCTCAAGAGCCACAGACCACAGCTTGCAGACCTTCGTGAATCAGGTTCTATTGAGCAGGATGCGGATGTAGTATTCTTGCTCTATCGTGAAGATTACTATAGTGATGGTTCTGAACAACCACCAGTTGAGGATGAAATTGCAAAGATTGATATTATTGTTGCAAAGAATCGTCATGGTGAAACTGGTGTTGTTGAGCTTGGCTGGCAGAAAGAATATACATTGTTTGAGACAATAGATAAGAAACATGATGCACCATTCTAATTTTTTAGAGAAGGCAACTGCGTCAATTGAGCGATATCATATGCTGGACCATGGCGACACTGTTGTTGTGGGACTGTCAGGCGGTGCGGATTCGACTGCGCTTTTGTACCTTCTAAATGATTTGAAAATGGAATATAATCTCACGCTGATTGCAGCTCATTTAAACCATGGCATCCGCGGAGCGGAGGCCGACAGGGACGAGCGTTTTTGCAAGGAACTCTGTCATAAGCTTGGAATAGATATATATGCATTCCACCTTGACGTGCCTTCCCTTGCAAAAGAGCGAGGCGTATCAGAGGAGGTAGCGGGGCGTGACGCACGCTACGAGTTCTTCTGCGGTCTTGCCGGGGAGAAAGGCAAGATTGCAACGGCCCACAACGCACAGGACAGTGTTGAGACGTTGATTCTCAACCTCTGTCGTGGCACGGGCCTGCGTGGCCTTACCGGCATCCCACCGACAAGGACAATAACTCATCAAGGGAACTGCCATAGTGATGCACTAGTAGAGACCTTGATAATTAGGCCGATACTCGAGTGTACTCGAGAGGACATAGAAGAATACCTTTCTTCTAAGGGTCAGGATTTTGTTACTGACTCAACCAATCTTGAGGATGACTACACGCGAAATCGCGTTCGTCATTACATCATCCCAGAACTACTCAAAGTCAACGAGAACGCGATAGGCAATATCACTCGTTGCCTTGATACGATAAGGGATGATAGCGCGTTTATCGAACGCGCTGCCGATGAACTCCTATCATCGGCTCGCCACGGCGACACATACGATGTGGAAACGCTAAGGATTGCTGACAAGGCAATCTTGTCGCGCGCCATTTCCACACTCATACATGACGCCTGTGGTACATACCCAGAGAAAGTTCATATCTTGAAAGTAATTGATATGATGAATGTTGGTCGCACAGACCAAGTGCAAGTGCCATCAGGTGCATTTGCACGAGTTGAAAAAGGAAAATTATTTATCAAATTTAAATAGGTGGGTAAAAATGTTCAGCGAAAATATGAATGATGATGTAAAAGAGGTGCTCCTTACAGAGGAGCAGATTCAAGAAATCGTAAGTGACCTTGGTAGAAAAATAACCGAGGATTACAGAGGAAAAAATTTGGTGCTTGTAAGCGTGCTCAAGGGTTCGGTTGTATTTATGGCTGACCTCATGCGAGCAATTGATATTCCTTGTACTATCGACTTTATGGTGGTTTCAAGTTATGGCGCAGGCACAGAGAGTTCTGGTGTCGTAAAAATCATCAAGGACCTTGATGCAGATTTAAGAGGTGTTGACCTCCTTATCGTTGAGGATATTCTTGATACTGGCAGAACACTCGCATCCCTTATCAAGATTCTCAAGATGAGAAATCCAAACTCGGTTAAAATTTGTACATTCCTCGATAAGCCTGAACGCAGGCTCGCTGATATTTCCGCTGATTACGTTGGTGCATGTGTACCGGATGAATTCGTAGTAGGCTATGGCCTTGACTACGATGAAATATATAGAAACTTACCTTATGTTGGCGTTTTAAAGCCATCAGTTTATTCTGAATAATCCCAGAGAGAAGGAGGGATAACGTTGGAAAACAAACCAGTTAACGGCGGTCAACCAGGAAATGATGGTGGACGTCAGCCAGGAAATGCAGGACGCCAGAGAAGCCTGCTTTCAACACTCATATCACTTTTGATGGTAGCTTTGATGGTTGGACTTTTGTGGTCTGCACTCAAGGTTGACACTAAAAAAGCAGATGATGAGTACTATCAAGTAATCCAATATTTTGACCAGGGTAAAGTTAAAGAGTACGACTTGAACCTCGGCACAAGAAAGCTTACTTACGTACTTCGTGGGGAAAAGGATAAGAGGACATATACTGTTCCAAGCTATGAGCTCTTTATAGCCGATGTTCACGAAGATGTACGTCAGTACAATGAAAAGCATCCAACTGATCCAATTAAGATGAACTATGAATCAGGTTCTTCTAATTATTGGATTTCACAGATGGTACCAATGGTTGGTATGCTTGTCCTTATGGGAATTATGCTCTATTGGCTCGTTAAAAAGATGGGCAATACAATGATGGATGATACCAAGCGTACAATGGCCTTTGGTAAAGCTCGCCTTAAAACTGGCGAGGATGGTCGTAAGACAACGTTTGAAGATGTTGCAGGCCTTGATGAGGAGAAAGAGGACCTTGAAGAAATCGTAGAGTTCCTCAAAAACCCTCAAAAGTTTAATGACCTTGGTGCACGTATACCAAAGGGCGTACTCCTTGTAGGCCCTCCTGGTACAGGTAAAACATTGCTTGCACGCGCAGTAGCAGGCGAGGCTAACGCATCATTCCTCTCAATTTCAGGTTCTGACTTTGTTGAGATGTACGTTGGTGTTGGTGCTTCACGTGTACGTGACCTTTTTGACAACGCAAAGAAAAATGTTCCATCTATCGTATTTATCGATGAGATTGATGCTGTAGGTCGCCAGAGAGGCGCTGGTATGGGCGGTGGCCACGATGAACGTGAGCAGACCTTAAACCAGCTCCTTGTTGAGATGGACGGATTCGGTGAGAATGCAGGCGTTATCATTATGGCTGCTACAAACCGCCCTGACATCTTGGACCCAGCACTCCTTCGTCCAGGCCGTTTCGATAGACAGGTTACAGTAAATTATCCTGATGTAGTAGGCCGTGAGGCTATACTCAAAGTTCATGCTAGAAATAAGCCAATCGGTCCAGACGTACGTCTTGACGAGATTGCACGCGCGACTAGCGGCTTTACAGGTGCAGACCTTGAAAACCTTCTCAACGAGGCTGCACTCCTTTCTGCACGTCGCGGCAAAAAGGCTATTACTAAGTATGAAATCGAAGAGGCTACTATCAAAGTAGTAGTAGGCACAGAGAAGAAGTCTAAAAAGATTACAGATGACGAGAAGAAACTCACTGCATATCATGAGGCTGGTCACGCTGTAACAAACTTCTATCTTTCAACACTTGACCCTGTTCATCAGGTATCTATCATCCCACGTGGTATGGCTGGTGGATACACTATGTCACTTCCAAAGGATGACAAGTCATATATGTCTAAGAAGCAGATGCTCGATGAAATTGTATCACTGCTCGGTGGTCGTGTATCAGAGGCGATTATCCTTGGCGATATTTCAACAGGTGCTTCGAACGATATCGAACGTGCTACCAAGATTGCACGTAATATGATTGTTAAATACGGTATGAGCGACAAGCTCGGACCAATTTCATACACATCAGGTAACGAAGAAGTATTCATTGGTCGTGACTATGGTCATATCAAGAACTACTCAGAAGCTACCGCTTCTATTATTGATGAGGAAATTGAATCAATCGTAGGCGACGCTTATGCACGTGCAGACGAAATCCTTCGTCTTCATATTGATAAACTTCATCTCCTTGCGAAGTATTTGATGGAGTATGAAAAGATTGATGGTATCTTGTTCGAGCAACTCATGCTTGATCCTGATTTTGAAAAGAAACTCGACAATGGCGAGATAGACACAAACAAAACTCTCGCTGAGCGCACACTTGAGCGTGTAGAACTTCTTTCCAAAAACAAAGAGGAAATCGCTCCAGTTGATGAAGAAAAGATTGCCGAGAAGATTCAGGAAATAATCGAGGAGCCAGTTACACCAGTAGTTCCAGTGTTTGTTGACGCTGACAACATTGATGATGAACCGGCAAAAACACCAGAGGAACCAGTTATCATCAATTCACCAGTGATTGATAGTGATTTAACTGATGATTCTTTGATGGAACTTCCAGAGGAAGTAGTAGAGGAACTAGTTGAGGAGCCACTTGAACCACTCTTTACTGATTTTGATACTGATGGCGATGTTGAAATCATTGCAGAAGGCATTAGGTCAACAGAGGATTCATTTGACGAATTTGCTGAAAAGTTTGATGTTAAACCTAATGTTGTAATGACAGATGCAGGAGAGGTTGAACTTTCAGAGGCAGAGCTTCAACTCAAGCATGACATTGAGACAGGTGCTGTATTCTTCACAGACGAATCAGTCCTTGCAAGTTCAACGATGGAACGTCCTGATGGTGAAGAAGATATCGCCCCATCAGACTCTGAAACTTCAGTTGAGGAACCTGAGCTTGTTGAGGAAGAACCTGAAATTGTTGAGGATGAGCCTGAGAAAATAAAGGAAGAAGCTATTCCTCTTGCGCCAATAGAGGATGACCTTCCAGAAGAGGATGATCTCCCAATTGATGACGTTTTGCCTCCAGTTGATGCTCCGCTCCCATTTGCTCCAGCAAGTGATGAGCCAGAACTCGTTGAGGAAAAGGATCCAATGGAGGACTGGAAGGCCCTTGGCATTCTCAAGGAGCCAGAGCCAGAGGAGACGCTACCTGTAGTTGACAACTACGAAGCTGACATCAATGACTATCTTACCGATGAAGAAAAAGAACCAGAAAAGCCTAAGAAGGCTGTGATAAAGAAAAAGGGTAAGAAGGCAACTGTAAAGGCTACTGCCAAGAAGCCTGAAACTAAAAAGGATTCAGTGCCAGAGGAACTCAAAGAGGTTCACGAATTAATCAGCGAGATTAAGGATGAGCCACGTGAGGAGAAAAAGCCATATAAGTACACACCACTTGTAGACGATTTGCCAGAGGGCAAGTTTGATTACTATGAGGGCGATGATGACGATGACGAGAGTGGCGGAACTTATACAGAAAATGATGAGATTTATGCACTCTATGAACTCCTCAAAGCAACTCGTGATGTACAGGATAATGACGATGGAAATCCTTTCGCTAAAAAGGACTAAATTGTCGTAATATGTAGCAAAAAGGGCGGCATTTTGCCGCCCTTTATTTTGTTGTCTCTTCTTGACTTGACCACTATATATGGTGTAAAATATTTATCTGTATAATACTGATATTCGGAGGAATTATGGCAGTTTTGAAATCTGATTACGGCAACGAAGACATTGCCCAACTTAAAGGCGCGGACCGAGTTCGTAAACGCCCTTCAGTTATCTTTGGCTCAGATGCTCTTGACGGTTGCGAACATGCTTTCTTTGAGATCCTTTCAAACTCAATAGATGAGGCACGTGAGGGACACGGTAGCAAGATTGTTGTTACACGTTACCTTGACAAGTCCATAAGTGTTCAGGACTTTGGCCGTGGCATTCCTATGGAGTACAACGAAAAGGAAAAGGAATATAACTGGTATCTCGTATTCTGCGAGATGTATGCCGGTGGTAAATATGACACTAATGCTGCTGACTCAAACTATGGATTCTCTTTGGGTCTTAACGGCCTTGGCCTTTGCGCTACTCAGTACGCATCTGAGTATATGGATGCAGAAGTAAAACGTGATGGTAACGTCTATACAATGCATTTTGAAAAAGGTAACCCAGTGGGTGAACTCCAGAAAACTCCATACTCCAAAAAAGATACAGGAACTACCATTACATGGAGACCGGACCTTGAAGTATTTACCGATATCAATATTCCTCTTGAGTATTTCCAAGATGCAATTCACCGTCAAGCAATAGTAAACTCTGGCGTTCACTTTATTTTGAAAGACCAGGTTGGCGGTAATGCTTTTGAGACATATGAGTATTACTATGAAAGAGGCATTGTTGATTATATCAACGAAATTGCTGGTGACGAGACAATGACACAGGTTCAGTTCTGGGAGACAGAACGCCGTGGTCGTGACCGCGATGACAGGGATGAGTACAAGGTTAAGATTTCCTGTGCTGTTGCATTTTCAAACAAGCACCAAATCAAGGAATACTATCACAACTCATCATGGCTTGAGCATGGTGGTTCTCCAGAGAAAGCTGCTCGTTCAGCCTTTGTATCTCAGATTGATACGTACCTTAAAAACAACAACATGTATAAAAAGGCCGATGGCAAGATTACAATGCAGGATATTGATGACTGCTTGCTCCTTGTAATCTCATCTTTCTCGACCTTAACCTCATATGAAAACCAGACCAAGAAGTCTATTACAAACAGCTTTATCCAAGAGGCTATGACAGACTTCTTCAAGCACCAGCTTGAAGTGTACTTTATTGAGAACAAGGTGGACGCTGACAAGATTTGTACTCAGGTACTTATCAACATGCGCGCCCGCGTTCACTCCGAGCAGGCCAAGGTCTCGATTAAGAAATCACTCACGGCGTCAATGGATATGACAAACCGTGTTCAGAAGTTTGTAGACTGCCGTACAAAGGACGTTTCACGCCGTGAAGTGTTCATAGTAGAGGGTGACTCTGCGCTCGGTTCCTGCAAGCAGGCGCGTGATTCTGAATTCCAGGCAGTAATCCCTGTAAGGGGTAAAATCTTAAACTGCATGAAATCAGATTACAACAAGATATTTAAGAGCGATATCATCACAGACCTTATCAAGGTCCTTGGTTGCGGAGTAGAAGTAGCAACCAAGACAAAGGAAATGAATCAGTTCTCACTTGATAACCTCCGTTGGGACAAGATAATCATCTGTACCGATGCCGATGTCGATGGTTACCAGATTAGAACGCTCATACTTGCTATGATTTATCGCCTTATGCCAACCCTTATTCGTGAGGGCAAGGTTTACATTGCTGAATCTCCACTTTACGAAATCAGGTGCAAGGATCAGGTGTGGTTTGCTTACACAGAAGTGGAAAAGACAGAGGCACTTGAGGAAATAGGCAATGCTAAATATACAATTCAGCGTTCAAAAGGTCTTGGTGAAAACGACGCTGATATGATGTGGCTCACAACTATGAATCCAAAAACTCGTCGTCTTATTAAGATTGATGAATCAGAGGTTGCGCGCACACTTGAAACATTTGAAGTGCTCCTTGGAGATGACCTCCAAGGTAGAAAAACCAAGATAGCAGAAGAGGGCTATTTATACCTCGATATGCTTGATCTTCAGTAAAAGGAGGGGGACAGATGGCACCACGCAAACCAAAGCAACCAGTGGTAAAGCATGAGGAAGAAAATCCAAATGCTCATATCTTGGGCGCCGGTGAAGTAGTCAATCAGCAGATTGTTGAAACGCTTGAGACAAACTATATGCCATACGCAATGAGCGTTATTATGTCTCGTGCCCTTCCAGAGATAGATGGTTTTAAACCATCACATCGTAAGCTTCTCTATACCATGTACAAGATGGGTCTTTTGACAGGCGGTCGTATCAAGTCTGCTAACATCGTTGGCCGTACTATGCAGCTTAATCCACACGGTGACGCTGCAATCTACGAGACAATGGTGCGTCTTGCTCGTGGCAACGAGTCGTTGCTGCACCCTTACGTAGATTCAAAGGGTAACTTTGGTAAAGCATATTCCAAGAATATGGTTTACGCAGCGTCACGTTACACAGAAGCAAAGCTTGAGCAGATAGCAGCTGAGCTCTTTAGAGATATTGAAAAAGACACAGTTGATATGGTGGATAACTATGATTCAACAATGAAGGAGCCAACACTTCTTCCTGTAACATTCCCATCCATCCTTGTCAACAATAACAAGGGTATTGCCGTAGGTATGGCATGTAATATCTGCTCCTTTAACTTGGAGGAGGTATGTGAGGCTACAATTGGTCTTATCAAGGACAGTGACTATGACGTCCTTGAGGCTATTAAAGCGCCTGATTTCCCGGGCGGTGGCCAGATTCTCGTCGAGCCAGAAAAGCTTCGAGAAATCCTCACAAAGGGCACAGGCTCTATTCCTGTTCGCTCAAAATACATTTATGATAAGGCAAACAACTGTATTGATATTTACGAGATACCATATACAACTAATGCCGATGATATTATCGAAAAGATTATCGAAAAGACCAAGGGCGGCGGACTCAAGGAAATCTCTGATGTGCGTGATGAGACAGACAAGTCCGGTCTTAAAATTACAATTGATTTAAAGCGTGGCACAGACCCTGATAAGCTTATGAAGAAGCTCTTCAAAGCAACACCGCTTCAGGAGTCATTCCCTTGCAACTTTAACGTTTTGATAGGTGGTTCACCACAGGTGCTTGGCGTTAAGGATATCCTAAGCGAGTGGATTGCATTCCGTACGGAATGCGTCAAGCGTCGCGTATTCTTTGACCTTGATAGGGCCGAGAAGAAATTGCACCTTTTGGAAGGCCTCCAAAAGATTCTTCTCGACATCGACAAGGCAATCAAAATAGTACGCGAGACAGAGGAGGAGTCAGAGGTTGTTCCAAACCTCATGATTGGCTTTGGCATTGACCAAATTCAGGCTGAATTTGTAGCTGAAATCAAACTCCGTCACTTAAATCGTGAGTATGTTATGAAGCGTCTTGCTGACGTTGATAAGTTGCGTGAAGATATCGCTGATATGCAGGATATTTTAAACAGCAAGTCACGTATCAAGAAGATTATTATTGCAGAACTCAAGGAAGTTTCTTCTAAGTATGGACAGCCAAGAAAGTCTGAAATCATCTATGCTGATGAGGTCGAGGACGATGAGGAAGAAGAGATCGAGAAGGTTGATGATTACAAGCTTACAATCTTCCTTTCAGAGGCTGGTTATTTCAAAAAGATTACTCCTCAATCGCTTCGTATGAGTGGAGAGCAAAAGGTCAAGGAAGGCGACAAGATTATTAGAGTAGAGGAGAGCTCCAATGCAAAGGAACTTCTCTTCTTTACCAACCAGTGTCAGGTTTATAAATCACGCGTTGCTGATTTTGCTGATTCTAGGGCATCTCTCCTTGGCGATTACATACCAACAGTGCTCGAATTTGATGAGGGCGAAGAAGTTAAATATATGGCCATCACAGATGATTTCAAAGGCTATATGCTCTTCTTCTTTGAGAATGGCAAGGTAGCCAAGGTTGATATGGAAGCTTATGCTACCAAAACAAACCGCAAGAAACTTATCAAGGCTTATGGTGCCAAGTCTCCACTTGTCACAGCCCTCTATATCAAGGAGGACACAGAGCTTGTTCTCACAGCAAGTTCAGGCCGTATGCTCATTCTCAACACAGCTGTTATCGCTCCTAAAACAACTAAGGATACAATTGGTGTAGGAGTTATGACTATGAAGAAGGGACAACGCCTCATGGGAGTTCGACCATATGTGGAAGGTGAGTTTGCAAAGCCTCATCGTTATCGCACAAAGAACCTTCCGGCACTTGGTTCTTTGCCACTCGCTGAGGACACAGAAGGAGAGCAATTATCCCTATAAAATCCTCTTGCATATTAATTATAACTATGTTAAAATACCATAGTTGCTAAACGAATATCCTTTAAGGGGGTTAATATATGACACCATTACAGATGGTACTTGCAGTACTTCTTATTATCGTTTCTGTAATTTTGACAGTTCTCGTTCTCCTTCAGAAGAACAGACAGGCTGATGCTTCTGCTGTTAACGGCAGCACATCATCTTCATTCTTTGATAAGACACAGGGTCACAGCAAGGATGCAGCTTTATCAAAGCTCACAGTTATCTTTGGCGTAATCTTGGTTGTACTTGTTATCGTAACTATCGCAGTTACACTTTTCGTATAATTAAATAGCGCCTAGCTACTAGGCGCTTTTAATATGATTCATTAGCTCAGTTGGCAGAGCACTTGACTTTTAATCAAGGTGTCCGGGGTTCGAATCCCCGATGAGTCACCAAAAGGACTAGGGATTTTTCCCTAGTCCTTTTTTTGTCAAAATGCCAAAAGATAGGGCTAAATACTGTATATATTATTAATTTTATTAGTAACCACTTTTTAGTATAATTTAAGTGTATATTATTTAAACTGGAGGTGCCGTTTTGGATAAGAATTTACTCAAGTCCTATAGAGTGATAGGACAAATATCAAATGTCATATCAAAGGTTGATAGCTTTGATGAGGCAATAAAGAGCAGCCTTAAGATTATGCTTGATAATTGTGCGGCTGATTATGCCGTAATTTGGTATGTTGGAAGTAATGATAAGGAGCACTTGAAACCATACTATTGGCTTTCTCCTGTGGACCTTTCCAAAAGATCTTATAAGATAGGCTCTGGACCAATTGGTAAGGCATATAAAAATAAATCTTCGGAAGTTATCCTTGATTTCCAGAAAAAGCCACTAAAGAGTGTGGAAACTGATTTCCCAGGAATTGAGATTGCATCAGTTGTATGTGCACCATTTGAGTTTGGTGTGGTTGAATTTATCAAGACAACTGAATCGGGTGTCTTTACAGAGGATGAAGCAGAAATCTGCCAAATGCTCACTTTGCTCACTGAAATTTCAATAAATGAAAACATTGAACTCCCAGATGATAGCGCTGATAAGAAGGTTGTTCTCTCTGTATCGGATGTTAAGAGAGAATTCCAAAATGGCGATATCGTTACCAAGGTATTAAAGGGCGTTAACTTTGATGTCTTTGAAGGCGAGTTCTTGTGTCTCCTTGGTGAGTCCGGCTGTGGTAAGTCAACAGTGCTGAATATCATTGGCGGTATGGATAGTGCGACAAGTGGTACTATCAAGTATCTTGATACTGATTTGTCTACAGCATCCAAGAATGATCTCACAGTTTATAGGCGTGACAATGTTGGATTTATTTTCCAGAGTTATAACCTCATGCCTAACCTCAATATCAAACAGAACTTGGATCTCATAGCAGAGCTTGTAAAAGAGCCTCGTGATTCAGAAGAAGTGTTAAAGCTTGTTCATATGGAAGAGAAAGCTCGCAACTATCCTTCCGAGCTTTCAGGCGGACAGCAACAACGTGTGTCTATTGCACGTGCACTTGTCAAGAATCCAAAGGTCATCCTAGCGGATGAGCCTACTGCGGCTCTTGACTATGCAACGAGCATCGAAGTGCTTACAGCACTCGAAGACGTTGTTGCCTCTGGCACAACCCTCGTTATGGTTACTCATAACGAGGAAATAACAAGAATG
Source organism: Acutalibacteraceae bacterium (assembly GCA_045599345.1). Taxonomy (GTDB): domain Bacteria; phylum Bacillota; class Clostridia; order Oscillospirales; family Acutalibacteraceae; genus UBA1227. Next base: position 34,703 of record JAZRVV010000027.1, read on the forward strand.
GCTAATAGGGTAATAAGACTCCGTGATGGCAAGGTGTATGAGGTTACAATCAATCATCATCCTGTCAAAGCAACGGAACTTGTTTGGTGATAGATAATGAAGAAGACGCAGATAATAGAACTGTTTCATAACATAAAATCAGGTCTTGTATCTTTTGTTGCTATACTGATTTTTGTAACACTTGGCGTAGCACTGTACCTTGGTATAGGCTGGGCTGGTATGGCGATTGATACAACTGTCGAGAAGGAATATAAGACTTTTGATATGCATGACTTAGAGGTCATATATCCTTATGGATTCTCTGATGAGGATATTGAAAAGATTTCTAAAGTTGATGGAGTCGATTATGTAAAAGGTCTGTATTTCTATTTTCAATTTTTTGAAGCAAATGGCGTTATGAATCAGGCCAAGGTTATTACAATTACCGATGAAATTGATAGGCTTAACCTCAAAGAGGGTAAGCTCCCGACAAAAGCAGGAGAGGCAGCTCTTGAGAAGAGGTTTGCAGATGCAAATGGCTTCAAAGTTGGTGATGTAATCGAATTTAAACACGATGCATCATCTGAAACATATAAGGTAAGCGATTTGCTAGCAGGGGATTTAGATGCACTGGCAAATGCAAAGCCTGATGATGACGGCATGCAGGTTTTGACTACTGACAAAGTCAAGATAACAGCACTTGTTGAGTCAACGGCTTATGGTTGTATCTATCCAATTACTTATGGTTCGGCACTTGACAATGCTGCACCAATTAACACTTTGATTTTTGTGCCAGAGGAAACTTTTGATAAGGATTCCTTTGACGGATATATCAACCTTCTTATTGCAAGTGATGAGCTTGCAAAATATACAAATGACTCAGCCGAATACAAGGCTGGTGCTGACGCCCTCAAGGAGCGTGTGCAAGTTGTCACAGACAAGATGGCTGATGCCAAGAACAAAGAAATCTTGGCTGCAGGTGATAAACTTGTCGATAAGCTCAATGAGCGCCTTGCTGATGCAGAGGCGCAAATAGAGGATGGCAAGGCTCAAATAGCTGATGCAAAGGCTGAAATAGAGGCAAATAAGAACCTTCTTTATCAAAAAGAGAAGGAACTTTCCGATGCCAAGACTAAAATTGCCGAAGGAGAGCGTAAACTTGCTGAAGGCAAAAAGGATTTAGCCATAGCAGAGGAATCCTTTAATCAAATGAAGGAACTGTATGATTTGTTTGAGTCTATTTATGATGTTGGTAAGGATGTGGCCGATGAGGTCTACAAACTTGTTGAAAGGGCATATAACAATGGCTTGCTTGATAGGCTAAAGAGCCTCGTTAACAAGTATTTGCCAAGTAATTCAACTGCTGTAAAACTCTACAATGACTTCTATCAAAACTTTGCTTCTGGTTATTACAAGGAGCATAAGTATGAGATGATTCCTATCCTCTCAAGGCTCCATGATATATTCTCTCAGTATTATAACGATGCATTGGCAGAACTTAATAAGGCACGTTCACAGATAGCTGATGGTGAAGCACAAATTGCAGCTGGCAAGAAAGAGATTGAGGAAGGTCAAGCAGCAATAAATGATGGATGGAAGAAAATCAATTATGCTGAGAACACTTTGATTCCACAGTATGAGGCAGAACTCAATGCTGCAATAGCTGAGTACGAAAAGGGCAAAGCAAAAGTGCCTGAACTCAAGACGGCAACAGGTAACCTCATCGCCTATGATGCTGCTGTAATGGCAAGAGATTACAATGGCGCTTTAGTTGTATGTGATAGCGTTAAGAACGTATTTATCAAGATGCGCTTTACAATGGCGGCTCTCTTCTTGATAGTAGGCCTTCTCGTGTGCTATAGCGCAGTATCTAGAATGGTTTATGAAAAGACAGTTCTAATCGGTACTAAGAAGGCTTTAGGTTTATTTGATAGGGAAGTTACTCTTTCGGAACTCAGTTTCACACTTATTGCTGCAATTGTTGGTTCGATTTTCGGCATTTTGCTTGGACGATTTGCACTTGAAACATTCTTCTTAGGAGTAGTTTCAGACCAATTTACATTTGCGGATAAAGTACCATATACATCTCTAAAAGATATCGTAATAATTGTCGCAATAGAAGTTGGCACAATTGTTGTAACTACACTTTTTGCATGCAACAAGGTGCTAAGGAAGAACGCTGTAAAGCTCCTTCAGGGTGCAGAACCACCAAAGGCAAAGGTGCGCTTCTTTGAGCGTACAAAGCTTTGGAATAGATTGTCGCTTCTTACTAAGACTATTGTAAACAACTGCCTTAATGATAAGCGCCGTTGCTTTGGAACAATAGTCGGTGTTGCTGGATGTACTTCACTTGTTGTATGTTCGTTGACACTTTATAACGGTATTAACAAGAGTATTGCTCGTCAATTTGATAGTCTCACAACATTTGACACTATTATTTATGTTGATGATAGTGATGAGGAATATGCTAAAAATATTGCATCTATTCTTGATGAGAATAAACTGGAGTATTCAAGCATTTACTTCCAGCCTGGTTCAATTCATCTACCAAACGATAGGCAAATTGTTGGTGAACTTATGGTTCCACTTGATGAGTCTTTCTATGACAACGTTCATATCTTTGATAATGATGGCGTAGAAAAGAAAATTAAGAGTGGTGCATGGGTTTGTAAATCGTATGGCTATTTCTTTGATTCAAAGCCAGGTGAGAGCGTTGAATTTGTCGACGGTGCTGGTACAATCCATTCTTTCAAAATTGAGAATACAGCGGAGTATTACAATACTAGAGTGGCAGCCTTCGCAAGTAAGGATGCATTTTTGAAAGCCTATGGATATGAGGCAAAAACAAATGCATTTGTCCTTCGTAAGGGCGATCTTTCTGTAGTGGAACTCACTTCTCTTTTGAAAAATGAAGATGGTTTTATTGCCATACAAGATTATTATCACGATTCAAAGGTAAACTTTGATGTTTATACACTTGTTTCAACGGCTATCGTAGCAGTTTATATGATTTTGTCAGTTGTAATGGCATTCCTTGTTCTCCTTAATCTCTTCTCAATGTTTGTATCTGAGAAGAAGAAAGAACTCATAGTTCTTATGATTAACGGTTTCTATGAGAAGGATGCAAAGAAATATATCTATCTTGATACAATCGCATTGACAATTATTGGTATGATATGCGGCATAGATTTAGGTGCTGGTGTTGGTTATAAGACCATACAGACACTTATAACTGAGGCATCATATTTTAGCTTAAAACCTGATCCTATTGCTATGGCTATAGGCGTTGCTGTAACAATCGTATTAGTTGTTATCACAACTTTGATTGCGCTCAAACGTGTATCATCCTTTAAGCTTACGGATATAAATTCTGAAAAATAGTAAAATCGTTGGCTCGATTGTATTTGTTAACGTTAATAAGAAAAAGAAAGATATAAAAGATGAATGAATTTGTTTTTGACATAGTGAACCTGATACTAGCTTTAGGCGCCTTTGTTTATGGCGCCCTAAAACTGTTTCATAAAGGCAAACCCATGTATTTCCAAATTTTAATATGTGCAGTAGGATGCTTTACGCTCCAGGAGTTTTCATCAGTGATAAATTATCTCTGTGATGGCTATGAAGAGGGGATTGCTATCTCGATACTTGGTATACTAGGATGTGTTATGTTCATTTTGGCGGCTAATAGAGGCGCCTTAGATGCCCTTGTCGACGAGCGCGATGAAAAGGGTAGGCGAGCACGCCTTTTAGCATTCGTTGCGCCAATAGTTGTGCTTATATCAATAGTGTTTACTGTGATAATTTGGAAGGGCTTTGCTAAAACAATCGTCGTAATAATTGTGCTTGTTTTAATGGCATCAATTATACCGGCATCGTATTTTACACTTAAGCATCTTTTGCTTCCAAAAGATAGCCTGGGAATACTTGAGTGCACAAAACTATGTAACATATTTAGCTTTTTATACTTGATGATTGCGTTGGTTTATTGCTTGTCATTTGGTATAAGTTCATATGTTGCTGGTATTGTAAGCATCTTTTGCACACTTTGCATCGTAGGATTGTCTGTATCTGCTGTAAAGGGGGCTGAGAAATGGATTATTTAAATGCGCTCCTTTTTATCAGCATTATTACACCAATCGCTATGATGATTGTCGTGTGTAAGGATAGGGCACGCCTGCCACTAGTATTTATTGCTTTTGGAATAGTTGTTGCCCTTGCATGCGGTGAACTCAATACTATCGTTTTTGGTGCTACTGATTTCTCTTGGAAGTATTTTACTTCCAATGTGACACCGATTATCGAAGAGGTGTTCAAGGCGTTTCCAATCCTTATGTATGCGTTCGTCATAAAACCATCGCGCCAGCAACTGCTAGAAGTGTCTCTTGCAGTTGGCGTAGGTTTTGCGATTATGGAGAACGCATGTGTATTTGCAGCATCCGCGGGTGCAATCTCAATCTGGGTTGCATTACTTCGCGGATTTGGTGCTGGTATGATGCACGGCCTTTGTACAATGGCCGTTGGCTTTGGAATGAGCTTCGTTCATTCGCATAGGACTGTGTTTGTTGCAGGAACACTGGCTCTTCTTTCAATTGCTTCAATCTACCATGGAACATATAACATACTTGTTCAATCAGGATTCCAGGTAGTTGCATTCCTATTGCCTATGGCAACTTTTGTTCCACTTGTAATAGGCCTTAAAAAGAAAAAGATTTTATAGTATAGGAACTTGTTATGCAGAAATCCCGTTTTAAAAACAGAATAAAACAGACCTTGGCAGTGTCTTTGGCAGTGCTTGTTGTGCTGTGCATGTTTACATCTTGTTCTGCACAATCAAGTTCGACTGTAATCAACAATGTTAAAGACATTAACGGCAAGAGGATAGGTATCCTTGTTGGAACCCTTTTTGAGGACACGGCGTATGAGGATTTCCCATCCTCTAGCATCACGTTCTATAACACGTATGCAGACCTAATCCAGGCGCTCAAGAGTGGAAGGATTGATACCTTCCTTTGCGATGATGCGACTGCAAAGGCACTCTGTGATTTTGATTACAAGATTTCATTCATTCCTCAACTTATAACTAATGAGAAGTATGGACCAGTATTTAGGCGTACAGAAGGTGGCCAAAAACTCTGTGAAAAGTTCAACCGTTTTATCTATAACTATTCCGAGAGAGGTGACCTTAGTATCCTTCAAGGAAAGTGGATAAATTCTGGTAAAGGTGGACGCGATATATTCTACAAATTCCAGGACTTGCCAGATATAAACGGTAAAATCAAAATTGCTGCTGTTAACGATACAGAACCATTTTCATTTATTTCTTTTGGTCTTTTGACAGGCTATGAAGTTGGACTTATGTATGACTTCTGCAAGGAGTATGGTTTTGCAGCAGAAATAGTATCTACTGATATTGACGATGTGTTTTCTGGCGTTAGTGTTGGCAAATACGATATAGGTATTGGACTTCTTTCCTATACTGAGGAAAGAAACGAAAAGTTCTTGTTCGCAACACCTGATTATGAGGGTGGTGCAGTAGCTGTAGTACTGACAACTGTTGCAGAGGAAAGCAACGGATTCTTTGGCTCTATAGTAAATGGCTTTGACAAGACATTTATCAGAGAAAGCAGATGGCAAATGTTCCTTAAGGGTATTGGTGTCACACTGCTTATTAGCAATGTTGCAGCAATTATCGGAACCATAATAGGCTTTGCACTCTATACGCTTGGTTTTTATCTCAAGGATAAAAGCAAAGCTTACTTGAAACTCCTTGACCTTTATATACTCTTTGTTAAACGTATGCCGATAGTAGTCTTCTTGCTTATTACTTATTATGTA
>JAZRVV010000028.1:0-43879 GCA_045599345.1 Acutalibacteraceae bacterium
GGAAAGTATACTATCGTTAAAGATTTCTGCAGAGAAATCAAGCGAGAAGAACTGAAAAAAGCTACCATCCGCTTCGAAACAAATCCCGGTCTTCAGGCTCAGGTGGATTGGAAAGAAGATCTGACCCTTGTTTCAAACAAGGGAGAAATATTCAAAGTTAACATATTTCTCATCGTTCTCGGATATTCCAGAAAAAAATATATTGAACTCACTTTGGACAGGAATCAAGATACACTTTTCAATGTCATGGTTCGAAGCTTCAAGTATTTTGAAGGTGTACCCAAGGAAATTATCTTTGATAACATGAGGACCGTCGTCGACCATAGCAAAACTATGTATGATAAAGCCGTAGTCAACGAAAAATTCTATCAGTTTTCAAAGGATATGGGCTTTGAAGTTTGGGCATGCAGGCCTTACCGTCCTCAAACAAAAGGAAAGGTTGAGGCATTAGCGAGAACAATGAAGCGTCTTCAAGTATATGACGGTGAATTCGAGTCGCTTGAAGAACTTGATGAGATTGTGAGGGAACTCAGAGAGGATTTAAATTCAGAAATTTCCCAGGCAACAGGAAAACCACCAAATGCTTTGTGGGAAAATGAAAAAGAATACCTCCATCCATTGCCGAAACAGGAAATTCTGGATACTTACCTTACGATACCACTCACAAGAAAAGTTACCAAAGAATCGATGATCGTATACAACAAACGGAAATATTCTCTTCCCGTTCAGTATATCGGAAAAACCGTTGATATTAAAGAAGAAAATGGAAAAATTTTTATTCTGTATCAAAACAGATTAATTACTTCTTTCGAATTAAGTGAGAAGAAATTCAATTACAAAATGGAACATATGGCAGAAATCCTGCGCTCTGATGTCATGAAACACAAGGATCCTGGTGAGATTGAAGAGTTTGCTAAAAAGCAGCTTCAATTATATGACAAATTATGAGGAGGAATGAAATGTCTACATATACCCAACTTTTGAATAATCTTCAAAAACTTGATTTGACCAAAATGGCAGAAATGCTGCCAGTATACATGGATGATGCTGTGGCTAAAAACAAATCCGCTACAGATATTATGAATGAGCTTACAGAAGCTGAAATCAACTTTCGAGAGGAACGAGCAAAACAAATTAATCTAATGATTTCTCACTTCCCGTTTCACAAGACCTTCGATGATTTTGATTTTAGCTATCAGCCTTCTATTAATAAAAGTCAAATTATGGATCTTGCCACATTGCGATTTGTGGAAGAGACAGAAAACATACTGTTTATTGGAAGCTCTGGTGTTGGTAAAACTCACCTAGCAGTTTCTCTAGGAATGGAATGCTCATCTCGACACTACTCAACTTACTTTATTCATTTCAATGATTTGATGGCCAAATTCAAAGCTGCCGCAAAAGAAGGTAGAATTGAATCAGTCGTTAAGCACTATTCAAAATACAAAGTACTAATCATTGATGAAATTGGATATCTTCCAATCGACAAAGACAGTGCACATGGCTTTTTTCAATTAGTAGCGACACGTTATGAAAAGCGACCAATCATTTTAACAACAAATCAGCCCCTGTCTAGATGGGGCGATGTGTTTGGTGATTATACCCTTGCAAATGCAATTATCGACAGGCTAGTGCATCATTCACAAATTATCAAGATCACAGGACAATCTTATCGAATTAAAGGCAAGCAATTATTCGACGATTCGGAACAAACAACTTAGGCGAAAACCTACATTTTATTCCGCCGAATTTCGACATTTTAATATTGACGTTTACAGGAAGTTATTATACTAAAATTTAAATGTGGAAAGGGTAGGAAACTACCCTTTCTTTATGGTAATGTTATGAAACAAATAAAAGTATTAATTTGTATTTTGATTATTTCTATAGGCGTTATATTTCAAGGCGAAGAATACGAGCCATATTTGCAAAATTTCTCATATGAATATCCTTCGCTTTCAATTGAATATGATGGCTTTCAGTTGACTGAAGAGTCTATAATCGATGAATTGCTTAAAGATGCAAAGAAATATAACGTTAAAATCTTTTCATCAAACGTAGAAAGAGAAACGAATTATAATACGGGACATTACATATTTACGTCTTCAAACGATATTGAATCTGTTTTAGTGAAACAGTCAGAAATTTCTTCTGGGACATATCGAAGTGTAATATCAAATGATTATTTTGTTGAATTTAAAAAACTTGAGGATTTAAAAGATATTAGAAAACTTTATTCCATACAGATTATTGGTAATGATAAGGATATTACGAAGTTTGCTGAACTTGAAATGGCTAAGTATTCTTTCTTTGAATTTGTGCCAGCAACTAGAGGCATGGCGGATCAAAAAGTTGAAATTGTGTCTGTGTGGATAATCATTGGTTTAGTATTTTTAGTAATTTCGATATTTGACTTTTCGGTTACTAAAAAGGAAGTCTCAATAATGGTGTCTTATGGTGAAAGCAGGAGTAAATATGTTGCTTTTAACATACTACTTGATGCGGTTCTCACTTTTGGAGTTTACTTTGTTGCAAGGTTAGTTTTTAAGCATTTTACTAATTGCTTATTCAGTTCAAATATAGCATTAATCTGCTTGCTAAGCACAATTGTGGCAGATTCATTGATTTGGATATCTTTATTTTTTGTAGATATTAAAAGTTCGATAAAAGGCAAATCTATTAGTAGGTTTACAATAGTGTTAGGACAAGCAATTAAAGTGGTTGCGTTGGTGTTGGGGATTATCACTATTACGAATTCATTGACAGCAATTGCTCAAAATATTTCCTTGGCAAAACAAAAAGGTTTTTTTGAAGCATATAAAAATTATGATTACGTAAATATTTATTACAATTACTACATAAACGATGGAAGGAATGAAACTCAAGATAAGTTAAGGTTTTATCGAAATGCCTATTCATCAGGAGATGTTCGAATACAAGCTCGATTAAACATGTCGGAAGAGTATATTAAACATCAACCAGACATACTATATTTTAATGGAAATACAAAGGACTATTTGCTTAGTAGTTTTGATGAGATAACTGAAGATGAAATTGAAAATGAAGTTATTTATGTGCTTATTCCTAACAAATTTAAAAGAGCAATTTCTTTATCAAAATTGGAAATGTTGGAGGATATGGTGGTTTGGCAAATAGATTCGTCAAATAAATACACTTATGATTTTAAAGTCATTTATTATCGTGAAAATGTTGATTTGGTTGCCATGAGTAATCTTTCAAAAACAGGTAGCGTTTTGTTGACTAATCCAATTGTATTTTTTAACAATGCAGAAAAAAATACTTTGGGATGTGAGATAACAGGTGATGTTAATGTTACACTGGCAAATGATTACATTATGTACGACTTATCAGGTATGGATTTTGATAAAGAACTTTCAAAAATAGGCTTTGATAGAAAAATAGACTATGTTTTAAAGACAAATTGCTTTGATGATTATTTATGTAAATATGATTCGATAAAAGGCACAATTATAGTTGAAAGTATAGAGTCGATAGTTGCGTTGCTACTTGTAACATACATGTCCTTTATTGAAATTAAATTTGAAATGATTGATAAGGCTAAAGAATTGTCAATAAAAACTACTATTGGGTACTCTTGGGTAGATAAATATAGAAAAATTATTATCAAATCATTGCTTTTTAACGCTGTAGCATTGCTTATTAGTATAGTCGCTTGTTTGGCAATTAATTTGAGTATTAAAACTGTTTTGTTAGCTACTTTAGTATTGCTTATTATGGACTATTTCTGCTTGTTTTATTTCATACACAAAATTGAAAGTAGAAATATTTCTCAATTAATTAAAGGTGAACTAATATGATTGAATTAAAAAATGTTTGCAAGTCATTTGAAAATAAGTCTATATTAGATAACGTTAATTTAACCATTAATAATGGGGAGTTCGTTATTTTTAAAGGCCCAAGCGGATGTGGAAAAACAACATTGTTGAATATGATTGGGTCGATTGAACCTTTTGATTCTGGAAATATTTTAGTAAATGGTTTGGATGTTTCAAAGAAAAAGAACCGTCAAATGATTCTGTCTCAAGAGGTTGGATTTCTTTTTCAAGAGTTTGCATTAGTTGAAGATAAAACTGTAAAACAAAACTTAGCATACGTAAAAAAGAAAAACCGCACAGAAACAAATATGGTGAATGCACTAGAGTTTGTTGGTCTGAATGACGATATTTTAAACAGAAAAATTTATACTCTTTCAGGAGGTGAACAGCAAAGAGTTGCTGTTGCGAGATTAATGCTTAAAAAGTGCAATATAATTCTTGCGGATGAGCCAACTGGATCTTTAGATAGGGATAATGTGGATTTGATTTTTAATCTTCTTGAGCAAATAAATGAGTCGGGTAAAACGATAGTTTTAGTTACGCATGATCAATATTTGTGCGAAAAGGGAAAGAGGATAATTGATATTGAAAAAGATTTTAACTATAAAAAGATGTTTAATTAAATAAAAAGTAAAGGCTTGCTTGAGTGATCAAGCAAGCCTTTTTGTTTTATTTAGAAAGAATTGACTTTACAAGTCCGCCAACAGCTCCGAGGATATCGCCGACAGAAATTGTAACTGTCTTTTTATCTTCAGGTACTGGAGTCTCAGAAGGCTCTGTTACTTCAGTCACAGGTGCCTGTGCAACAGGAGTAGACTCTGTAACAGGGTTAACTGTTGGAGCATTCACTGCAGGTTCTACAGGAGTAACAGCTGGTGTCTCAGGAACTACTGAAGGTGTTTCCTCAGTTGCCGCTGGTTCCTCAACGATTGGCTGTTCCTCTTCGAATACAAGAGGTTCAGCTGACATGAGGTTGTCTGTGAGCCACATAATACGCTTTTCTGCGTACTCAATCATGTTGTTTACGAATGGATCGTAAGTGAATGTTGGCTCATAGTGGAGCTGATACTTGCCAGTTCCAATTGTAAGTGGAATTGGAACAATGTATACGCTCAAGTGGAGAAGTCCCCACTTGTCAAAGTCCATAAGTGCTGATGCATGGTTCTTGGCACTCTGTGCTTTGATGTTTGGAACAACGTTGTTAAATGCATCGATGTTCTCTGCATAAATCTTCTTGAGGTTATCTCTAAAGCTCTGGTGTCTGCCAAGCTCCTGAAGGATGCTGCATGGCTTATCAACAAGCTCAAGACCAAGTGTATCAACATACCAACCCTCAGCTGTTATCTGAGCTGGAAGTGTAGAACCAACAAAGAACTTGTACATTACACGACCCATGCAAGTATCGAGGTCCCAAACTGGACCAGCGATGAGCTTGTCTGCATCTGTGAGACCATCACGGTGCATGAGGATTGAACCAGCAAGTGCATCATATGTCTTGCAGAACTCGTACATCAAGTACATCTTGCCCCATGAATCGATATCAAAATACTTCTGATAGTCCTCGCTGTTCCTATCGAGAACAGCTGACCAAGCCTCACTTACGTAATCCTTGATTGTATCGTTTGTTACGCCAGCATCAGCTGCGTCGTCACCGATATTCTTGATTGTCATACGGTTATAGTAACCATCAAATATTGTAAGTGTTTTTGTTATGTTGAGAATCTTGCCAAGCTCAACCATTCCGTCGAGATTAAACTGTGGGTCTCCACCCTCGCCCTCAACATAGTTGTCGTTTTCAAGTGCATAGCCACCGTCTGGTGCCTGATAGTCATTCTTTGGAGTGAGAAGGTAGTTACCAAGGTATTCGCCGTTCATGTAAAGGTCAACGAACTCTGTCTCAAGACCGATGCCGAGGTCATTTGCAAGGTCAAGACCAACCTTGTTCCTAAGGAGTGCGTTATCCATGAAATTTGCGAGGAGTGACCACTTCTTGGACTTTACGCCATCAATAAGTTCTACCTTTTTCTTATCATCAAAATCAGCTTTCTTGTGGAAAGTGATGTTGTATGGCTTCTTGTCGCGTCTCCATGTTGAGTTGCCACGGCCCTTGATGCTGATATATTCATCAAACTTGCCGTATGCTACCTTGCCGTAGCAAGATGTCTCGTGTGCTTCATCTGCATTCATATCAGCGATTGTACCAAGGCTCTCATCAAGGTTTAAGAACATTGCTTTAACGTCCTCTGAACCCTTCATTGTCTTGAATGTGATATATGCAGAAGAAAGGCCCTTCTTGACGCGGTAAATAGCGCTCTTGCCAGCTGCTGGTATTGGAGCCTCACCGCTTACATATTTTTTGTCATTTACAAAAAGTTTGATGTTGCCATCCCAAGAGAGTGTGAGCTTAGACTCATCAACTCCACCTGGTAAATAGATTGTTGCCTTAGTGCCAGTGATGTCAAAAGAAAGTTTAACGTCTCCATCAAGACCAGCCTCTTCGTTCTTTAAAACGATGCCGCTCTTTTGGATAGCCTTGATTGCACGAGCGCCGTCGAACAATCTAAATGTTTCCTTTTCCTCTGTTGCAACAGTGGTAGCATCTTCCTCTGCGAAAGCAGCAATGGTGAGTCCAGGCACCATTGTAACTACCATTACAACGAGCAAAAGAATTGCAAGAATCCTTTTTCTCATGATAATTTCTCCTCCATTTTGAATAATATCTCTCGAAAATACTGTATTATATTAGCACTACGCGTATAATTAAGAAATACTTTAAGTATACAAACATTATTAATATTCGGATAACAATTTGTTCAAAATGGCAAATGATAAAAAAGACCGGCATTTTCGTGCCGGTCTTTGTAGTGTAAAGGGAATTTACTTTACCCTGCCATATATTTTAGTCATTTCGGCGATGCCGAGGCTGAGCCAGTCGTCTATGTCGTCGCCGAGGAGGCGCCACTGCCAGTTGCCGCCAAGCGTACCAGGTACGTTGATTCTGGCACTTGTGTCAAGTGCCAGATAGTCCTGGATTTGGGCAACAAAGAGGTCGGCAGTGGATGCCATACCGGCGCGCAAGATTGCGCCTGGCAGGTCAGCTTTGTCATCGACATCGAGATATGACATCGCGAATGCGATGTCGTCCTCATCAGCTGTCTCGAGCCAGCCGACAAGTGTATCATTGTCATGTGTGCCAGCGTAGCACACGCAGTTTTTATCAAAATTATGTGGCAAATAATCGGATGGCTCGGTTGCATCAAATGCAAACTCGAGCACCTTCATACCAGGGAAGGTTGAATCCTTGAGGAGTGTGCGAACATCATCGGTGAGGATACCCAGGTCCTCTGCGATGAACTGGATATTCCAGAACCAGTTTTTGAGAACATTAACAAAGTCCATTCCTGGTCCTTTGACCCACTCGCCTTTCTTGGCTGTTGTCTCGCCATACGGTACAGCCCAAAAGCTTTCAAATCCTCTAAAGTGATCGATACGGATTATGTCATAGAGTTTTTGTGCACCCTCTATACGGCGAATCCACCAGCCATAGCCATCGGATTTCATACGTTCCCAATCATAGAGTGGATTGCCCCAGAGTTGTCCATCCTCTGAGAAGTAATCAGGTGGTACACCTGCAACTGCCTTTGGGCAGTTCTTCTCATCAAGCATGAACTCCCGTGGGTCGGACCAGACGTCGGCAGAATCGAGAGCGACATAGATTGGTATGTCGCCAATGATACCGACACCCTGTTCCTTGGCGTACTCACGCAGTGCGTCCCACTGCTTATAGAAGAGGAACTGGAGGTACTCATAAAAGAACACATCATCCTCAAGCTCTTCGCTATACTTTGCGACGGCATCAGCCTTGTGCAGGCGGATGTCCTCATCCTCCCACTCTATCCAAGACTTCATACCAAAGTGCGCTTTTACTGCCATGTAAAGCGCATAATCAGAAAGCCAGCGCTGATTTTCTGAGAAGAACTTTTTAAAGTCCTCGTCTTCACGGCCCTTGCTGTTGCCGACAGCAATGCGTAAAACCTTGAAGCGCTCGTTATAAATCTTTTCATAATCCACATATCGTGGATTATCACCAAAGTCTATATCAAGGAGGTCACCCTCATCCAAAAGGCCGTCCTCGATTAGCATATCGAGGTCGATGAAATAAGGGTTACCTGCAAAGGTTGAAAAACTCTGGTAAGGTGAGTCGCCGTAACTTGTTGGGCCCACTGGCAGGATTTGCCACCACGACTGGTTCGACTCAGAAAGGAAGTCGACAAAGTCGTATGCGGCACGTCCCAGTGTGCCAATGCCGTACGGCGACGGCAATGATGATATCGGCATAAGTATGCCGCAACTACGTTTAATACTCATATGTTTCCTTCAAAAACAAAAGGCTCAGTTTGCAAAGACACAAACTGAGCCAATTTTCTATAATTACATAAGTCTCTTTGCCATTTCATCTGGGTCTGCTGCATAAAGCATTGCATCCTTACGAGCGATGCGGCCAGATGTATAGAGGTCAGCAAGACAATCATCCATTGTCTGGTTACCACGCTTTTTAGCAGACATCATAGCTGATGGAATCTGATAGTTCTTACCCTCACGGATGAGGTTACGAATAGCAGAGTCAGCAAGCATAACTTCGAAAGCTGCTACACGTCCGCTGCCATCAAGTGTTGGAATGAGGCGCTGTGAAATAACAGCCTCAAGTACCATTGAAAGCTGAACACGGATCTGCTCCTGCTGATCTGTTGGGAATACGTCGATGATACGGTCGATTGTCTCTGCGCATCCGATTGTATGAAGTGTTGAGAATACCAAGTGGCCTGTCTCAGCAGCAGTAACAGCTGTTGAAATAGTCTCAAGGTCACGCATCTCACCTACGAGAATAACATCAGGGTCCTCACGAAGAGCAGCACGCAAAGCTGCTGCATAAGAACGTGTATCAACACCGATTTCTCTCTGGTTAACGATTGACTTGTTATGTCTGTGGAGATACTCGATAGGGTCCTCCAATGTGATAATGTGGTCGTTTAAGTTCTCGTTGATAAGGCCAAGGAGTGAAGCAAGAGTTGTTGACTTACCAGAACCTGTTGGACCTGTTACAAGTACGAGACCACTCTTGAGTTCATAGAGGTCGATAACTGGCTGTGGTACTCCAAGGTCGTGTGGGTTAGGAATTTTAGAACCTACAAGACGGAATACGGCAGCAGTTGTACCACGCTGACGGAATACGTTAACACGATAACGTCCCATTCCAGCAAGACCGAATGAGAAGTCGATCTCACCACGCTCAGCGAAAGCTCGCTTTTGGAATTCACCCATGATTCCCTTTACAAGAGCCTCAACGTCCTCAGCCATAAGGCGAGGCTCGTTTGGTATTGGCATCATTTTGCCGTGTACACGCATAAGTGGTGGAACACCTACGGTAATATGCACGTCAGAAGCCTTGTTGTCCTCTGCAACTTTAAGTAATTCAGCAAGAGTCATTATGTTTTCCTCCTATAATAAAGAAGTAAAGTATATACGACTTAACTATATATCATATACTTATTAAAAGTCAAGAAAAAAGAACGAACAAAAATGTCCGTTCTTTCTATACCTTAAAGCACTTTTGCAAGGAAAGACTGAAGTCTTTCTGATTTTGGATTTCCAAATACTTCCTCAGGAGTACCCTCTTCGCCGATTACGCCGTCGTCCATAAAGAGGACACGGTCGCCAACCTCACGAGCAAATCCCATCTCGTGTGTTACAACAACCATTGTCATACCGTCGTCGGCAAGCGATTTCATAACATCAAGCACCTCGCCTACCATTTCTGGGTCGAGTGCTGATGTTGGCTCGTCGAAGAGCATTACGTCAGGCTCCATTGCGAGCGCGCGTACTATCGCTACGCGCTGCTGCTGTCCGCCTGACAGCTGAGACGGATATGAATCAGCTCTGTCAGCAAGTCCAACTCTCTCAAGGAGCTTCATTGCGAGTGCGTCAGCCTCGTCCTTTTTCATACCCTTGAGTTTGATTGGAGCAAGTGTCATATTCTCAAGTACAGTCTTGTGTGGGAAGAGGTTAAACTGTTGGAAAACCATTCCCATCTTTTGTCTGTGAATATTGATATCTACTGATGGATCAGCAATGTCAACACCGTCGAAATAGATGTTGCCACCTGTTGGATCTTCAAGACAGTTAAGGCAACGAAGGAAAGTTGATTTACCAGAACCAGAAGCACCGATAATAACTACAACTTCACCCTTGTCTATCTCGGTATTGATACCCTTTAAAACTTCCTTCTTGCCGAAGGCTTTTTCCAAGTTTTCAACTTTGATTACGGCAGTTTTCTCAGTGTTCACTCTTTCTCAACCTCTTTTCCAATCTGTCTAAAAGCTTCGTAATAATAATTACGATAACGAGGTAAATAAGCGCAAGAGAGATATAAGGTACCATAGCCGAATATGTCTTACTTACGATATTTTGAGCCTGCTTTGTAACGTCACGAAGAGCGATTACAGATACAAGGGATGTATCCTTCAAAAGAGTAATCATCTCGTTGCCGAGCGCTGGAAGGATGTTCTTGATAGCCTGTGGAATAACGATGTACCACATTGTCTGGATGTAGTTAAATCCAAGGCTACGACCAGCCTCTGTCTGACCCTTTGGAATTGACATAAGACCAGAACGAACTATCTCGGCAACATAAGCACCAGAGTTGATGCCAAGTGTTATAACACCGCAGATGATTGAACCAGTTTCTGTCTTAGGTTGCATAACAACGAATCCCATAATAAGGAGCTGAACCATCATAGGTGTACCACGTATGATTGTGAGATAGAGTTCAGCAATCTTGTTGAAAACTCTCAAAACAAACGGTGGTTTGTTTGCTGTATAGCTCTCGTACAGAGTACGAACCATTGCTATGATGACACCTATAATAACGCCAATTGCAAGGGCACAGACTGTTACGATAAATGTAATCTTAAGTCCCTCTGCAAAGAACGTCCAGCGGTTTGCATAGACAAAAGTCTGATACAGTTGGAATATGAATGTTTGAAGTCCAGCTGGAAGGCTTGTTATCCAAGAGGGCGCTGTCTCAATCCAACCTGAAAAAGTTAATACAGACATAGGTCTTCCTACTTTCTAAATAGACAAATTGGAGCGATGTCGCCATCGCTCCATTTAAAACTTCAAAAACTTGAATTATTTAGCGTTGATATACTTGTCAACGATCTTATCAAGTGTACCATCAGCCTTGAGTTCGCCAAGAGCCTTGTTGAACTGCTCAAGGAGTTCTGTGTCATTCTTGTTGAATGCTGCTGCATAGTCCTCATCAGCATAAGCTGTGTCAAGGATCTTGAGGCCTTCGTTTGCTGCTACAAATGCCTTACCTGGCTCGTTATCAAGAACAACGCAGTCAACCTGGTCATTCTTTAAAGCTTCAACAGCCATAGCATACTTTGTATACTGGCTTACGTTATCCTCACCGTAGTCATCTGTGCAGTAGATGTCACCAGTTGTACCAGCCTGAACGCCGATCTTAGCACCGTCAAGGTCATCAACTGTAGCGATTGCGCTACCTTCCTTAACAAGGATTACCTGAACGCCCTTAGCATATGAATCTGAGAAATTAACTGATTCTTTTCTCTCATCAGTGATTGTAAGGCCAGACATACCAAAGCTTACTGCGCCTGATTGAACAGCAGCGATGATACCGTCAAAGTCCATATCCTTAACCTCAAGCTTGTAACCAAGCTTGTCACAGATAGCCTGTGCAATTTCTACGTCGATACCAGCGTATGAGCCGTCATCATTAACGAACTCATATGGTGGGAAGTCAGCACTACAAGCCATTGTAAGTGTCTTAACTTCTTCTTCCTTTGCAGGTGCCTTAGCACAAGCTGCAAATGCAAGTACCATTGTAAGTGCAAGTAAAAGTGCGATTAATTTTTTCATTGTCATAACCTCCAAAAGTTATTTCGTGCATAATTATACAAAAATCCTGCATATAATGCAAGAACTTTTTACGACTCTTCGTAAATATCTTTGCCTTTTGCCTTGATATTTAATAATATTATGGCGCCTAAAACGAATATTATTCCAAAAATTCCGTATATATCTGGATATTCTTTGAATATTAATGCACCGACGACGGTGGCGGTTATCGGCTCGATCGATGCGATTATCGACGCCTTGGAAGGTGCGATTCGCTGTAGGCCATTTGTATAAAATACATATGGCAACAGCGATACGCTAATCGCAACCGCGATGAGCATTAGGATAAACATGCCCGTCGTCGTCTTGGATGCGGCCTCAGCCACTTCGGCTGGCCGCAGCATAAATAGTGTGCCAATCGCCGCAATCGCAAAAGTATAAGTCGTAATGGTAAGTGACTTGTATCCTTTTCTTATAG
This sequence comes from Acutalibacteraceae bacterium, assembly GCA_045599345.1. Classification (GTDB taxonomy): domain Bacteria; phylum Bacillota; class Clostridia; order Oscillospirales; family Acutalibacteraceae; genus UBA1227. The sequence goes on from JAZRVV010000028.1 coordinate 12,256, forward strand.
CTATCTCGCCAAAGATGCTATAAAGTCCATAGCCGATTGCTGACAAAATACCAGTGAGCAGCGCCTTGCCTGGGATGCCCTTGCCACTGCCGATAAGGCCGGACACAAGGAAGCATCCAAGGAATGCCATGGCGCATGCTATCGCCTTTTTGGCGGTAAACTTTTCTTTGAAAAGAACAACTGATAGCGCGAGGACAACTATTGGTGCAGCATAAAGGAGCGTTGCAGCAATTGAGAGGTCCGCGTTTTGAATAGTGCTAAAGTAACATACGGTGAAAAAGTCCATACTGATAAGGCCGGAACAGAAAAATACCCATATGTCCTTCTTGTTGATTTTGAGTGCCTCCCTATCAAAGATGAGGCAAAACAAGAGTAGCACTACTGCCGCTATAAACATTTTAAACACTGTAATCTGGAGTGATGAGAGGCCAAGGTTTGTAAACCAACGGACATAGATGCCTGTGGTTCCCCAAAGCATGCCTGCCATCAGAACAAAGATTACACCGATAAGTTCATTGTTCTTCTTCATAAAAATCCTACTCTTCGAACTGGCTGTTATAGAGGTTTGCATAGAAGCCACCTTTGGCCATGAGTTCCTCATGGTTACCCTGCTCAACGATATCACCGTCGTTGAGGCAAAGGATAAGGTCAGCGTTCTTGATAGTTGAAAGACGATGGGCAATGATAAAGCTTGTACGGCCGTGCATCAAGTTGTCCATAGCCTCTTGAATCATGATTTCAGTCCTTGTATCAACTGATGAGGTTGCCTCATCAAGAATGAGGACTTTGGCATTTGAGAGGATAGCACGGGCAATAGTCAAGAGCTGCTTTTGACCAGCAGAGATGTTGCTAGCCTCCTCGTTGATTTCCATATCATAGCCACCTGGAAGGGTGCGGATAAAGTGATCAACTTGGGCAGCCTTTGCAGCCTCATATACTTCCTCATCCGTTGCGTCAAGTTTGCCGTAACGGATATTTTCTTTTATGGATGCACGGTAAAGCCATGTGTCCTGGAGTACCATACCGAACTCCGTTCTAAGGTCGGCACGGTCAAAGTCGGTAATGTTGTGACCGTCAACATAGATTGCGCCGTCCTTTAAATCATGGAAGCGCATCAAGAGCTTGACCATTGTTGTCTTGCCGGCGCCAGTAGGTCCAACAATTGCGACCTTTTGACCGGCCTTGACATCAGCTGAGAAGTCCTTGATTACGATGCGGTCTGTATCCTCATAGCCAAACTTAACATGCTCAAACTTGATATCACCCTTGATGTCGATATCGCGAACAGAGAGCTTTGGCTCTGGGTCGCTTATCTCGTCCTCACGGAGGAAGAGGTCAACACGCTCGTATGCTGCGATGAGCATCTGGAACTGGTTAGATATCTGAGCTACCTGAGTGATAGGCTGTGTAAAGCTACGTGTGTAAGAAATAAATGCCTGGATGCCACCGATTGTCATTGTGCCATTCATTGTCATTGATGCACCAAATACTACAACTGCAACATAGCCTAAGTGTCCAATGAATTGCATAAATGGATGCATGAGGCCAGAGATAAAGTTTGCCTTCCAAGCAGCCTGATAGAGCTGCTCATTTTGCTCCTCAAACTCATCGAGTGCTGCCTGCTCGCCGTTAAATGCCTTAACGGCAACGTGGCCACCGATGATCTCCTCTACCTCGCCGTTTACGGCACCGAGGTAGTTTTGGTGGCGGAAGAAGTGCTTTTGAGAAGCCTTCATAATAATAGCCATTACGCCACCAGAAAGTGGAAGTGTAAGTACAACAACAATTGTAAGCTTCCAGCTGATTGAAAGCATCATAACAAGGACGCCAATCAGCGTAATAACGGCATTGATTGCCTGTGTGATTGTACTGTTGAGGTTCTGGTTTACTGTATCAACATCGTTTGTGATACGGGAGAGAACGTCACCATAACTTACCTTGTTAAAGTAAGAAATCGGAAGTCTGTTGAGCTTCTCTGTGATGTTGCGACGAAGGTTATATGCAACCTTGGATGAAACACCAGCAATGATAAAGCCCTGGATGTACTGGAATACAGCTGATGCAAGGAAGAGACCGATGCAAAGCAAAAGAATCTGTGCAATGCGTTCAAAGTCAATTCCACCTGTGCCAGCAACAATACGCTTTACGCCGTCGGCGAGCTCATCTGTCGCCATGGCAAGTACGCGTGGATTGATTACGTTGAGTATTGTTGCGCTTACTATCGCAACAAGAACGATAAATAGTTTGAATTTAAATGGTGAGAGATATTTAAGGAGGCGCTTTGTGCTGCCCTTTAAATCCTTTGGTTTCTCACCCATTATGATGCCTCTGCGGCCGCCCATTTTTGGAGGACGTGCAGTGGCTTTAATTTCAGTTGCGTTAGCCATTATGCAAGCTCCTCCTTTGAAAGTTGGGATTCGCAGATTGCTTTGTAATATGAGCAGGTCTCAAGGAGCTCTTCGTGAGTTCCACGTCCTACTATTTTTCCTTCATCAAGAACGATGATCTGCTCTGCGTTCATGATGGTTGATACACGCTGTGCGACGATGATGACAGTCGAGTCGCCAGTGTAGTCCTCGAGCGCGTGGCGAAGTGCCGCATCAGTCTTGAAGTCGAGAGCTGAGAAGCTGTCGTCAAAGATATAGATTGATGGCTTCTTCGCAAGCGCACGCGCGATAGACAAACGTTGCTTTTGTCCACCGGAAACGTTTGCGGCGCCTTGTGCTACAGGCGAGTTAATACCCTCGGCTTTCGCCTCAACTATTTCCTTCGCCTGGGCAACCTCTAGCGCCTTGTCCATATCCTCCGGATTTCCATCGTTTCCGTATGCAACGTTTGTAGCAATTGTGCCCGAGAAGAGCACTGCCTTTTGTGGCACATAACCGATGGCTTCACGAAGGTCGTGGAGCTTAACGTCACGGACATCGTGACCATCAATCTTGATTGAGCCACTAGTTACATCATAAAAACGAGGAATGAGATTAATAAGGGTTGACTTACCACAACCGGTAGCACCGATAAATGCGGTTGTCTCACCATTTTTTGCTGTGAATGTAATGTCGTGAAGTACGTCCTCTTCTGCCTCGCCGTAACGGAAATTTACGTGGTCAAATTCAACTGTACCCTTGACATTAACAAGTGCCTCTGCATCATCCTTGTCCTTGATTGATACTTCTGTGTTAAGTACCTCTGCAATACGATTTGCAGATACCTGAGCACGAGGAAGCATAATAAAGATTGCAGATACAAAGAGGAATGAGATAAGGATATGCTGAGCATACTGAAGAAATGCCATCATATCGCCTATTTGAAGTGTTCCGACGTTAATAAGTCTTGCACCAAACCATACGATTGCAAGCTGGAGGCCAACCATGATTATCTGCATAACAGGTCCCATAAGTGCCATTGCTCGCATTACAAATCGCATCGTAAATGTGAGTTCCTTGTTTGCGTCGTCAAAGCGCTCTTCCTCATGCTTTTCGTTACCGAAAGCACGAATAACGAGCATACCAGCAAGGCCCTCACGAGATACAAGGTTAACCCTGTCAACGAGGGATTGCAAAATCTTGAACTTTGGAAGTGCAACAAGCATAAGTCCGCCAAGGAGAGCAATAATAATTATTACTGCAAGGAGGACAGTCCATGCAAGTGACTGGCACTTTTGAAGTGCCATGTAGATGGAACCAAGTCCCATGAATGGTGCAAAAAGCATCATCCTAAGGCCCATTGTTACAAGGTTCTGAATCTGGGTTACGTCGTTTGTTGTACGTGTGATAAGGGATGCTGTTGAGAACTTATCAATCTCTTCATTTGAAAAATCGTTTGCCTTGGAAAAGAGGTCACGGCGAAGTGTCTTGGCCATGCCTGTGGCAATACGAGTAACGAGGAACGATGAGCAAATAGTACAAGTAACAGACAACAGTGATATGCCAAGCATTTTGAGTCCAATACTTGTAATGCAGCTGTATCGTTCAGCTTCGCTTATGCCCTGTACCAATATTCCTCTATCAACGATATCACTCATGAGGTTTGGGAGGCTAAGCTCCGTAAAAACCTGACCGAGCAAGAAAGCGATGGAGAAAATAATTGGTATGACATAAGGTTTAAGATACCTTAATACTGTCTTCAATTCTTCTACCTCTAATACTTATAAATGCGTGGAACACGTTTGTTGATTCCACAGATAATTTCGTAGTTGATGGTACCAGCAAGTGCTGCTATCTCGTCTACTGTAATTTCATTTTCGCCCTGTTTGCCGATTAATACGACTTCGTCACCCTGCTTTGCACCTGGCACGTCTGTCACATCGACCATAAGCTGGTCCATGCAGACACGACCAATGATTGGAGCATAGTGACCATTGATGAGCACCCTACCAGAATTTGAAAGTGCCCTTGGATAACCGTCGCCATATCCTACTGGGATTGTGGCGATTTTAGTAGGTCCGTCTGTCACATAGGTTGAGCCATAGCTTACTTTAAAGCCAGCGTCAACCTCCTTGACATAGGCCACATGAGAAACGAGTTCAAGCGCTGGAGTAAGTCCAAGCGACTTGTCCACTTCGTTACTTGGATAGAGGCCATAGATAATGATACCTGCGCGAACCATATTGTCATAGTTGCGATTGAATTCGAGTACACCCGCCGAGTTACAGATATGCCTAATAGCAAAGTGATAACCCTCTGCCTCGAGCTCATCAACAAAGTTCTCAAAGAGCTCTGCCTGACCCTCTGCCGCAGTTTTGTCTGACTCATCAGCTGTTGCGAAATGTGTAAAGATACCCTCTACTTCAATAAATGGGAGTGAGAAAATCTCCTTGATCTCCTCTTTCGCAGAAGCTGATGGAATGAAACCGATGCGGCCCATACCTGTGTCGAGCTTGATATGAATCTTGGCTGGCTTGCCACGCTTCATTGCGTAGTCCGCAATCATGCGAGCGCTCTCAAGCGAGAATACAGTGGATGTAACGTTGTAATCAATGACATCCTGTAAATCGTTTGGAAAAACATAGCCCAAAATCAAGATAGGGTTGCGTATACCAGAGGCGCGAAGTTCACGTGCCTCGTCAATGGTCGCAACGGCAAAAGCATAGACACCGATCTCGTTGAGAACGTGCGCCATTGCCACAGCACCATGGCCATAACCGTCAGTCTTTACTACTGCGAGTACCTTGACGTCTGGTCCCACCTTATCCTTGATTTTTTGAATATTGTCAGAGATAGCCGCAAGGTCAACACCGACATAAATTCTTGAAGGATTCATACATACCCTCCTCAAAAATGCAAAATAACTAAGATATTATAATATAATACCTTTAAAAAGTAAATGGAAGGCATAAAAAAAGCGAGCTCTGTTGAGCCCGCCCTTTTAACTAATTACTGTTCGTCTACTGCGTAAACAGAAACCTTTTTACGATCCTTGCCGAGACGCTCAAACTTAACGCGTCCGTCGATCTTTGCGAAGAGTGTGTCATCTGAACCACGGCCAACGTTGTTGCCTGGGTGGATGTGTGTTCCTCTCTGCTTTACAAGGATGTTGCCTGCAAGAACGTACTGACCGTCTGCACGCTTAACGCCGAGGCGTTTTGACTCTGAGTCACGACCATTTCTGGTAGAACCCATACCTTTCTTATGTGCCATAGAAACTTACACTCCCTTCTTATTCAGCCTTTGTTGTTTTCTTTGCTGGAGCCTTCTTCTCAGCAGCTGGCTTCTTTTCAGCAGCTGGCTTCTTTGGAGCAGCAGCCTTCTTTTCAGCAGCTGGCTTCTTCTCAGCAGCAGCCTTTGGAGCAGCAGCCTTCTTTGGAGCAGCAGCCTTCTTCTCAGCAGCTGGCTTAGCTTCAGCTTTATCAGCAGCTGGTGCCTTTGCAGCCTTCTCAGCGATCTTTACGATTTCAAGCTGTGTGTATGGCTGACGATGGCCCATCTTACGTTTCTCGTTCTTCTTTGGCTTGTAAGTCATTACAAGTACTTTCTTTGCCTTGCCGTTCTTGAGAGCCTTTGCCTCAACAGTTGCACCCTTAACATAAGGAGTACCAACCTTGATGCCCTTGTCAGAACCAATAGCAAGAACCTTGTCAAGTGTAACCTTAGCGTCTGCTTCTACGTCGAGCTTCTCAACGAAGATGATGTCGCCTTCAGAAACCTTGTACTGTTTTCCGCCTGTTTCTACAACTGCGTACATGTGTTTTTCATTCCTTTTTTAAAGTCTCGCTACGATGGGTGAAATTGCTTTACTTATGGGCTTTCAAGGGCCCACCCAGAATATGCGGCAACGTGTATTATAACACGCGTAATAAAAGGAGTCAAGAAAAAACTTGACTCCCTTACTCGCAAATTATAAATGGCCGAGCGCCTTTCTCTTTTGCTTAATCTTCTTTTTGTTGAAGAATTGCTTTTTAAGGACCTTCTTAACTCTCTTTTGAGTCTTGGCCTTTTTCTTAGCCTTCTTCTTGGCCTTAACTGCTGCTTCTGCTGCAATCTGAGCCTTTTTCTTTTCTTCCTCTGCCTTTTTCTCAGCCTCGCGCTTTTCAGCCTTTGCCTTGGCTTTGAGTTCCTTTTTAGAAAGTTCTATGACTTCCTCATTCTTTTTCTTCTTGCTCATCGCTGTCTATCTCCTCTGTATCAAAGTCAGTTGTCTTATGTCTTACTAAGTTCACAATTAATATTACCAAACATACCACGCAAAGTGCAATAGATAAAATCTGTGAAACCCTAATATCTGTTCCTGGGAAGTAGAGGCTGTCGGTACGGAGGCCCTCTACGATACCGCGCTCAAGGCCATACCATGCGCCGTATGTGAGCGCGATTTGGCCGCGGTACTTGCGATGATTCCTAAAAAGGAAGTAGAGAAGTACAAAGCCAATGATGCACCAGATTGACTCGTAGAGGAATGTTGGGTGCACACCCTCATAAGGGTCAACGGTCATGTTGTGCTCCACCATAAAGTCCTGGTGGTCGATAAGGTACTCTGTTGTCTTGTCACTAATCATGCCCCAAGGAAGAGTGGTGTTATATCCAAATGCTTCCTGATTTGCAAAGTTGCCCCAGCGGCCAAAGCCCTGGCCGATTAGGAAACCGACGGAGGCCAAGTCAAGGCAGTCAAGCACAGGCAGTTTGCGAACCTTGCAAACTATTGCCGATGCGATGATTGCTCCTATTACGCCTCCGTATATGGCGAGGCCTCCCTCGCCGATATTGAGTATGTGAGACGGATTTGCAAGGTAGTAGTCAAGATTGAAGAGCACGTAGTATGCGCGTGCACCAATGATGCCACCTACTGTACCCCAGATGATTGCGTCATAGAGCGCATCAACATCAATCTTGGCACGTTTTGCAAGTCTGGTACAGAAAACAAGCGCAAGCAAATATCCTGTAGCAATCAAAACGCCGTACCACTTGATTGAGAAATCCATCGAACCTATTGAGAAATCAACAAGTGTGGATGGAATTGAAAATCCACGTCTTATAGCGTTGAAATATACAACGGTGTAATCACTCATACAAATTACTCCTTTGGCAAAACAACTGACAATGTGCAGTTGTTAACATCGAACTGTTCCTTAAATCTCTCGTTGGCCTCATCCAGTGTGATTGACTTGTATACATCTATCTCGTCAAAGAGTTTAAAGCCCTCAAAGCTTGAAAGTACAAGCTCGTTTGCAAGTCCGTCAATGTCATTGTAGTCCATAATTGCACGGCCGTAATGAGAGCGACGGATGCGTTCAAAGTCATCCTCATTGATGCCATTTTGGAAGACATCTTTGATGCGGAGTTTAATCTCCTCTGCTACGTACTGTGGTTCACGGCTGTCGCCCGTGAACATTGTCATCCTAAATCCTGGACCTGTGAAATACTCACCGCCAAAGCTCTGTGAGATATATCCATCACCAAGGAGTTTGTTATAAAACTCTGTTGTCTCACCAAAGACACAGTCAAGAATCAATGATGAGAGGATTTTCTCTCGAAGGCTTGGCCTCTCGTCATATGTCTGTTCCTTGAAACCGAGTGCGAACTGTGGCATGGCAACTGCCATGTGCTCCTCGATATAGGCCTGGCCGACCTCGTAAGGCTCGTCAAAGTGACGAGTCACGCGTGCGCCAGAGGCCTTTTCTGAGCCGAGCACCGAATCCACCACAGCGAGCACTTCCTCTACGCTTGTGTTACCTACACAAGCGAGCGCCATGTTAGAAAGGCTGTAGAATTTATCAATGCAGGAGTAGAGCATATCAGCAGTAATTTCTGCGATACTCTCAACTGTGCCAGCAATATCAATGCGAACAGGATGCTTTTGATAAGCGGCACGAAGGAGGTTAAAGAGAACCTGCCATGATGGCTCATCCTGGTACATTCTAATCTCTTGACCGATGATACCCTGTTCCTTCCTTACTGTCTCCTCAGTAAAGTAAGGATGAGTTACAAATTCGAGCAAAATCTTGAGGTTGTCCTTAAAGTTGTCACCACAACTAAAGAGGTAACATGTCCTGTCAAATGTTGTGTAGGCATTTGCATTTGCGCCTGTCTGCGCAAAGAGTTGAAATGCATCAACCTCATCAGACTCAAAGAGCTTGTGCTCCAAGAAGTGTGCTGTGCCGTTTGGAATACCATCAGCATCTATTGAGCCATAGTCAGTCCCAAAAATGGCATATGTAGAGGAGTATCCTGTTTTTGGATAGACAAATATCTTGAGTCCTGTGTCGTGTGTTATCTCAAAGTATGAGCTGTCGAGCAACTCATTCTTAATTTCACGTATTTCCATTACTCTACCTCCTCTTTTCCGATGAGAAGATATATTGTATCAAGGGTGACAGCAGCTGCTGCCTCCTTGACCTCATCAAGTGTAATAGCGCCAAGTCGTTCTGCGTGCTGCTCTGGTGTCTCGATCTCATCATCCATAATCTGTGAGAAGAGCCATCCATCGATGTCCTCTGGTGTGTCGCACACCGTCTTGCTTGTGTCGACAATCGAACGCTTGGACATCGCAAGGTCATCCTCAGTAGCATTTTCAGCGACATATCTAAGCTGGTTTTGAATTTCAGCTATCGCAGTTTCTGCGTTCTCATTTTCAATACCGCTTTGAACTACGATAAAGCCCTTGTTGCGGAATACGCGAGCGGAGCAATAGTAGCAAAGGCTCATCTGCTCGCGCACCACGGAGAAGAGGCGGCTGTATGTGCCACCGCCAAAGAGGTCGCACATTAATTTGATCTTTGGATAATCAGACTCATCCATCATGCCCGCTCTAAATCCCATTACGAGCTTGCCCTGATTTACTACCATTTCCTCCTCGACACGGCGAGGCTCCTCTGCCTCATACTGTACAGCGGTAAAGAGCATAACAGGGTTACGCTCGATACCATCGAGGTAGGACGAGAGCAAATCTGCGACAGCAGTCGCGTCAACCGAGCCGGCAACATTTACTTGGATGCGACCGCCAGAAATAGCAGCCTTGTAGGCGCTATAGAGCGACTCGCCAGAAACTGAGGAAAGTCCTTCCTCAGTACCAAGTACATTGAGTGCATACGGCTCGCCGTCAAACATCTCCTCAATCATTCGATTGAGAGCGTATCTGCGCTTGTCATTTTTCTCAGTGATGAGGCGCTCGAGTGCAAGCCTGCGCTCCGCCTCAACCTCTGACTCCAAAAAAGCATCTCCAGATACATTTGGACTAAATATTACATCAAACAAAAGCTTGGCACACGAGAGCAAGATGTCCTCATCATCAAACGAGAACTTGTTACCTATCATCGACATTGCAATACGGAGGACGTGAGCGTCACCGTACTTTGCAACAGATGGTGTAAGTGTTGCACCATAGAGTGTTGCAAGCTTTTTGTTAAGTTCAATATATGATGGATAGTCCTTGGTCGAACGATTCAAAATAAATGGAATCATAGCATTGTTGCTGACACCATTTGGATCAAGTGGTACCGCAATGTTAAAGGATATCCTGCTAGTTGTAAAACGGTCTGTCTCATATGAGCAGACGCGTACGCCACTGGCAACTTCTACTGTCTTGAATGTATTTTTCATAATACACTCCTTCTCCTAAAAATATAATAAAGATTTTATCACAAAGTTTGATACTTTACCATAGTTTTGATATAATCAAGAGCGAGGTGTTTTTAATGAATTTTAAACCAATTAAAGAAGGTAGCGACAAGGTTGATGGTTTCGCTCTCGTAAAACAAGCGGAAGTGAAAACATCAAGCAAAGGTGGCAAATACCTAGACATAGATTTAGCAGACAAAGACGGCGAAATCAACGGTAAATACTGGGACTTTGAGGATGGCGAGTACAAGCCGGGCGACCTTGTAAAGGTTCGCGGCACCATCTCCGAGTACAATGGCAGGCCACAGATGAGGATCGAGCTCATCCGCCTTGCAACATTCCAGGATAATGTAAACGTTTCTGACTATGTAAGGTCCGCTGACTATAAGTCAGAGGATATGTTTGCAAAAATTTGCGAAATTATCTGTCGCTTTAGCGATGAGGACTTAAAGAAGATTTGTCTCAAGGTATATGAGGACAACAAGGAAAAGCTCCTCTATTACCCAGCAGCACTCAGGCTCCACCACGCTATGCTTGGCGGCCTTTTGTTACACACACTGTCAATCATGACGACAGCACTCAAGGTATGTGAGGTCTATCCACAAATTGACAAGGACCTCCTTGTTGCAGGTGCTGCCCTTCACGACATCGGCAAGCTCGTTGAGATTGAGTCCTCAACACTTGGCGTTGCAAGTGATTACTCAGTGGACGGCAACCTTGTCGGCCACCTTGTACGTGGTGCTTTCATCGTTCGCAAGACTGGCGAGGAGCTAGGAATCGATGAGGAAAAGATAAGGCTCCTCGAGCACATGCTCCTCTCACACCACGGCAACCCAGAATACGGCGCTGCCGTACGCCCAATGTTCCTCGAGGCAACTGTACTCAATATGCTTGATGACCTAGATGCCAAGATTTACGAGATTTCAGAGTTTGCCTCAGGAGTTGAGCCTGGTGAGTTCACACAACGTCAGTGGGCACTTGATAACATAAGAGTCTATAATCACGGCCGCAAGGAAATAAAACCTTTGGCCAATTTAATCGAGGAATAGTATGAGCGACAACAATGCTTATATCAACTTTGGTCCAGACGCTGACTGGACCGAAATCAAGATAAAAATAAATGCCGATGACATCGACCGTGTGGCGGATATCGCCAACATGACCGTGCCATACGGCATCTATATTGAGGACTATCGCACCTTGGAGGAGGAGTCCTGGGAAATAGCCCACATCGACCTCATCGATGAGGAGCTACTTCAAAAGGACAAAGACATCGGCTACATTCACATCTATATCAAACCAGATGAGAATCCAGCCGAGGCAATCTCCTTCCTCACCGACAGGTTAAACTCAGAAAGAATAGAAAACGAAATAGATCAAAGCCTCATCAAAAATGAGGACTGGCAAAACAATTGGAAGCGCAACTTCCATCCAATCGAGATTGGTCAAAAGCTCGCTATCTGCCCATCATGGGAAACGGACTATAATCCACAGGATAGGAAAGTCCTAATGCTCGAGCCAGGCCTTGCCTTTGGTACCGGCACTCACAACACCACCCGCCTTTGCCTTGAGACACTCGAGCAAAAAATCAACGGTGGTGAGGAAGTCTTGGACCTCGGCTGCGGCTCTGGTATATTGGCACTTTCAGCCTTGCTCCTTGGCGCCAAAAACGCCGTAGGTGTGGACATTGACGAGCTCGCAACCAAGACAGCAATCGAGAATGGCAAGGCAAATGCCTTTGCAGAGCCGGAATACAGGATATACTGTGGCGATATGACAGAGCAAGTAAAGGGCCAATTCGACGTAGTTGTGGCAAATATCGTCGCTGACATCATCATCCTCTTCTGTCAAAACGCAAGACAGTTTATGAAACCAAATGGCATCTTTATTGTCTCTGGCATCATTGATTCAAGGGAGCAAGATGTCTTGGACGCTTTCAACAAGTACGGCTTCAAAATACTGGAGCGACACCAGAGCGAGAACTGGCTCTGCTTCGTTCTAGGTTAAACAAAAAATTAAGGGCAGCCATTGTGAAGGTGTAAGATGAAAGTAGACACTTAAAAGTGTCTACTTTCTTTTTTTGTGTAGCACAATCAAAACAGAAGTAAAGGTACGCTGCGCTCTAAGACCTTGACTTCTGTTTATGCTTGCGCTACTGTCCAATTATCGGAAGCAAAGCAAAACTTTGCTTCCACCATTTCAAATTTTAAGAAGGAGGTTAGTCTGATGAGCGATATCGGCAAGAGAAAAACAAACTATCAGCCAGAAACAAAAATTAAATATGCTAAAATGCTTGCCAATGGAGAAGCAAGTTCTAGAGAAGTTGCCGCAGAATTAGGTACAGGCACATCAACAGTTATACGGTGGCAAGATCAATATTTAAAATATGGCGAAGATTATTTTTTTGAAGAGCATAGAGGAAATAAAAGTGGCAATTTGTATGCTGCTCTTCACACTAGCAAAAGTTTAACAAAAATGGAAAGACTTGAATTAGAAAACGCAAAACTTAAAGCAGAAAATATGAAATTAAAAAAAGAATATATGGTGAAAGGAGCTGGTGCCTACAGGGAGAGCGTTTTAGAAAAAGAAAGACATATGAAATCATCGAAGAAATGAGTAAAGAGATTCCTATTAAAGTGCTTTGCGAAATGCTTAATGTTAATCGTTCTGGATATTACAAATGGAAGGCAAGACAAGGAACTTTAAACCAATACGAACAAGATCGAAAAGATTTAACAGAGCTTCTAAAAGAAGCTCATTTAAAGCACAAAACATATGGATATCATCGATTAGCTGATTTAATTAGAAAAGAAACAGGATGGGTATTTTCAGACAATCTTGCACACAAATGTTGCAAATTCGCTGGAATCAAAGCAAAAGGAAGAAAAACATATCATTACCACAAAGGTGAAGAGCATGTTAAATTTCCAAATACGGTTGCTGGTCAGTGGACAGCAACTAGACCAATGGAGATTGTTGTTTCGGATATGACTATTCTTAAAACAAAAAATGGTACCAAGTATGAATGGACATACATACTTGATACCTTTAACAATGAAATTATAGCATCTTCACTTTCGCCTAAAACTGGAGATGTTAAACCATATTTTGATTGCTTAAAAACACTAGTACAAAAAGCAAAAAAACAGACGCTACCCGTCGTTTTGCACACTGACCAAGGTAGCGTCTACTCATCGCGAGCTTTCGAACAAGCTCATGCTGATTGTACCAATTTGAGGAGATCAATGTCAAGAGTTGGAACGCCAACAGACAACCCAATTATTGAGTCTATTAATGGTTGGATCAAAGAAGAACTTCGAATTGATTTTAATTTAAAGGAATCAAATGATGTTCCAAAACTCATTGATGAATACGTGCAATATTTCAACAATGAGCGTTATTCAACCAAGTGCAAAGGAAAATCCCCAGTTCAGTATCGAACCGAACTGGGGTATTAGGACCTTTTTTTAGTGTCTACTTTTAGTTGACACCTTCAATTGGCTGCCCTTTTCTTATGCGAATAAGTCTACTCTTGTGAAGTGATCTACATCAACGAGTCCCTGTGTACTCATCTTGAGGGATGGAATAACTGGTAAGGAAACAAACGCCATATTCATAAATGGCTCGATGTTGTCATTTACACCTATCTCTAAAACCTTGGCACGGAGTGCCTCGTTCTCTGCTGCGATAACATCAGCTGGCTTGTCTGTCATAAGGCCAGCGATTGGAAGTGGCATTGATGCCACAATCTCACCATTTAGTGCAATAGCACTGCCTCCACCGATTTCACGGATGTAATTCGCTACACACTCCATATCGGCATCGTTTGTGCCGATAACGATAAGGTTGTGCGAATCATGTGAAACGGTTGCAGCAATTGCACCAGCCTTGAGGCCGATACCGCGGATGTATCCTACACCGCGATGGCCTGTGCCATGGTGGCGCTCCAAAACAGCGAGTTTCAAAATATCAGACTCAACATCAATACCGTTGTTGCCGTTATCAAAATCAACTGGGAGCTGTGCCTCATTTGTAAGGAGCTGTCCAGGAACAACATCTATTACACGACAAGTTTTAACGCCTGTTGCATCCACCTTCAAAAAGCCAGGTGCAACCTCGTCCATATGGAATGATGAACGAACGATTGAATCAAGCTCGGCGCTAGCACAAGGTGCATCAAAGGACTTGACTGCCTTGTCTTCTACTACAAGTGCGCCCGATGCAAAAACGTCCTTTATATCAACAGAAGATAAATCATTGAGCACAAGGATGTCCGCACGATATCCTGGAGCAATAGCGCCAACGCCAGACAGGCCAAAGTACTGTGCTGGCTGGATTGTTGCCATACGAATAGCAACCTCTGGTGACGCACCCTTTGAAATCGCAAGACGAACAACATTATCAATGTGGCCGTCTGCAAGCAAGTCAGCTGGGTGCCTGTCATCTGTGCAGAGTATTGCACGGCGATTCCATGGCTCCTCAAAAAGTGGGACCAACGCATCCAAATTCTTGGCTGCTGTGCCCTCTCGAACCATAATGTACTGGCCCTTGCCAATGCGCTCTTTTGCTTCAAACTCATCAGAACACTCATGGTCTGAGCCTATGCCATACGAGAGGTACTTATCGAGCTCCTTGCCCGAAAGCATTGGAGCGTGACCATCAACGGCACGCCTCTTTGCCTTTGCTGCAACTACCTTGGCTACAACCGATGGATCCCCACCGATAAGGCCTGGGTAGTTCATCATTTCGGCAAGGCCGTATACACGCTCCTCGTCGTAAAGAGGTTCTAAGTCCTCTGCGCTAAGCACTGCGCCAGACTCATCAAAAGGTGTCGCAGGAACGCAAGATGGAAGCATTATATTGACATTAAGGGGAAGTCCCTCGCTCATCTCAATCATGTATTTGATGCCAGGTACACCGCATACGTTTGCAATCTCGTGTGGGTCAGCAAAGATAGTTGTTGTACCGTGAGGTAAACTCACATTTGCAAGGCCCCATGGTGTGAGCATTGTGCTCTCAATATGGATGTGTCCATCCACAAAACCAGGGCAGAGTACCTTGCCAGTTACATCCAAAACCTTGTCCGCTTCGTCATCGCCATAGTCACCTACGCCGATAATTTTAGTGCCTTCTAATAAGACATTTGCTTTTTCCAATGTGTCTGTAAAGACATTGAGGATTGTTCCGTTCTTGAGTAAAGTCTTCATTTCTTTTTAATCAACCTCGCAATAATAGCAAATGGGAATGGCATAAACGATAAAGCAACAATTGTGCCAAAAAATACCGTAAAGGACCACGCAGGAATAGTGATAGCTTGAGACATAATTATGTACAGGCTTGTAAAGAACGTTGCAAATACAAAACCTAAAAGTTCAAGTGCAATCCTAACAGATGCCATGACAAGTGGAGTACTATTTCCAGACGGATTGTCCCAAAACTTTGGAAGGAAAACCGTCGCAAAGATAGTACCTACAAGAATTGCTTCCAATATTACAATTGTGAAAATGGAAGTCTTGTCACCAAACTCATCAATTCCGCCATATGCATTGAAATGCACTGGCACAGCTGGTGGAATATTGTCCCAATTATAGAGCAAGTAAATAAGGCCGCCTGCAAAAACAAGCAACGTCAAAGCAATTACTAGCCAATCAAAATAATTTCTGCGCATCAATTCACCTATTCTCTGTTTGCAACCTCAGTTGTAATCTTCTCAATAAATGCGTCGATAGACATAGTCTCTGTTTCACCAGTATCACGACTACGTACTGCAACAGTGTTTGCCTCTGACTCCTGTGGTCCGAGTACAAGCATGTATGGTACACGGTCAACCTGCTGAGCTTCACGAATCTTGTAACCAACCTTTTCGTTACGCTCGTCAATCTCAACGCGGAAGCCAAGTGCCTTAATCTTTTCATAAACTGCCTCTGAGTAGTCGTTTGTCTTCTCAGATACAGGAATTACTTTAACCTGAGTTGGAGCAAGCCATACTGGGAACTTACCAGCGAAGTGCTCGGTCAAGATTCCAATGAAACGCTCAATTGAACCGAAGCATACGCGGTGGATCATAATTGGGCGCTGTGGCTTGCCATCAGAATCAATGTATTCAAGGTCAAAGTTTATTGGCATTTGGAAGTCAAGCTGGATTGTGCCGCACTGCCATGTTCTGCCAAGGCAGTCCTCCAAATGGAAGTCAATCTTTGGACCATAGAAAGCTCCATCGCCCTCATTGATGATATAAGGCATATTGAGCTTCTCAAGTGCTCCGATAAGGCCGTTTGTTGCTGCTTCCCAGTCCTCGTCAGAACCCATTGAGTCCTCTGGACGAGTGGAGAGCTCAACAAAATACTTGAATCCGAACTTTGAATACACTTCATTGATGAGGTGAACTACGTTCATGATTTCATCAGTGATCTGATCCTTGGTCATAAAGATATGAGCATCGTCCTGAGTGAAGCAGCGAACACGGAAGAGTCCGTGAAGTGCGCCGCGGAGCTCATGGCGGTGAACAAGACCAAGCTCGCCGACACGCATAGGGAGTTCCCTGTATGAGTGTGGCTGGCTTGCATAAACCATAACACCGCCTGGGCAGTTCATAGGCTTGATGCAGTAGTCCTCTTCATCAATGACTGTTGAATACATATTGTCTTTGTAATGATCCCAGTGACCACTTGTCTCCCAGAGTCTTCTGTTCATGATAAGTGGAGTTGAAACCTCTACGTAATTATCGCGGTAGTGAATCTCACGCCAGTAATCGATAAGGGCATTTTTAAGTGCCATTCCCTTTGGAAGGAAGAATGGGAAACCAGGACCCTCATCGCGAAGCATAAAGAGCTGCATTTCCTTGCCGATCTTACGGTGGTCACGACGCTCTGCTTCTTCAAGGAGCTTTAAGTAGTTATCAAGTTCCTCTTGAGTTGCAAATGCTGTACCGTTGATACGTGTAAGCATCTTGTTATTGCTATCAGCCTTCCAATAAGCACCAGAGATGCCGGTGAGTTTGAAAGCCTTTAATGCTTTGGTGTATGTGATATGAGGACCAACGCACATGTCAACATACTCGCCCTGCTGGAAGAATGTAATACGAGCATCCTCTGGTAAATCTGCGATATGTTCAACCTTGTACTTTTCTCCACGCTCTTCCATATGCTTGATAGCGTCCTCGCGTGGGAGTTCATAGGTCTTGAATGGAAGGTTTTCTTTGCAGATCCTTCTCATTTCATCCTCGATTTTTGGGAGGTCCTCATCAGTGAGTTTAACGTCACCGAGGTCTACATCATAGTAGAATCCCTTTTCATTTGCTGGGCCATAAGCAAAATCAGCCTCTGGATAAAGGCGAAGAATTGCCTGAGCCAAAATATGAGCTGCGCTGTGGCGGAGGATATGAGTCTTTTCCTCCTCTGGGCACTCAGCTACATGTCCATCATTGTAGATAACTTTCATAGACTTGATACTACCTTTCTTTATAAACAAAGAAAGTATAAATCTTTAATAGTATAAAGTCAACTTCTTCTTACGGACAATAAGTACTATTAAAAGGCCCAATGCTTCTATTGCTGTAATCACATAAAAGCGCACAGCATAAGCATTGCTGTCCCCTGTATAAGGTGCCCCACCACTTGATTCACTTAAAACCTCAATCTTGACGTTTGTAATTGGGTCCAGCTCAACCAGATGCACAGCCTTGTCGTCAGACATAGGCGTAAAGGAAAACGGATACACAGTATCCGGCATAGCATAGCCCGGGGCGGTGCTCAGTTCCTTGATGTAATAGTCATAGCCGCACGGCAAGTCGCACGTCATCGTGCACGTGCCATCGGCTGTTGGACGAATTACTTCAAGCAAGGAGCCCGCCGGCAAGTCGAGTATTGCCGACGCATTGTAAAGGCCAAACGTCACGGCAGAAAAGTCCTTGCTACCGTCGTCAAAACGCTTTTCAAAGCTAAGGCTACACTTTTGACGCTCATTAGAAAACGAAACAGACAAATCATCAGAAAATAGGCAAACCTCAACAGGTGAAGCAGAGCCCAATACATAGCCTGTTGGCGCAGATAATTCCTTTGCATAGTAAACACCCTCAAAGAGGTCACGAGTAGTAACTGGACCTGTGGATGAAGTAATCAGTGTCTCAACAAGTTCGTCCTTTTCAAAACGCCTTGTGCCATCGGATGTATAGATATCCTCACCGGCATAGATGCCGACCTTGGCACCATCAAGGTACTGCTCCTCATACACCGGTTTAAAGCATCCACCGGCCTCCGAGAATCCAGTTAGTACCTCTCCCTTTTTGTAGACCGAGAAATTTCTCATCAAGTTCTCGTCTGCACATTTCCAAGTGATCACTTTGCCATCGTCCCAGATGTCAAATGAGAACTGTTCATCAGACAGCAAATATCCCGCAGGTGCGAGGTTTTCCATGACGTAATATGAGCCATAAAGCAGGTCCTTAAACACTGCAACTCCATCAGGACCAGTTGTCTGAGTATCGATCAAATTGTCATCCATATCAAAGACCACAAACTGTGCCCCTGGCACACCCTTTTCAGTCTCAGAGTCGATTTTTAACACTTTCAAATCGCCCTTTTTAACGACATTAGAAAACGGCACTGTTGTTGTCTGTCCGCCGACAACCGTCACGGTCTTTGGTTCAACATTTACATACCTGTCCTCCATCACCTCAGTGACGGTATAAGTGCCGACAGGGATGTTTGAGAGTAAAGCCACACCGCTGGAATCAGTCACAATTTCCTTGTCAATTCCATTGCCAGAAACCTTGAATTTAATTCCCTCAACAACACCATCCGAGGACTTCTTTTGAACCCTGATTGCACCGTTAAGTGCATAGACCTTATAGCTAAAGCTTACCGGCACATTTGTCTGACCTGTGAGCATTGTCTGGCCCATTGCCGGGTTCAATATCATCAGCGCCTGAGACGTAGTTGCAACAGGCTTTTTGCTGAGAGTTAAATTAGCACCGTTTACATACTTTGATGCTGTAAGCGTCAGTGTGTTTCCTGACACACTACATGACACGCCACTGTCACAGGACACATTATAAGACGACAATACCCCATTGGTATCAGTCAAGACCTTGATATATTTGCCACTTGCCGTGTCATATGAAAGTTCAATCTTGGACGATGCAAAAGATGGCTCTTTAAAGTGGTTATAAACTTTAGAAATCAGCGTGTTATAAGCCGCTGCGCCACTTGCTCTGCTGGCCATTATATTATAGAAATAGTTCTCGGCCAGAGACATAGTCTTGGTCACGCCGCCGTCAGTAAATGTGTAATTTACTGCTCGCCTGGAGTTCACCTTAGATGATGTTCTAACGCCAGTTTGGAACTCCCAAATAACGCATTGCGTAGCGGCGAAGCTGTCATCGGCATTGCCACCCGCCATTGGGAAGCCATAGAGCGTTGCGAGGGTGATACCCATTCGCTGCTCGTCAGTCAGTCCCCTCCAAATGGCGTTGGTCGATGACGCAGGCGAAGCCGCTGTCCTCTTGGCAGCCGTCATGCCGTCAACCTGGAACTCCAGGCAATACACCCACAGGGTGTTGCCGTCAGTTCCGTGCCTTGGGCTGCCAAGTGAATAGTCATCAGAGGTCACAAAGCCAGGATGTACTTCGGCGTTGTGACCCTTGTGGAACCAGTACACATACGGTGAGTAGTTATCAATCGAGATGATAACCTCCTCACCTGCTGCAACATTCGCATTATCCTTAGCCAAAGCGTTTACGACTGCCAAGGAAACAAGTGTTGCAAAAACAAGAAAAAACGCAAAAGTGCGTTTTAGTTTTACCATATCTATTCCTCCAAAATATAAAAAAGGGTGGCCACTAAAAGAACGTGTGATTGGGTTTTGGGTGGGTGTCAATCAGGAGTCACTGGAACGAAAAAATGGCCACCCTCTTTTTTAGCCTCCAAACTCAACATTGTGCGCAGTAATCCTAAAGCGATGGCGGTTTATGCCATCCTTGTCCTTATAGACATCATTCTGGAAAGAGCCCTGAACGATGACCTTTTGGCCCTTTTTGACATAGCTGTCAACAAAGTCAGCAACTCTGTCCCAGCAGCTGACATCAAAGAACTCACCGTCGCTGCCATCACGGTCATTATTGGCGATTGTAAAGTTCGCAACCTTTACACCTTTTTCGCCAACTACTTTTACCTCTGGGTCCGCTGTTAATCGACCCGACAAAACAATAATTTTCATACCTTACCTCCGATAGGAAATTTGGGCATCAAAAAAAGCGCCCTACTTATATATCCCAAAATGGGACAAAAGCGGACGCTTTTTCTACGAATGGTATGAAATTAGTGACGAACGGTCAAATTATCGGTCCCATTTCTCACAAAGGGCAATAATTTGATCCGCAAATTTTGCGAGGTCTTTGTTCGCTCCACCCTCATTATGCTGAATAGTTTGAAGGAGTCGCTGTCCAGCAAGATAGAGACGACCATATGGGCTGTTTGCCTTGAATATAGGTGAACTACTCGCCTTCTTTTCAATCTTTTTGCTATTACCTTCAGAAATCATCTTGTTGGTAATCAAATCAACTACTGCATATGGATATGGTGCATATGCATTGAGGCCGAGTTCGTCGCGCAAACGCCTTGTATAAGCCTCGCAGACATCATCGTCGCCGTGGCAGACGAAGACTTGTCCTGGCGAGAATTCAAAGGCGTTGATCCAGCGAAGGAGGCCGTTTATATCGGCGTGTCCCGACACGCCTGCAAGTTTGCAAACTTCAGCCAAAACTTCAATCTCTTCGCCAAAGATTTTGACTGTTGTTGCACCATCGACAAGAGCACGACCAAGCGTGCCTACTGCTTGGTAACCAACAAAGAGGATTGTGCTCTCGGCGCGCCAGAGGTTGTGCTTTAAGTGGTGCTTGATTCGACCAGCTTCGCACATACCAGAAGCTGAAATAATAACCTTGGGCTCAAGGTCATAGTTTATGGCCTTGGACTCCTCAGATGAAACAGCAAGTTTCAAGTTGGACACCTCAATAGGGTTGATTCCACGAGAGAGCAATTCAAGTGCCTCTGGGTCCACATACTCCCTATCACAAGTGCTGTAAATATTTGTAGCCTCAATTGCAAGAGGGCTATCGACATATACTCTAAAGTCGCCGTGGCCAGTTACAAGTCCCTCTTCCTTTATCTGACGGATAAAGTAGAGCATCTCTTGTGTACGGCCAACTGCGAATGATGGTATTACGAGGTTACCACCTCTGTCAAACGTGCGCTGGATTACTTTCGCAAGCTCTGCTACGTACTCAGGCTTGCTGCCGTGCGCACGGTCGCCATAAGTGGATTCTGTGATGACATAGTCAGCCGATGTTATATACTTTGGATCATTGATCAAAGGCTGATCCGTATTACCAATATCGCCAGAGAAAACAAGCTTTTTAGAAATGCCATTTTCAGTCAAAAAGAGTTCAATTGATGATGAGCCAAGGAGGTGGCCCGCATCAACAAATCTTATCTGGACACCGTCACAGATATCAATCAGCTCGTCATATGAGTGTGCCTCAAAACACTCGAGTGCGGCAAGCGCATCCTCGATTGTATAGAGTGGCAAAACCTCATCCTTGCCAGCACGCTTTGCCTTGACGTTTTTCCACTCTGCTTCAAACTCTTGGATATGAGCCGAGTCACGAAGCATAATCTTACACAAATTGTATGTTGCCTGAGTTGAAAAGATAGTGCCGTTAAAACCCTGTGCTGCAAGAAGAGGCAATTTACCAGAGTGGTCAATATGAGCATGTGTCAAAAAGACATAGTCAATCTCCGATGCACCCACAGGCAATTCACCTGATTCATATATATCCGCGCCCTGTTCAAGGCCGTAATCAACAAGCATCTTTTTACCGCATGCTTCGATATAGTAACAGCTACCTGTTACCTCGTGCGCTGCGCCACAAAAAGTAAGCTTCAAGGTAAATCCTCCTTTATTTTATGTTTGCTATTACCTTATTATCAGAATAAGAAATTGAAGACGTATTTGCCTTGATTATCTTTAGAGCAATATCGTTTTCACTCTCAAGTGGATTAAATGCCCCACCGTTGTATGACACTTCCATCACGACTGCTGATTCTCCGTCATATTCAAATACAACATTCATCAGCGCATCATCTGGCAAGTGAGGTGCGATAATAACTTTACAAAGTTCCTCAAATACACTGCGAAGACGGTTAGATAAAGCATAGTCAATTTGGCTCTTGTGGCAGTACTCCTCAAGTGAGGATGCAAGTCCCAAAAAGTCAAATTCACGGCTCTTGATTTCGAATTCTAATACTCGAAGTCGCTTGATAAAGCGACGTGTCTTGTCGTGAATAGGATTTTCAAAAATCTGTTCCGGTGTGCCGTCCTCATAAATGCCACCCTCATCCATATAAAAGATACGGTTGGCAATCTCACGAGCGAATCGCATCTCGTGAGTGACGATAATCATCGTCACTCCAGTTTTAGATAGCGAGCGAATAACCGCCTCAACCTCGCCGACCATAGTAGGGTCGAGCGCCGAGGTAGGCTCATCAAAGAGGATGACCTCTGGGTCCATCGCAAGCGTACGTGCGATAGCAATACGCTGCTTTTGACCACCAGAGAGTTCATCCGGATAGGCAAGGGCTTTGTCAAGCAACCCTACAGTTTTAAGGAGTGACATAGCCTTCTCGCGCGCCTCAGGGATGGAACGACCAAGGAGGTCCATCTGTGGCACCATGATATTCTCAAGTACAGTGAGATGGCCAAAGAGGTTAAAGTTTTGGAAAACCATTCCCATCTTGCGACGCAAAGCATTGATGTTGCAATCGCGAGATGTGATGCACTCACCATCAAAGATGATTTCGCCAGAAGTTGGCGGGTCTAGCATGTTGAGTGCACGAAGGAGTGTTGATTTACCGGTGCCAGATGGACCGATAACGGCGATAACATCGCCTTCATTTATGACAGCGTTGACATCAACAAGCGGAGTGACGTCGGGAAATTCTTTCCTTACATGTTTAAGTTCAATCATTTCTCGTCATCTCCTTTCAAAAGCTTCGAAACGTCACGACGTTTCGGGTCAACGCTTATTTGAATCTTAGAGACTATATGAGTCAAAATTCCAGCAAGGATGAAGTAAATAATTGCTGTGACAATGAGTGGGAAGAACGCCTCGTATGTGCGAGATCGAACTATATCTCCCATCTTGGTCAAATCCTGAACAGCAATGTAGCCTACAACAGCTGTGCCTTTTATCAGTGATACAATCTCTGATTTAAATAGTGGAAGGAAGAACTGTGCGGCCTGTGGGAGGACCATTTTAAAGAATGATGACCTCTTAGAATAGCCAAGAGCTAATGCTGCCTCTTCCTGTCCCTTATCAATAGATGCAACGCTTGTGTTTAGCATACCAAGCACGGATACTGCAAATGTCAAGCTAAAGCCGACAATTGCAACGCCCGTGCCAGAAAGTGACGCACGCGCAAAGACAATGTAAAACAGTATCATTAGGAATACTACTGTTGGCATTCCTTGGAGCAGCCACGCGAAGAAATCTACAATCTTGTTAAATACAAAGCTCTCCCGTTTATATCCAAGGTAAATCAAGAATCCAAGTACTGTACCAAAGATTATTGAAAGTACTGTAATAAGCATTGTTGAGCCAATGCCAGAGAGGAAAAGTTTCCAACGTGACTCACGGATAAATGTCTTTTCAAAGCTTGATGAAATACGATCAAAGAAACTGCCATTTGAAGTTGAGATAGGCTCAACTATCTTACAAACAGCTATTGTTCCACTCCTGTAGTTTGCATCAGACATGAGCATGCTCTCGCGTCGCTCTTCTGTAATTGTGATACAGCTGCCTGCCATGTCATACTTGCCAGCGCTAACGCCCGCAATCAATCCTTGAAACTCATTATTTGTGATTTCAAGATTGTAACCATATTCCTTACAGAAATGGCATACAACATCCAAATCGTATCCAGCAAACTCACCATTTAGTATATATGCCATAGGTGCGCCAATTGCACTTGATAAGCAATAATTGATAGTTCCATTTTCACCCTTAAGGGATGAAAGATCAATTGCTTTTGACTTCTCCTCATCGGTGCCATCGAACCATACTTTTTCTATCTCAGAAAGCTCGCCATTTGCCCATGCTTTTGCTAAATACTCATTCATTTGAGAACAGAGTACCGTCGAGCGGGCATCGTTTTTATTGAATATATAGCCAAATTCCTCTTCAACAAGGAAGCCATCCATAATGCCATGGTCATCATATTCCTTGACTAGCAGATATCCGCAAGGATAGTCACTTACATAGGCGTCCACCTTGCCCGACTCCAGCGCGATGCCCAAGTCAGAAATTGTTTGAAACTCAACGACCTTCGCGTCCTTAATATACTTTTCAACATACTGTCCAGTCATACTGCCAGTAAGCGCGCCAATCTCTTTTCCCTCAAGGTCATCAAAGCTCTTGTATACGAGCTCTGCTTTTTGTGCATAGTCCTGTGGTCTAATAACAACAGATGCGCCAGACCTATAAATAGGTGAAGAGAACTGAAGTGATTCCTTTCGCTCATCAGTTATAGTAATAGATGAACCGGCCATATCATAGACACCTTCTGTAACACCTGGCATGATTGAGCCAAATGTAACATCGGATATCTCTATACCATATCCCTTTGCAAGACAGAACTTCTCAGCAAGCTCTATCTCATATCCAACGAGCTTGCCATCCATCATATAAGCGAATGGTGGATTAAGTGACTCTGTTGCAAAATTAATTACACGTCCAGCGGTATTAGGAACGTCCTCTATCGCAACATCAAGTTTAGGATTTGTACCACCAATCCACTCCGCTTTGAGTTCATCAATTTCTGAGAATGATTCTAAAAATTCATTGAACTCTGCGCAGAGGTCAGATTCAAGTGAAAAGACCATACCAACATCTTGGACATATAGTTCATCAGGAAGTATTACATAGTCCGAATCCGATTCACTAATGGCAAAAGCAATGCTCGGTGTATCACCAACAAATGCATCCACCTTGCCCGCATCGAGTGCCGTTAGCATATCCGCATAACTTGCATAATATACAATATTGGCATCCGGTACAATTTCAAGTATCAATTTATCATGTACAGTGCCCTGACAAACAGCAACCGTGCGGCCAGAAAGGTCCGATACATCGCCAATTTTCTCACTGCTCTCCCCAGCAGTTTTACCCTTGCAACCAGTAAAGCAAAGTAATATCAACGCCAAAATCAGTGCTATGATAAAACGTCTCTTTTGATACATTTAAACACCTTCCGAATTTATTAAAAAACACAATGATATTATACCACAATAAAGAGAAAAAATGTTATTGCATTTTAATATCTATTATGTTATATTATTTGAGCGGTTTGACCGCATATGCGCTAGTAGCTCAGCTGGATAGAGTGTTTGGCTACGAACCAAAAGGTCGGGGGTTCGAGTCCCTTCTGGCGCGCCAATAAGGGCAGTCCATAATTGGACTGCCCTTTATTTTTTTACCTTTATGCCTCTTTTTTCAAATCATCCAAACAGGAACAATGTAGTTAATGCGATCTATTGCTCCCAATTCCGGCTTCATACATACTATTGCACCATTACCTCTCGTTACACTTCCTTTATCCAAAACTTTAAACACTCTTGTTAGTTCAGAACCAGGATTTGAACTCTTTTTAATCTCAATTGGATTAAGAACACCATCATGTTCTAGAATAATATCAATTTCTTTCGAATCTTTATCCCTGTAATAGTACATATACGGTTCCACACCGGAATTCAAATAACTCTTTGCAATTTCGGATACCACATAGTTTTCGAAAATTGCGCCACTCATTGCGCCACTTTCCAGCACCTCTGCGCTACTCCATTTCGTAAGATAGCACACAAGGCCAGTGTCATAAAAATACAACTTCGGTGTTTTTACTAAACGTTTCAACAGATTATTAGAATACGGATGCAAATAAAAGATAATACCAAGCGTTTCAAGAATCTGAAGCCAAGACTTTGCTTGGGCCTGTGAGATTTCTACATCCTGCGCAATGTCAGATACGTTTACCATACCAGAGCATCTTGCTGCAACAGCGGTAATAAAGCGAAGAAACTTTAATGAATCTATGGAATCAGAAAGTTCTCGCACATCACGTTCGATATAAGTGCTCAAATAGCTACTATAAAATATTTGATAATTAGAGTTGCGTTCACTAACAATAGCAGGCATAGAGCCTCGGAAAATACGTTCAAAAACAGTAGGAGTATCAATTTTAGTTCTGCCTTTTTTTCTAGAGTCAAGCTTATCAAAGTCAACAACAAAAGGCGTAGCAATTTCACCATCAATTTCAGCTTGAGACAATGAGGTCATTGACAAAACGGCAACACGTCCTGCGAGTGACTCCTGTACTCCTCTCATCAGTTTAAAAATCTGAGAACCTGTCAGCCAAAACAAACCAGGTTCTTGGTGTTTATCAGAATAGATTTTTATGTATGGAAATAACTCTGGAGCATACTGAACCTCATCAATTAAAACCGGAGGCTTGTGGACTTGGAGGAACATTTCTGGATCCGTCTTGGCTAGATTTCTCTCATTCAAATCATCCAGTGTAACATATCCTCGGTTTGTACCCTCCATTAGTTTTAAAAGCATAGTAGTTTTGCCAACCTGTCTAGGTCCTGTAACTAGTACAACCGGATATTCATTTGTTACTTGCATAACGACCTTTTCAAGGTTACGTGCAATATAATTCATAAAAATACCTCTTTCGGCTATTTTGATGTTCAATATAATAATAGCCGAATTTTTATTAAATTGCAACAATTTTTCGGCTATTTTTACAAAACACATAAAATTAGCCGAATTTTTATCACTGTAAAAAGAAATTATAGGGCGCAATTTCCAAGTTACACTTGATAAATATATATCTATTTGATATATTTTAGATAGTGTAATTGGGTAAAAGGGGTGTAAATTATGGCAAGAACAGCAAGTATATTAGTCCACGTTGAACCAGAGGTAAAAGAGGAGGCTGATACTATCTTGAACCAACTTGGCATTACTATGTCTGGTGCTATTAATTTGTATCTCAAACAAATCGTTCAGTGTAAGGGTATTCCCTTTGATCTGAAACTTCCAGAGAATCCATTGCCGAACTTTTTTGACATGACTGATGAGGAGCAAGAACAGTTCCTTCAAAAAACAATTGATGATATTAAAGATGGCAAAACAATTTCTTGGGAGGACTTAAAAAAAGAATTTGAGGAAGACTTTGGCATATGCCTTGGGACATCGAACTAACTAATGATGCTTCCACAGAAATGCACCTAACTTATTATTACATTTTTCTTGCTTTAAATAATCCTATAGCAGCTATCAATTTTTTAGAAAAGATTGGCAATGCTATAGATTCTTTACAAGAATTTCCAAAACGATATAAAATTCGTGAGGAAGAAAAGTTTAAATGTAAAAACATTCGGAGTATGCCTGTGGAGAACTATTTAATCTTGTATACTGTTGATGATACGAGCAATACAGTTATAGTCACGCATATTATTAATGGTAAACAAAACATTGAGAACATTTAATAGCAAAAAACAAGGCTGGTGAGATTACTCTCACCAGCTCATTTTTTAGCCTTCTTCCTTATTACCCTTCACACAATACACACCAGCAGCAATGCCTA
Source organism: Acutalibacteraceae bacterium (assembly GCA_045599345.1). GTDB lineage: Bacteria > Bacillota > Clostridia > Oscillospirales > Acutalibacteraceae > UBA1227. The sequence continues at coordinate 40,007 of JAZRVV010000028.1, forward strand.
TTGCTGCGATAACAATTGCAGTAGCAATTGTTGCCTGTGGACCATTAAACATTGATGCTGAATATGGAATTGGGATAAACGTATTTTTGTCAGGATTACCATTACCAATAAACATTGAACCTGTTAAATTATTTGACGAAAACAGTGATGTGACTTGATCAATTCTGCTCTGAGAGAAACCAAGGTTAGTCATTGTCTTTGAAAGATCAGACAACACATCTTGCTCTGGAACCCATTTGATTTCATAAGTTGCAGCTGTAGTGATAACACTATCCTTACTTAACTTGTTGCCTTTGCTGTCATACCAACCAGCAAAGCAATAACCTGCTTTTTCTATTGTTGGCATAGGTATCGATTTTGGATTAAGTGTTCCTGGAACAACTGGAATGCTAAGCGTTTCCTCATTATCGCCTTGTTTTAAAGTAATATTATCGTTATTCTTCCAAAGTAATTCAACTTTGTCATGTCGAGCATCAGAAATAGCCGTTACTAAATCTTCCTTCTCTCTGCCTCCAACCATAATTTTATAAAGTTCGAGATTGCCAAAGCTTACCGCGAGTTTTCCATTATCATCTAGTCCAAAGCTTCCACCATTTGTGTTAAGTATATTTTCAGCAAGACTATTATTCGAATTCTGATACTTGTCTATAATTGCACTGTTCTTAGTTTTATCACTATCATAAGATATTTGCCTAGCCTTATAGACTACGAATTGGGCTGTATCAAAAGTTACATTGTTAAGAATCAATGCGGTAGTTTCAATTTTAAATATGGCGTTTTTTATTGTTACATTATCAAACACAACATAATTTACACGGCTAATATCCAGCATCTTTCTTAAATTCTCACCCTGAATTACGCCATTTTTAATAATTAATATATTTCCACCCGATACAGAAGCATCGCCCATAGTTAAAACATGACCATTAAGATCAATTTCTTTATTGTCACTAGGATAAAAGTTTGCGCGAATATCCGATGTTAATTTAATATGAGTTTCATTGGCATCTCGCATACTATCGAAAAAACTAGCCTCTGTGCCAACATCTTTCGCTGATGCAGATACAGCAAGTGCAAACATCATTGCTACAGCAAGAACTACACTTAGAAATTTTTTCATGAAATCCCTCCGTTTCCCTATATCATATTATACGCTAGACCATCAAAAAAGGCTAACAAAAACAGCCTACTCTCCTTTTATCACTGTAAATTACAAAAAATGTGATTTTTATCACATAATTTTTAAAAAAAATGTGATTTTTATCACATAATTCTTGAAAACAGTGTGATTTTCCAATATAATCTACAAAAGAAGGAGGCGATACTATGCAAAGGACAATCATAAACGACTTAAGGTCCTGGAAGGAATCAAAACGTCGTAAACCTCTAGTTCTCATGGGCGCAAGACAGGTTGGAAAAACCTATATCCTCAAAGAATTTGGTAACGAATTTAAAGACGGATATGTCTACATTAACTTTGATCGAGATGAAACATACAGACAGTTTTTCAAAGGAACAAAAGATGTAAACAAGATTCTCCAAAACCTCTCATTGATTACAAATAAAAAGATTACAAATGATACCTTAGTAATACTTGATGAAATTGGCGAATGCGAAGATGCACTCCTCTCTCTCAAGTATTTTTGTGAAGATGCCCCAGAGATACACATAGCTGCAGCAGGATCACTCCTAGGTTTAACACTACAAAAAGGTTTCCCTGTTGGGAAGGTCGATTTCCTTTCAATGGGTCCTATGACTTTTACAGAATTCTTAATAGCAGACGGCAAAGAAAACTTTGCTGAATTCTTAAGTTCCATAAAAACGATAGAATCTATTCCAGATGCATTCAGCAACACAATTTCTGAGCAATTCAAAATTTACATGGCCATAGGTGGCATGCCAGAAGTTGTATCTGCTTGGATTGGCAATCATGATTTAGACGAAGTTGATGATATTTTAGATAATCTTCTCATTGCCTATGAGAAAGACTTTGGAAAGCATGTGCCAATATCAGCAACGCCAAAAATCCATGCAATTTGGAATTCAATACCTTCTCAGCTCGCTAGAGAAAACAAGAAATTTCTCTACTCCCTTGTCAGAACTGGAGCTAGGGCCAGAGAATATGAGGATGCATTAGGATGGCTTGTTGGAGCAGGACTTGTAAATAAAGAACATTGCATATCAAAGCCTGGCATTCCGCTTTCCGCATACTCCCAAAATCAAATCTTTAAAATCTATATGGTAGATGTTGGACTACTTCGAAGGTTTTCAAAACTACCTTCAATTAGTTTTATTGAAGGCAACAAACTTCTCACTGAATTCAAAGGTGCTTTGACTGAGAACTATGTTTATCACGCACTCATTAGGCAAAAAGATATCACTCCATACTACTGGACCGACGGTGTGCACGAAGTTGACTTTGTTATCCAAAAGGGTGACCGCATAATTCCAATTGAAACAAAATCTGGCTTCGCTGTTAAAACAACAACCAGTATCAAGAATTACCTTTCAAAATATGATGAATCATTTGCCATTCGCCTCTCTATGAAGAACCTTTCAAAGGATGGATCCTTCCTTAACATCCCTATATACTTGCTCGATAATATCGACAACTTCTTGTAATAAAAGTAATAGAAAGAAATTATGGGCGTAATTTCCAAGTTGTACTTGAAAATTACGCCCATTTGTGCTAAGGAATGCTTTCCTTGTACTACCTTTATGCCTCTTTTTTCTTCACACAATACACACCAGCGGCAATGCCTGCCACTGCGATAACACCTGCAACCGCTACTGTTACTCCAGCACTTGTTGTCATAGAGCCTGCAACATTTTCTTCAACAGCAATCTTTGGATAAAGCTTTTCTGGTATTGCATCATCTTCAGAAACAACAAGAGGTGCCGGACAATTAAATTCAAATGAATCACCGTAAATCTCTGATGGCAAGAAATAAGTTGTTGCGCGATTCTCACTATCACCCCAAGCTGTAAACGCTGCTTCTGCCTTGCTCAAATTTTTGCAGCGTCTAAACATGCCGTAGTAACAAAAGTCTGCAAACTCTGTTGCTGGAAGGTAAGGAGTATTCTTAAGTTCATTACATTCAAGGAACATATGCTCATAACAATTCTTTTCAAGTTTTGTTGCAGGGAGAAAATCTCTTGGCAATGAAGTAATTCCCGTTTCTTCAAACATACGCCTAAAGCAAGATGGTGCTAAAGGCAAATCCAAGTCTAACCCATCAACATCAACAAGTAATGTTGCACCCGAAAACAATGAATCAAACTGTTTGCTTTTAAGGCCTTGGAACTGTCCTCTTTCATTAACATTAAGGGAAGCCAAAGAACCTCCAAGCGCAATTTTACCATCACGCACTTCAAAATGGTGACTTGAATCAGTTGTAATATTAGCGCCTTTGATATATAAACTATGATATCTATCAAGCATTATAGTTTGGCCAGACCTGTATTCTTCCCAATATCCTCCTTTTCCAAGGCGATATTCAAGGCTGCCAGAAGTATAACGTAATTTAACAGTTGCGTGATCATCTAGGGCTTTAACACAGAAATAATCGTCTTCCGGTATCAAATCACCAACTTCATATGCAAATGCATTTACTGCAAGCGCCAGCATCATTACAAGCGCAATAATTACACTTAAAAACTTTTTCATGAAATCCCTCCGTTTCCCTATATCTTATTATACGATAGACCAACAAAAATGGCTAACAAAAAAAGCAGCCGACAGGCTGCCTTTTGTCATATAAGAATTATTTTTGTAGCCATTTCCCCTATTTATTCGTATAAAAAGATGTAAGACAAAACAAAAGGAGGACAAAGCAATGGCAGAACTTAGAGATAAAGAATTAAACGAAGTAG
>JAZRVV010000029.1:0-2008 GCA_045599345.1 Acutalibacteraceae bacterium
AAAAGATTGGCAAAGATACATATTATTATGCTTCTTATTACAAATCCAATGATACTAGTTATAAACCTCTTATTGATTTATTTAGAGAAGTATATAAAGAGGCATTGTGAAGATTGTGTTTTAATCGTAATCTGTTAGTCCTACAAATCCTATGTTTAAATCAACTCCAAAATCATTTTTCAAGCCCAGAATTACATAGTTTAAGCTACCCCAGCTGCAGAGAGAGCTTGTGCAGTGAGGTCTGATACATTTGACCTTGGTGGAAAGAAAGGTCTCTGGTCAAATGAGTCGTTATTTTTAATTAATGTATAAATCAGTTCTGCCATTTTTCTTGCAATTGCAACTACAGATTTTTTCTTACTTTTTCCATGTGCAATCATATATTCGTATTTTGCTTTCAGAGCACCACCTTTATTTGAGCGGATCATAGCCCATACTGCCTGGACTAATAAACTCCTTAGATAACCGTTCCCATGTTTTGAAATATGTCCATATTTTATGATAGTACTAGAACAGTCAACCTTCGGAGTAAATCCTAAATAACTAGCAAGGTGAGCTGCATTCTGATAGCGTTCAACAGGTCCTACAACAGCAACAAAACATAAAGCCACCACAGAGCCTACACCACATACAGTCTTTGCAGTCTGAGCATCTTTGTTTTCGCTGACTTCGTGTTCAATAAGTTGACAAAGTTCATTTATCTGACTCTCAAGAAGTTCAATCACCTGAATAAGACGATTAGCTTCCATTCTGTCATAATCTTCAAGGATGCTTACAGCAAGATTTCTCCTGCTTGAAGTTTTTAAATCAGCTTTCTTGATATGTGTAAAGCCAGCATGTTCAAAAACAGAATGAAGCCTGTTTATTTTATTAGTACGTTCCTTTTTCAGACTGGAATACTCGCTCATTATCTTTCTTTGTCTTTTCATTTCAGGTGTAGGAGGAATGACAATTGGAAGATCATCTTCGTCATGATTCTTGATGAACTTTGCAAGTTTTAAGGCATCTTCCTTATCAGTTTTTTTGTCAGTCATATAAATGTCAAAGAGTTTTCTTGTACAAAGATTGTATATTTTATTGCCTGTCAGTTTCTCAAATTCTTCTGTAATTATGAATGACATGTTACCGGCCTCAATAGCTATGGTATCAGAAGCATGAAGACGGCTGTAAAGTTCTTTACGTCCCTGAGGAGTAGTCTTTCCAGTCCAGCCTGTAATTTTGCCGTTTGAATCAATGATACGGATTACATAACTTGTCTTACCAAGATCAATTCCAACAAATCTTGTGTCATAATTAACTTTCATAAAGTCCTCCAATGATATAAAATAAGGACTAGGAAAACGATTTTGGTGATGGTACACCGTTATCCTATTCGCGGTCTGGTTGCGTTGCTTCCAGCCGCATTTTAGTTTTTCGGCAGCAGGTTTTGATTTAGTATTGTGACCAAGGTTCAACTCTTATGAGTGTTCCTTAATTTGTGTGACAACCTTCTGCCTGCTTCCTAGTCCCGTCAGACTAAGAATACCTTGTTGCTTTAATCATAGCTACATTGTGATTTGTAGGGATAAATTCCAGACTTAGATATTTAAGCCATCCGGAATTATCCATAGGAGAGACGAGGATCCCAAAGTAGAGAATTAGATATTCTCGTAAAGTCTGATTCGTGTTTGTCACGAATAAAAGTGATATTACCTCTCATTTATAATTTTTGCGCCAGTTAAAAAAAATAAGCCCGGCGCAGCTCCTAAAAGACAATCCTGCGGAATACACCATAAAGGTGCATCCGATTGGATTGAAGTTTAGTTCCACGCCAGGCCATTCAATGATGTACTGGAAGTGACACCCAGAAATCAGAAACTCTGCTCTAAGTGGTTTTTAGTCATTTTTATTAATCCTCAAACCAGTTTTCTATCTGAAGATTAAAGTTATCTTTTATACTAGCAAAATCCTTAACATTTCTTGTTACTAATATTAAGTCATTTGCTATAGCGATTGAAGCAATCTGTGT
>JAZRVV010000030.1:0-38643 GCA_045599345.1 Acutalibacteraceae bacterium
CCGTCAGCGCGAAGGCTGTTTGCGGCGTCGCAGAGTGCTGACAAGTCAGCGTCCTCGTCATAGAGGAGTGCGACATCAACATCATACTCGCTTGACTCAAAGAGCAAGTCCTCAAGCATACTAACGTATAGTGCAAAACCTACGGCTTTGGACTTGCGCTTTAGGCGAGTCATCATGTTGTCGTACTGACCGCCCGACAGGACACTGTCAGCGACGCCATTTACAAAGCCATTGAATGTTATACCGTTATAGTAGTGAACATCGTTTACTACTGAAAAATCAATTTGGACATTGCTGTCATCAAGTGCAAAGAGAAGTCTCTTAAGCTGTGCTACGCCTTCATTACCTGGAAGAAGTGCCTCGAGTTTTGGAATTACTGTTTCCTTGTCACCATAAGTTTTAGTAAGTTCCAAGAGGAGTTCTGCCTTCTTTGGCTCAACATTCTCTTTGACAAGAATTGCTTCAAGCTCGTGAATATTCTTCTGACCCATAAGGCGAAGGATTTCGTTACGAGCCTTGGTTGACACGTCACAGTCATCAAGGATGTCACAGATTATCGTAAGGTTTGAAACATCAAGCTTGTAATCATCACTGATAGCACCGAGAGTTTTAGTCGCAAGTGCCAATACCTCTAAAAGGCAATAGTCATCAACCTTGCCAAAGCACTCAAGACCAATCTGACGGATTTCTTTAAAGCCCTGTGAACCCTTGGTTACCCTGTATACGTTCTCGTCATAGTAAACCTTGCTAACTGACTGGGTATCGTCCTCACTATTTTTTATAATAGAAAGGGTAACGTCTGGTTTAAGCGCCATAAGCTTACCAGACAAGTCTGTGAAAGTAATAATATTATCAGAGATTAAGAAATCCTTATTTTTAACATAGAGATCATACTCTTCGAATTTACTCATTTTATACTGAGTATATCCATACTCTTGATACTTATTTAATATGTTATTCATTGCTATCCTCCACTGCGGCAATAGCCTTTTGATATCCGCCTGTGCCATAGTTGAGGCACTTGGCAACTCTGCCTATCGTTGCAGAGCTCACTCCCACTTCGGCGCCTATCGTTTGATAGCTCTTGCCCTCATTGAGTTTAATTGCAGTTTCAAATCGCTGAGCCATATCCTGTACTTCCTTGATAGTACAAAGGTCATCAAAGAAGTCATAGCAGTCGTCAACAGACTCAAGACTCAGTATTGCACGAAAGAGTTTTTCAGTTGAATCGTTTCTAATTGGTGACATAAAAAGCTCCCTTTCACTTTATTGTGCTAGTATGTTATCACGTTAGCGTGCTAAAGTAAAGTCTTTTTTAACAAAAAAATGCCAGCTTGAAAAGCTGGCAATTTCCAAGAACAGTTCAAACTACAATATTTAATAATCGATATACTCTCTAACAAATCTATTAAATACCCATTCGGGAGCATCCATAAGAATTCCCCAAAGAGCATCTTGAAGTTCAGCCCTTTTCATCTTTGAAATCTTTTGCTCAACGAAGTCATAGATTTGTTCTTCATATTCTTCCTCTTCCCTTCTAGCTTGTTCCACTTCAACTAAATATTCATCTGCTTCATTCGGAAATGCAGTGAAATACAAAGCCACTTTATGTTTGCATATTTTCATATTCCCTTCTGCAAACGGACAATTACAAGTCGATTTTTTCGGATGTAAAACATCAATATGTACGGAATATGGTATTTTCGATGAACCTGCAACCTCTCCATCATATTCGCTTGCACTGACTCTATTTATTGACAGCACTTTATTCTCTTTGTAATATGCATATCCGCGCCAAGCAGAAGTGCTACTTGCAATATCTATAAATCCCATAATATCAATCCTTTAAACATCCAATAGGAATAACAAAAACACCGTCATCCCGTTTATAACCATATTGCGTTCCCGTAATTACAATCTTTAAGTCTGGCTTCCGCAAAGGACATTGTATTTCTTTTTGATTATGCTCTTCAATCAGACGTTCAATTTCGCATAAATGCTTAGCTCCAAGATCAACATCTTTTGAACCGAGTTTGAACTCCAAAAGTGCATATTTACCATCGTTTAGGTGCAAAACTCCATCCGCTTCAAGACCATATCGATCGCGATAATAAGACATCGTACCATCAAATGCAGAAGAGTATATTTTCAAATCACGGATACAAAGCGATTCAAAAAGGAATCCAAGAGTTTTAAAATCAGTATTAAAGTAATCTGGTGAAAGACCAAGAGCAGCAACAGCAATTGACGGATCTATCAGATTTCTTTTTTGCGATGAGCGAAGATTACTTTTTGAACGAATAGAAGGACACCACGCTTCGACATCTTCAACGATATACAATTTTTCCAACGCATGTATATACTCGTAAATCGTAGCGATGCTAACGTCATAATTTGCCTGCACGTCGCCAATAATAGTCTTCGTTTCCGCCAACGTACAAATATTTCGGCTGTAAGATTGTAAAAGCACTTGCGCACATCTAGCATTTCTTTTCCTTCCGTCAATATTTGAAATGTCAACAGAATAAGTTTGCTTGTATAAATCTTTCGCAATCTCAAGTTTGGAACGAGTTGTTTTATTACACAAAGCTTTCGGCCAACCTCCGCGACAAATGGCAAAAATCAAATCGTCAATAGTAAGTTGTGACTCACAACCATCAAAGCTTTCAGGGTGATTAAACAATTCTTTAAGCGATACCATGCCATTTGATTCACCGCTTTCATATAAACTCATGGGATACATTTTAAGTTGGCTAATTCGAAGTGTTCCAGTATGGGAAGTTTTTATTTCTTTTGAAGATGATCCTGTCAAAATATACTGCCCGTTTTTTCCAGAATCATCAATATCTTTACGAATTGTTCCCCAAAGTTTAGGCGCATCCTGCCATTCATCGAATAACCGAGGCCTTTCGCCAATTAGCAGCTTTTTAGGTGCTACTTCAGCAACAGCGAGCAAATTTTCACGCACTTCTTCATCTTGAAATTCAATAAAACTTTTGGCTTTTTGTTTCGCCGAAGTTGTTTTGCCACAGCCTTTCGGTCCCTTTATAAGAGTTGCGCCAAATGACTCAAGCTTTAAATCAATCAAATCATCGACAATTCTCTTTTTATAATCCATATCGAAGCCTCCTTAACTATGACTATTATAACGTAGTTAAGGGAATTTGTAAAGGAATTGTTGATAAATTCGCGCAAAATTATTATACACATTCGTGAATAATTATTATACAAATTCGTTGTGCCGTGATTTATAGATTTGAGCTGCAAAAAGAAACAAGGAGCAACATCCGTTGCTCCTTGTTTCTGTGGTTGCGGGGGGAGGACTTGAACCTCCGACCTCCGGGTTATGAGCCCGACGAGCTACCAACTGCTCTACCCCGCGATATTTAAAGTGCTTGATTATTATAGACAAGATGTCCTAAAAATGCAAGCACTTTTTTTGATTAATAAATTTTGATGAATGGGCTGATAAAGCTAAGTGGTGCCTTCTCAAATGCTTCTGGATAGTTGCGCTTGAAAATAGCTGGCATGTTAAAAGGATTAATTACCCAAACGATATAGCCCATAAATGCTGAGCCTACTGCTAATGCGCCTGCAAGTGCAAGCTTCAAAAATGTCTTAATCATAAAATTAAATCTCCCTTTTAATTTTAACTACGGTTTATAAATCTATCACAAGTAATGTCTAATGTCAAAGGTGATTAGAAACTAATGCCCTTAAACATGCTAGCAGATTCAGAGTAATCAGGCTCAGATCCATCACTAGTTGGTACGTTATCAACTGGAGCGCCGAGTTTAATCTTCTCCTGCTTTTCCATTACTATTGGTGCTGATTTCTTAGACTTCTTTTCCTTCTTTGGTTTTGAAGCCTTGCTCTCATCAAACTCATACTTGCCTGCATCAGCGAATGCCTTGTCTGCTTCGCTCTTGAGAAGTGGCATTGAAGCCTCATAGCCGTTTGCTACGCGCTCCTCATAAATCTTCTTAGCCTGAGCTTTGCGAGCGTTCTTTTTCTTAGCCTCTAAAGCCTTCTTATCCTTATCAAGCTGCTTCTGCTGCTTTTTAAGTTCATCAAGTTCTGCCTTCTTAGCCTTTGCAGCTGGAATTCCATCAGTATGCTTCTGCTTAGCCTTCTCAAATGCTTCAGAGCCCTTTGTATATACGAAAGGTGTAACAGCGGTGATGCCAATGATTGCACCAGCGACAGTTGCACCAACAATTGCAGCGGCAGCTGTAATTATTGTCTGCTTTCTAGAGTCGCGTCCTTTCATTTTATATCCCCTCTCAAATGTGTATATAACTAAATACTCAAATATAATACCTTGTTTTGGCTCATGTGTCAATTTGCTTTTTATATATACAAAGAGGTAAAAGTATGATAGAATTTTTGAGTAAAAACAGAAAAGGAGGGCTGCCTATGGCTAGCATACTAGAATGCAAGCACCTAAAGAAGCAGTATGGCAGTTTTACTGCGCTCAAGAGTATCAATCTTGAGCTCCCTGAAGGCAAGGTAATTGGCCTACTTGGACCAAATGGCAGTGGTAAAACCACTCTCATCAAGCTTGCCAGTGGACTTCTTCTCCCAACAGCTGGTGAAATCACTATCAACGGCAACAAACCAGGAGTTGAATCCAAAAAAATCGTAGCATATCTTCCAGAGAGAAATTATCTTGATTTGTCTCGCAAGATTACAAAACAGATTGACTTTATGTCTGATTTCTACAAGGACTTTAATGCGGAGCGCGCATACGAGATGCTTGACCGTCTCGAGATAGACCCTAAGCGTCCGCTTAAAGACCTCTCAAAGGGTAACCGAGAGAAGGTTCAGCTCATCCTTGTTATGAGCCGCGACGCAAAGCTTTACTTGCTCGACGAGCCAATAGGTGGCGTTGACCCAGCAGCTCGTGACTACATCCTTGAAACTATCATCGACAACCATCCAGCAGAGTCCACTGTGCTCATCTCAACACACCTTATTGCTGATGTCGAGCCAGTACTTGATGAATTTGTATTCATCCGTGAGGGCGAAATACTTCAGCACTCAAGCGTTGCTGAAGTTAAGGAAAGCGGCAAGACTGTCGATGGTCTCTTTAGGGAGGTGTTCAGATGCTAGGCAAACTTACAAAGCACGAATTCCTCACTGTTGGACGAATTGCACTTCCAACATACATCGGAGTACTTATCATTGCTGCGGTTGGTCGATTCCTTACATGGCTTACATCCCGTAAGTACTTAATCGACAACGTACCAAAGACATTTGTTAAAATCATTCAGATTTTATCTTCCTTGATTTCAACAATCTATGTCATCGCATTTGTTGCACTCATCGTTATGACCATCTTCCTTATGGTCTATCGATTCTACAAGAACTTCTTCACTGACGAAGGCTACCTCATGAACACACTTCCTGTGCGTCCAGCAAGCCTTGTCACATCCAAGCTCTTTAACTCTTGGGTTTGGATCATCTTCAGCCTTATCATTGCTTTTGGTTCACTTTACATAACACTTGGCCACTATGACCAGCTCATTGATATGTTTAAAAACCTTGGCAATGCGGTAAAAGATGTCCTTGATCGTGAAGGTGAGTTCATTCGTGATGAACTTGGTGTACCACTTTGGGTATTCATAGTTGAGCTTGTATTCCTTGCACTCTCATACGTTACACGTTACATCCTCACATGGTACTCATCAGTAGGTTTCGGTATGCTTCTCTCCAAGAAGCACAAGGTTCTTGGCACACTCATTGCATACCTCATCCTTGAAATCATTGGTTATATCCTTGTTGGTGCTTATCTTGCTGTTGCGGCAGAGGTTATTCCAAACTACTATGATATAATCAACACCAGCGGTGGTAAGGCACTTCAGCTTGTTGTTGTAGGCTCACTTGCCCTCAACACCATCCTATCAGGCCTTCTCTTCTGGTTCGATTGCTACGTTATGAAGCACCGCCTCAACATTGACTAAACCAAAAGCCCCGTGATTCCACGGGGCTTTACTTTTTGCCTTATATGAACATAGCAAAATATACTGGCAAATATACTATTTTTCCATTCGTTTTTATAGTTCTTTCATTTGAGACAACCATAGCTTTTTTGATGTGATAATCTTCATTTTTTACAAAGCCATTTAAGGCACTATGAACGGTATAATCCTTTCCAGACTTAACCTCAATTGGAACAACAGACAAGCTATCATAATCATCGATAAGATAATCGACTTCACCTTTACTGCGGTTATCATAGTAAAACAAATTATGTCCGTGCGCAATCAATTCACTTGCAACGACACTCTCATAAACCGAACCTAGATTAATACTTCTATTATCATCCATTATTGCATTAATGTTGTTTCCATAAAGAATGCTAGTTAGAATTCCTACGTCGTTTAGATATAACTTCAAAAGATTCTTGCCACTAGATTCAATTAGTGGGAAGACAGGATTGGATATTGCTTGAACATTGAGCGCTATACCTGCGCTTATAAGATAATCAAATTCATCTTGATAATCTGTAAAAGTCTTACCTTTCTTTTCTTCAATATTTTGAGCAACAACTCGCTTTTTCTTGTTCTCCATATTTGATGGAATCAAATCATATATCCTGCGAATTTTAAGTTTTTTCTCCACATCATACTTTGATGCATCAGCTGCATAGTAATCATGCGTTTCCCTCTGTACTTCACGAACTTTTTGTATGTTCTTTGTCTCAAGATAAGTATTTACAGCATCTGGAAGGCCACCAACTAACAAGTACTTGTGGAACAAATCCATCATCTTGTTGTGCGTTGCTTCATCTAATGCCTCTAATCGCTCATACTTACTCTTTAATGATGCTATTGCCGTACTATTCATACCATTGGCATATAAAAACTCTTCAAAATCCAAAGGAAACATTCTAACCTTACGGATACTGCCCATTGGAATTGATGTTGTCTCTGAAAGTGTCACACCTAAGAGAGAACCACTAGCAACATAGGTAAATTTATTGTCTTGTGCCAAAAACTTAAGTAATGTAAGCAAATGTGGATAAACTTGAATTTCATCTATGAAAATAAGTGTATCCTTTCTATTGCCCATTTTATCACCTGCAATCATACTGACTTGCAAATAGAAATCTTCTATTGTAGATGTATTGGCAAAAAGTTTCGCGCCCATTGAGTCTGTAACCATATTAATCTCAATATAGTTCTTAAACAATTTTTTACCTACATGGCTAACGATAAACGTCTTACCTACTTGACGTGCGCCATCTATAAGCAATACTTTTTTTGAACCTGATTTCAAGTGCTCTTCAATTAAAGATTCAATCCTTCTATAAAGCATAGCTTCACCTTCTTATGACTTTTCAATAGAATTTTAGCATAAAAATGACCACTTTTCAATAGTTTTTAAGGGTAAAAAAGCAACTTTTCAACAATATTTTGTGGCAAAAATCATGACTTTTCAATAAACAGTTGGAAAAATCTTCAACCCAATTATTTCTGTGCGGCAGCAAGAATCATCAGCGCAGCTTTAAGCGTCTTGATAGTCTCATTCGGGTTGTCAACCCGCACTGAGACGTAAGGACGCGATCCAGCGCTGACAAGTATCTTGCCACGCATTGCCTCGTTGAGGCGAGCAACGCCATGCATATCAATATTGTTCCAATAAAGCAGCAAGTTCTGATTAACCTGCCCAACCTCATATACACCAATTGATGCCGCCGTATTGCGAAGGAGTGAGACCTCAATAAGTCCGAGTACGGACTCGGGTGGCTCACCAAAGCGGTCAATAAGTTCATCCGTTACATCCATCGCATCTTCACTGGTACGAACGTCAGCAATACGGCGATAGATTGCAAGGCGGTGTGGAACACTTTCAATATATGACTCTGGGATGTGCGCATCGATTTGAATATCGATGAGACACTCAGGCTTTTCTTCTACTTCTTTGCCTTCGCTAATGCCCTTGTTTTCCTCAATTGCTTCAGCAAGAATCTTGAGATACATGTCATATCCTACGGCTTCCATGTGGCCATGTTGGTGAGCGCCAAGGAGCGAGCCCGCTCCACGGAGTTCAAGGTCACGCATGGCAATTTTGAAGCCGGAACCGAATTCGGTATACTCACGAATGGCGGTGAGACGACGATATGCAATATCGGTGAGTTCTTTGCCGCCATAGAATGTGAAGTATGCCGTTGCACGGCGCGAAGAGCGACCGATACGGCCACGTATCTGGTGAAGCTGTGAGAGGCCAAGTTTGTCTGCATTTTCGATGATTAAGGTGTTGGCGTTAGGCACGTCAACGCCTGTTTCAATTATCGTTGTGCAGACAAGGATGTCTATCTCGCCTTCAACCAACCTACGCCAAACTTCTGAGAGTTCATCCTCACTCATCTTGCCATGACCGATGCCAATTCTAGCATCTGGGACAAGCTCATGAATCTTGGCTGCACAACTCTGTATGGTCTCAACGTTGTTGTGCATGTAGTAAACTTGTCCGCCACGGCGGAGTTCTTTTTCTATTGCACCCGCAATGACGCCTGCGTCATACTCAAGTACATATGACTGCACTGGATGCCTATCCAGTGGCGCTTCCTCGATAATTGACATGTCGCGAATGCCCGTCATTGCCATGTTAAGTGTCCTTGGTATAGGGGTAGCAGAAAGGGTTAGAACATCAACATTTGGAAACTTCTCCTTGAGTTTTTCCTTCTGTGCTACGCCAAAGCGCTGTTCCTCATCGACTATGAGGAGACCTAAGTTTTTAAACTCAACATCCTTAGAAATGATGCGATGAGTACCAACTACTATGTCGGTATATCCCGCTTTGATATTCTTAACAATCTTTCTCTGCTCTGCCGCAGTCTTGAAGCGGGAGAGCATTTCTATTTCAAATGGGAAACCATCAAAACGCCGAACTATGGTGTTGTAGTGCTGGAAAGCAAGGATGGTTGTTGGAACCAAAATCGCACATTGCTTGCCATCGGCGATACACTTGAATGCTGCACGGAGTGCAACCTCTGTCTTGCCAAATCCAACATCACCACAGAGGAGTCTATCCATTGGAACGGCACGTTCCATATCCTTCTTGATTTCGTTGATACAGCGGATTTGATCCTCTGTCTCATCATATTCAAAGCGACGTTCAAAGTCGCTCTGCATATCGATATCCTCTGAGAATGCATAGCCAGGAGTAGCCAGTCTCTTGGCATAAAGTTCAGTGAGTTCCTTGGCCATATCATTAACAGCCGCACGAACTTTTTGCTTAGACTTCTCCCACTCCTTACCTCCAAGACGGTTGAGTTTTACAACCTTGGCGTCATCCCTTGGACCAATATATTTTGATACAAGGTCAAGCTGTGTAACTGGGACGTAAAGGACATCAGTTTTTGCATATTTAATCTTGAGATAGTCCTTGGTTACACCCTGAACACTCAAGTTTTCAATGCCATCAAAAATACCTACGCCATGGATGTTGTGAACTATATAGTCACCCTTGTGAAGCTCATCAAGGCTGTGGAAAGCATTCTCTGATTTGTTGCGATATCTCTTTCTCACTCCTCCGCTCACTTGACCATGAGTGATGAGTTCAAAGTCGCTATCTGGAATCCTAAATCCACTTGAGAATGTATTTGGTATTACAACAATCCTACCCTTTGGGAACTCTGCTGGAGGATAGAGTGAGAAGATGGCTTTAAAGCCCTCTTCGACAAGATCCTCCGCAATGGCCTTGGCGCCCTTTTCTGTGCCAGCAGCAATCACTGTTGTAGTGCCTTTTTGGAGGATGTCATCTGTGAGTGCAGAGACAGTGCCATTCCACGCTGGCATCTGGCCAAGGCCCAGTGTATAAAGGGCATTTACAGGAGTATCAAAGCTACCTCTTGCAAAGTTATCAAGGTAGACTGTATTTGCATTTTTATAGTCCTCTGTGAGGGCATTAAAGTTTACCATCAAGTCGCCAAACTGCTTGACATAGTCACCTGACTCAAGCGACTCCTTGATCTCCTCATGATGGATTTTAACGCCAGCGTTTGTGCGCTCTTTGACAGATGACGTTTCAACAACAAAGAGCAAATCGCGCTCTGACATATATGAGAGAGGAGTTGGCGACTCCTCATATGCAACGTTGATATACTTATCAAGGATTATTGAAATGCCATTATTTAACTTCTCGATATCGCCATAGATTTTTTCTTTGGCATTGTCCTTTTTAAGTTTCTTTGCAATTGCCTCTAATTTGTCAGAAAGTTCAGCACAGTAGATCTCTGTGCTAGGTGTGATTTTTACTTCATCTACGTTGTCTGTGCGCCTTTGACTCTCTGTCTCAAACTCTGCGATTGTATCAATTTCATCGCCCCAAAGTTCAAGTCTAAATGGCTTTTCCCTGTCAGGTGGGAAAAAGTCAACGATGCCACCACGAACAGCATATTGACCGTTACCCTCTACCTCATCAGCACGCTTGTATCCAGCAGCATCAAATGAGAGAAGGAGTGTATCCATATCTATTTCATTGCCAACTTTTAAGTCAATCATCCTATCCCTCAAAATGTTTTGAGGGATTGTTTTTTGGCACGCGGCAACGGCTGGGAGTACGATAACATCACATTGATTTTGTGACCAAGCTGAGAGTGCTCCCATCCTTGCTCGCTCATATTCCATAGAGCGAGTTTGGTCTGACAGCAAGGTGATATCCCTTGCTGGGAAGACCAAAGCCTTGGTGCCAAAACTTATTAAGTCATCACAGAGTTTATTTGCTGTCGCCTCATCAGGCGTGATGACAAAGGCACGTCTCTTCTGCTCGCAAAGTAGCGAGTGAACAACAAGCGCCTTGTGTATTAAGGACACGCCAAGAATGCCCAACGGTAGGGCGTTTTTTCTGACATCTTCATCTATTTTTTTGTAGTCTGCACTCGAAAGTAGTGCTCTACTAAAGCCTAACATAAAAGCTCCTTTAACATGACTTTAGCCCCCGTTTTTCTCAAACGGGGGTGTCTTCATCTTCTTCGATTTTCTTTTTCTTCTTGGTGTTATAGAGGTTCATCGCCTCTGCCATTTGACCTTCTACAATCAAATCAGCAGCAGCTGCTGCCTTCTTTATTGTCTCGTTCATCAGGTCAATGTCATCACGATTGAACTTACCAAGAACATGGTCCGCTAGGTCCTCATCCGGATGTACCCGCTCCCCAACACCAATCTTGATACGTGGGAACTCATCACTACCCAAATGGTTAATGATACTTTTCAGTCCGTTGTGACCACCTGCTGTGCCCTTGCGACGGATGCGCAAGGTGCCAGGTGCTAGACTGATGTCATCCGATATGACAAGGATGTTCTCTGGCGGGACCTTGTAGAAACGCGCCGCTTCTCCTACGGCTTCACCACTGTTGTTCATATACGTCTGCGGCTTCATGAGAAGCACCTTTTCGGTGCCTATCATGGTCGACGCCGTCAGCGCGTTGAACTTTAAGTGGTCAATCTTGACGCCGTGTGCCTCTGCCACGGCATTGATTGCAATGAAGCCTATATTGTGGCGCGTCTGTTCATACTCACGGCCTGGATTACCAAGGCCTACGATAATAAACATACGCTAGTCCTCTATTTAATAAACTTTTGTAAAAACGTTGCTATGTCTGTGCCAAGAGCTGCTGTAGCAAGGCCCATCACAAGTGCTACAAGGTAGAAGCCTATAATTAGGAGTACAACTCCAAGTAATGTGCGACCGCCTCTTTTTGCGATAAACACCTTGCGCTTTTCAGCGTCCTCAATTGCTTTTGCTTTATCAAGCACCTTGGTACACTTCTTCATATAGAGATAGTTACCAAAGAGTGCGCAAACGATGTCTACTGCCATCTCAACATAGGATGAAGCAGTGAGAGCGAATGGTTGCTCCGGCATCTCATCTTGGAGTGACTCTGCTGCCTTGTTCATGTCCTCAGCACTCTCATATGCCTGCTGAGTCAATGCTTTACCATACACTGATGTTACGTCATTGTAGTAATCAGTAACTGAGTTAAAAAATACCAGTGGGATAAAAAAAACAAGGAGTAATGCAGCCGCAGCATAGTTATACATTCTGCGATATGCAAACCAGAATGGACCAAAGAAGAATGCTGCCCAGTTCCAAGATACTTTCCTATTTGTCTTTGAGAACATCATAAATCTTGGCATAAACTTTGGAACGTTCTGCTTGATTACTGATGCGTACTCATCAACTGTGTAATCGCCTATTTTTTCATTGCCCTTAATCTCACGATATATTGGGCCACCAGCCATTGGATCCGCTGGCATTTCACCAATAACGCCATTCTTTGGCATGTTTTCCTTGGTGAGGATTGTTGGATTGTCTATAGTTTGTGGCTTCTCAGGCTTCTTTACTTCTTCCACAACTGGAAGTATTGGATTTACCCAAGCAAAATCAGCGCTGTGTTTTGCCGCATTAATACAATTCCCTGTCTTTTCATAGCACTCCCTGTGGTGTGGTGTACCACACTCAGGACAAACTACTACGTCTGAACTGCTGTCAAAAGCCTTGAGACAGACAGGACATTGAACACCATCGTATTTCATAGTTTTACTCCTTCTAGGTGCAAATATCCTTATAATTATACACTATTTTTCTTTACAACCCAAATGTTTTTTATTATAATATGAAAACGCGTGAAAGGACTGATTCTTAATGCTCCAATACGAGGAACTCAGACTCTCACTTCTCGAGAACGAGAAACCTTTAGAAGAACTAAAGAACGCTCTTGGCCTCGATGCAATGAGAGAGGAAATAAAAGAACTTGAGGAAGCTGCTGCAAAAGAAGGCTTTTGGGATGATTTAGAGAACTCTCAAAAGGTACTCCAGCGCACAAGCGCACTCAAGAATAAAGTAGCGTCATATGAAGCTTTAAAGCAGTCATATGACGACGCACTTGTAATGATTGAACTCGCCGATGAGGAGGAGGACGAAAGCCTCCTTGACGAGTGTACTGAAAGTGTAAACGAGTTTAAATCACAGCTCGATACTATGACGCTTTCTACTCTCCTTACCGGCGAATATGATAGTTGTAACGCCATCCTCACCTTCCATGCTGGTGCCGGCGGCACTGAGGCCCAGGACTGGGCATCAATGCTCTACCGCCTTTACAACCGCTGGGGTGAACGCCACGGATTTAAGGTTACAACAACAGACTATCTCGATGGCGATGAGGCAGGACTCAAGTCTGCCACTATCATCATCGAGGGCGAAAACGCCTATGGCTACATGAAATCCGAGGCTGGCGTTCACCGTCTTGTCCGCGTCTCACCTTTCGACGCTGCTGGACGTCGTCACACCTCATTTGCAGCCCTTGAAGTTATGCCAGAAATCGATGACAACATTGAGGTTGACCTCCGTCCAGAGGACATCGAAATGGAAGTATATCGTGCATCTGGTGCAGGCGGACAAAAGGTTAACAAGACCTCATCCGCAGTTCGTCTCATCCACAAGCCAACAGGCATCGTAGTATGTTGCCAGGTTGAGCGTTCACAGCATCAAAACCGTGAGGTTTGTATGAGAATGCTCAAGTCAAAACTCATCGAAATCAAAGAGCGTGAGCACCTTGACAAGATTGAGGATATCAAGGGCGCCAAGACAGAAATCGCTTGGGGCAACCAGATTAGAAACTACGTATTTATGCCTTACACACTTGCAAAGGACACTAGAACGAATTTTGAAATGGGTAACATTAACGCTGTAATGGACGGCGACATTGATGGTTTCATCAATGCCTACCTTCAGATGCAATCACTTGAAAATCTTAAAAAGTGATTTGACATTACAGATGTTTTTAGTTATAATACATTCTCGCGCGTATTAATTAAGCGCGCTATCCTTGCTCTATCCGATTAAGGAGGTAGGGCCAGAGACCATAAGGAGGTAAAAAACAATGGCAGCTAACAATTATGAAGCTATGCTCGTATTCTCTGTTAAGAATGGCGAAGATGCAGCTAAAGCTAACTTCGAAAAGTTCAAAGCACTTATCGAAAAGAATGGTACCATTGGCAACGTAGATGAATGGGGTACACGTAAGCTTGCTTACGACATCAACTACGAGTCAGAAGGTTACTACTATGTTGTTGAGTATTCAGCTGAGCCTGATTTCCCAGCTGAGTTTGAACGTGTTCTTGGTATCACAGACGGCGTTCTTCGTTTCCTCAACACTTCAAAGTAATCACAGGAGGTACCAACAATGCTTAACTGTGCAGTAATCATGGGTCGTTTAACAGCAGACCCAGAACTTCGAACAACTACTTCTGGTATCAGCGTAACAAGCTTTTCAGTAGCAGTTGACCGTTCATATGTTAGACCTGGCGAAGAGCGTCAGACAGACTTTATCAACGTAGTAGCTTGGAGACAGACAGCCGAGTTCGTAACTCGCTATTTCCACAAGGGCTCTATGATTGCAGTTCAGGGTTCTATTCAAACTAGAAACTATGAAGACAAGTCAGGCGCTAAGCGTACAGCAGTTGAAATCGTTGCTGACAACGTTTCATTCTGCGGCTCTAAGAATGAGTCAGGCACTGGTTCTTTCCAGGCTGCAGCACCTGCACCTGATATGCCAGCACCATCATTCTCAACAGCTTCTGCTACAGATTTCCAGGCAGCTGACATGGAAGACGAATTACCATTCTAATTAAGGAGGAAAAAGCAATGGCTTTTGATAAAAACGCTCGTGGCGGAAGAAAGTCACGTAAAAAGGTTTGCTCATTCTGTGTTGAGAAGATCGACACAATTGACTACAAGGACACAACTCGCCTTCGCAAGTACACAAGCGATCGCGCTAAGATCCTTCCAAGAAGAGTAACTGGCACATGCGCATATCATCAGAGAGAGCTCACAACAGCTATCAAGCGCGCTCGCCACGTAGCACTTCTCCCATATTCAGCAGACTAATTATTTGCAAAACTAAAGCCCACTCATCTGAGTGGGCCTTTTTATTTATATTTTCTTATATTCAGTTTCCCATCGACGGAAACTTGAAGCACTATATGATTTAGGTAATAGTTTAATTACATTAATATAAGTTGGCAATTTTGCAGGATTCTTTACTACCCTATATGCCGCCTGCTTTAAACCAAAAACTTTAAAGCAGTTATATTGATATGACCAAAGAGATTCTATGTTATACTCTGAATCCTTTGCATCAACCACTGCTGATGCAAGCAGCTTGCCGGCGCGCAAGGATAGGGACATGCCGCGGGCTGTGATGGCCTCTGTCATAGAGGCAGTATCACCGACCATGGCATAGCCTGGCGCTATGAGGCAAGGGCTCACTGGGGCAATAGGAATATTGCCACGGAAACCACCACGATGGAGACGTGTGCCAAGGTCGCCGTGATAGCGCTTGAAGCCTTCCATAGCATCACGAAGTGCATACTCGTCAAATGGCTTCATGCTGCCGACATAGCAGTCAAGCGAGTCTCCGCGCTTGATTACACGGCTCATGCCAGTGAGCTTTGCGTGACCTAAATAAACGCTATTGCTAAATGGCTCCTTGGACTTTTTATAGGTCTTTTCATAGTACGCGCGGTATGTGTAGAGTATCTCATCAAGGGCAAAGCTTTTCTTGATACCAAAGGTATCAGGGAGGTTTGCCTTGATAGAAGAATACATACCGGCAGCGTCAATGACAAGGTCGGCATAGACATCCTCTATGCGTCGCTCAACTTGGCGCTCAATTGCTCCATCACTTGCGACGAACGATGTCTTAACACCTACGACCTTGTCGCCCTCTATCAAAGGCGCAATACAAGACCTGCCAAATTCAAATTTAACTCCAACGGCCTCACACTGCTCTACCAAAAAAGCGTCAAGATAGCGCCTATCGATAAAGACGAGGTCTTTATTTGGACTTTTTGGTAGCACCAAAAGTCCACGCTTTTTTGGCATGTAAAGGGCCGTTGGTAATAAAGAAAGGTAGTCCTGTGGTCTTGGCATGCCACAGTAATCGAAAGCCGTAAGGTCGATTACGTCATGCCAATCATGTCCAAGTTCTACCCTCTTAGATTTTTCAAAGACGGTTACATTGTAACCGTCTTTTGCTAAGTTATATGCGGCAGCAAGGCCACCATGGCCCGCTCCCGCTACTATTATATTTCTCATCTATCCAGCCTTCGCTTCAGCACTGGTACAGCTGTTGCGATTAAAGTCCAGAGGATCTGGAATGCCACAATCTGGCCTCCTGTTACACCCATACTCTCAGAGCCGCCGATAAGGCTAAGGATGAAGACAAAGAGGATTGCCATACCCGTGTAGATTGTTGCGACAATCTTGTTTATATAAATATTGTCGCTAAGTTCTCTTGCCTCATAGAATGCGCTAATTGATGATTCAAGTGTACCGTTATGGATAATTCCTGCAGGTGCAGTTTCAATATCCTCCTGTCGGTATACCTCAAAGATATCACCAGAAACAGGACTCAAAATCTTGACTGCAGAAAGTGGGAGTCCAAAGTGCTGACAAATCATTTCTTCTGTGATGTTGCAATCGCATGAGCGAACAAGGATTGATACACCAGATCTATCAAGACGCTTTAAGTACTTAGCCACTGTCTTGTCTGGGTGATATTTAACAACGAACATAGCAGCAATCTTGCCTGCTATTGCAAGATATACTATCTTGCGTCCGTCGTGAAGATACTGTGCTTCAAACTCCTTATCAGGAGCATCAACATTGTGGTTTTTAAGAAGGTCTCTTGTTCCAAAGAGAACTCTTCTGCCATGAATCCAAGCAGAAAGGCCAAGCTTTTCCTCATAAGCCAAGGACTCAACTGGAGGAAGGAGGTCCTTCTTGCCAAGAATTACATCATCAAAGATATCTGCAAGTGGTCCACCAGACTCGATTACGAGTGCTGCTGCATAGAGGATAGCATCATCAATTCTCATTCCGTGGAATGTCTTGATACCAAGGATGCTGCATGAACCCTTCTTGAAAATATCTGTTGCATCAAATACATATGCATTAGCATCTGTGCTGTCCTCAATTGCACGGTGACCTACTATTGCTGCACCATTCTTGTTGAACTCAAGGTTCTTAACAAAGAGATTGATGTTTGATGCAACGAGTAAGAATGATGGAATTGCGATACAGCAAACAGCAGCAAATGTACCGAATGCAAATACTATATCGTGATGAACGAAACCAAAGATTATTCCAAAGAGTGCGCCAGCGATAAGTGAGATCGCGATAAGCCTGTCTGCATAAGTATCAGCTGGGTCATCCTCAAATGAATTCTCAATGAAATATGATGGACGTTCCATTCTTGCATTGTAGCAAATCTCTGGATCACCAATAAGAAGTCCACGTCCGATTTCAAACGCATCATCTTCGCCTGAGATTTTCTCTGTGCTATAAAGCTGTGTGCCGTTTGTAACGAAGTTAAAGTTGTTCTGTGCACGGAGCAATGTAACAAGGCGAGCAACAGAATAAATTACAAGAGTAATACAAGCTGCTGCTGTGTAGATGCCTACTGTTGCATAGGAATCGGATGTAAAGATTAGCATTACAAGGTCCTCAAGGGCACATGCAAGAACTACAATCACAGCACCTGATGATGCATTGAGCTTCTTGGAAAGGATACCGGTGAAGCCTCGTACCATTGTACTTGCACCACATGCAGCTGCGATAATCAAAAGGACAAGATTAATAAGTACGCAGCTAAATGTGCCACCAACAACCTCCATGCTTCCGCCGCTCTTTGTTATCATTCCTGCTATTACCATAGCAACAACGGAAACAACGAACTGTACGATGGCAAAGATGCCAGTCATCTTGACTGCGCGCTCAAGAGATGCATGAATTCTTGATGCGTCACCTGGCTCCTCATACTCATCGTCGATGAAGTTTGCCATGATAGAAGAACGAGGAGCGTCTGCCTCCTGTGGTTCTTCTTCATATTCCTCTTCATCGTCTATCTCAGCATTGAGCTTGAACTCTGCAACTTGCATGTTGCGCTTCTCGCGAAGAGCCTCTTCTGCGTTCTCTTCGTCAATTTGATCGATTTCCTCTTCCTCGCCAAAACCAGAAAGTTTGATTTGGCCGCCGAGATCATCGTCTTCTGGCTCTTCTTCCTTGCGCTTCGCATTCTGTGCAACAATTGTCTTGGTGTGCTCAGCATTTGCTGAAACAATAAGTGGAACTGGCTCTAGGTCCTCTGTGTTCTTAAACTGGCTCTTTTTAACGATACGGCCAGCTCTTTCAATTGGACCTTGGTCCTCACCCTGGTGTATAGCCTCATAGTCAGCTGTACGCTCAAGATGCTGCTTTGGAACGTTTAAGAAACGCTCTCTATACTTGTTGGTTTCGATAGCGCCCTCTGGGCTCTTCTCAACCTTAACCTGCATTATCTGATGGTCGATGCTGTCGTTTCTGATAGGATGGATACCTACTGTCTTCTGAGCAAGTGCTTTACGCTCACGAATCTCTTCCTCAGTTTCAGGAACAATTTCCTGTTCCTTTGTTGGTACCTCTGTTTCAAGGATGTCCTCATCCTCAGCAAGCGCCATAATTACCTGTGTCTGATCCTGCTTAAATTTAGATGAATCATCGTTTATCTCATCAAAATCAATTGAATCAAGTTCGTCATCAACAGGCTCTGCGATATCTTCATCAACAGGCTTGCTCTTGATAATCTTGGAAGCATCAAATACTACTGTCTTCTCTTCGCCTCTTGGCAAACGAGGTGCTGGTGCCTCAACAACCTCAGCTTCTTCCTTTTCATCCTCCAAGAAATCAAGGTCATCGTCATCAAGAGGAACGGATGTTACTTTCTCAACAGCAACTTCTTTTTCAGGTTCCTCTTCTAGAACCTGTTCCAAAATCTCCTGCTTCTTCTTGTCTCTGCCAAGTTGAAGGTTAAAAATCTGGAACTTTGGAGCCTTCTTTACCTTCTCAACAGGCTCCTCTTCTGGAATGACTTCCTCATCCACAGGCTCTGGTTCTTCAGGCTCTTCTATAGGTTCTTCCTCAACAACCTCAATCTCAGGTTCTTCTATCTCAACGATAGGTTCCTCAACTGATGCTCCCAAATCAACAATTTCGTCTTCAAGACGTTCACTGGAAGTCTCGAAGACATCCTTACCAGACAGGAGTGCATCTATCTCGTCTATAGACCATGACTTTTGAGGCTTTGACTCTGCTTCGGATTCAAGCTCTGACAACAACTCATCTAACTCATCAAAATTAGCCATTTTTCACACACTCCTTTCACACTGGTTTAATATCAAGTCTCTGTCGACTAACTTCATACATTACGATTCCGGCTGCAACGGAAGCATTGAGCGAATTGATTTCGCCTCTCATAGGAAGCGAGAGAACGAAATCACATTTCTCTCTAATCAACCTTCCCATGCCATTGCCTTCGGAACCAACTACTAGTGCTATCGCATCTTTGAGGTCCGTTTTGCACCACACGTCACCATTCATATCGGTGCCGTAAATCCAAACGCCGCGCTCTTTCAGTTCATCTATTGTCGTTGCAAGGTTGGACACCCTTGCAACTGGCATATATTCAAGCGCGCCAGCTGACGTCTTAGCAACAGTAAAGTTCAGCGTTGCATTGCGGCGCTTTGGAATGATTATGCCGTGTGCGCCAGCACATTCGGCTGTCCTGATTATTGCGCCTAAATTATGAGGGTCTTCTATTTCGTCGCAAATGATGATAAATGGGCTCTCACCCTTTGCCTCTGCTCTTGCGAAAATATCATCAATGGATGAGTACGCATGAGCAGCAACCCTTGCTATGACTCCCTGGTGGTTTTGGTTGCCACACATATAGTCAAGCTTCTTTGGGTCCGTGTCCTTGACGATGATGCCAGCGTCTCGACACATGCTTATTATCTTTCCGACGGAGCCTTGCCGCTCGCCCTTTGAAACATAGAGAGTATCGATCTCTCGTCCTGCTTTTAAAGCTTCCATAACTGGATTCCTACCAATTATGAGATCGCTTTCCATTTCGTTCCCCATTTTGTCCCCCATAAAACCACAAAAAGTGGCATATATAGATATAATACAAAAGATATTATACCACTTATAGTGGTTTGCCGCAATAAAAAACAACAAGGACTTATGCATAAATCGAAGGGCCTAAAACTATTGATTTTGCACTTATTTTTATATATAATATTGGGGTGGTAAAAGCAGAGTAGCTTTTGTTTGACCATATGGCGTGTGGGTCCTGTGCGACAGGACGTCGTGAACCATGTCAGGCGGGGAACCGAGCAGCATTAAGCGGTTAGTTCTGTGCGCCACAGTCCGCCTGCGCGCTGTATGGTCAAGTGAAAGACCTCTGCTTTATTCTTTATGAGGAGGGTTAACAGTGTATCAAGCTTTATATCGTAAATGGCGTCCTGGTGTTTTTGCCGATGTCGTTGGACAAGATCACATCACCACTACCTTGATGAACGAAATTGAAACTGGCAGGCATTCACATGCCTACCTATTCACCGGTTCACGTGGTACTGGCAAGACAACTTGTGCCAAGATTTTTGCAAAGGCAGTAAACTGCGAACACCCAATAAATGGTGACCCATGCAACGAGTGCGACACTTGTAAGGGTATCGACAGCGGTGCAATCATGGACGTAATCGAAATCGACGCTGCCTCTAACAACGGCGTTGACAACATTCGTGACATCCGTGACGAAGCAAACTTCACACCTGTTAACAGCAAGTATCGTGTGTACATCATCGACGAGGTGCACATGCTTTCAACTGGCGCATTCAACGCCCTTCTCAAGACACTTGAGGAACCACCAGCACACGTTAAGTTCATCCTCGCAACAACAGAGGTTCACAAGCTTCCTGCAACTATCCTCTCACGTTGTCAGCGCTTTGATTTCAAGCGCATCACGCCAGAGGACATTGCAAAGCGTCTCTCTTATGTTGCAGAGCAAGAGGGCTTGGAGCTCGAAGCAGATGCAGCAATGCTTATTGCACGCCTTGCTGACGGTGCTCTTCGTGACGCCCTCTCAATTCTCGACCAATGCATTGGACATTCACGTCACATTACACTCGACGTTGTCAATGCAACCGTTGGTCTTGCCGGCAAAGATTACCTCTTTGCCCTTTCCACCAGTATTCTCAACAAGGATAGCGCTAGCGCCCTATCCCAAATCAATACATTACACAACAATTCATGCGACATGGAACGCTTGTGTAACGAGCTTACAAACCACTTCAGGAACCTGATGGTTTGCAAGGCTGTTAAAAACCCAAGCGAGATTATCGTCGCATCCAAGGAGGAGCTAGAGGAATACCAGCAGACTGCTGCTGCCTACACAATGGACTTCATCCTAGAGGTCCTAAACGTGCTTGGCGACACGCTCACAAACCTCCGTCGAGGACTCAACCGCCGTGTTGAGATGGAGATGTCCATCATCCGTCTTTGCACTAGCGCTACTGTCTCTCTCGCCGCAGGTGCCTCACCACTTGAGGTGAAGGAAATCAAAGTTCCAGCACCTATCGTATCGGAGCCCGCTCCAGTTCCAGAGCCTGAACCTGAGCCAGTTCCAGAGCCAGAGCCTGAGCCTGAACCTATAGACGAAAATCAGATAACATTTGCTATAGACGAGCCTGAGGAAATACCGTTCCCTGAGGATATAAACTCTGCTCCTGCTGCAGTTGAGGAACCGGTTATCGAGGAGCCAGCTCCAACAGTTGCTGAACAAACTCCATCCGTCGAGACTCTTCCAGACGGCGAAATTCCTCTCAACGTTTGGAACGCCCTCATTAGGGAAGTAGTGAGCACAGACAAGGCACTTATCGGTACAATGAACAGTGCAAAGCCTTATAAGAAAGGCAATTCACTTGTTGTTGTAACCGACAACATACTCCTTAAACGTTTCCTCCCAGCGGATACACATAAGGAGGCAATTTACAACGCAACATTTGCTGTTCTTGGTGAGTATTTGACACCAAGGCTTCCTATGGATGGCGAAACTTTTGATGATTTTTCAGAACCAGAAATTGCCGAAAAGGATGAGCCTGTAATTGAGGAAACAAAGCCTGAACCAATTATCGAAAAGGAGCCGGAAATCGTTGAATCTTTCGACATTCCAAGTCCAAACGATGAGGAAGAAAAGGTTGAAACAGCAAGCGATATTGACCCACTTGATGATTTTATCAACAGGATGGAAGGACAAGTAGACTTTAGTTTCTTTGTTGAAGAATAATAAACCTTAAGGAGTTTTGAATATGAAAGCAAGAATCCCAAACCAGGGTGGCATGAACCAGGCCGCTATGATGAAGCAGCTCCAGCAGATGCAGGAGAATATGGAAAACAAGCAGAAGGAAGTTGAAGAGACTGAATTCACTGCTTCCTCTGGTGGCGGCGCTGTTGAAGTAGCTGTTAATGGTGCTAATGAGATTAAATCAATCAAGATTCAGCCAGACGTAGTTGACCCAGACGACGTTGAAATGCTCGAGGATATGCTTATCGCAGCTCTTAATGAAGCACAGCGCAAAGCAAAAGAGACAATGGAACGCGAGATTGGAAATATCACTGGCGGTATGAATATACCAGGACTTGGATTATGAGTTTAGGATATGACGTTGCAGCGCTCGAAGAGCTGATTAATCAGTTCGAGCGCATGCCAGGCATTGGTAAAAAAAGCGCGCAGCGTATGGCATTCTATGTCCTTGACATGGACAAAGAGGATGCCAAGAAATTCGCAAGCGCAATCTCCAATGCCCACGAAAGCATTCATCAGTGCCAAATCTGCTGCAACTTGACCGAAGACAAAGTCTGCTCAATTTGCAGGAATGAGGCACGTGATAAATCACTTGTGTGCGTTGTCGAAGACCCACGCGATGTAATCGCCATCGAACGCACACATGAATTTTCGGGCACATACCATGTGCTCCATGGCGCCATCTCACCAATGAGTGGAGTTGGCCCAGATCAACTTACAATAAAGCAGCTCCTTGCTCGCCTTGACGGTGTGTCAGAAGTTATCATGGCCACTAACCCAACAGTCGAAGGTGAAGCAACTGCTATGTATATCTCTCGCCTTTTGAAGCCACTTGGCATCAAGGTAACTCGTCTTGCATACGGCGTACCTGTTGGTGCGGACCTTGAGTATGCTGACGAGGTTACACTTACAAGAGCAATGGAAGGCAGAAGAGAAATCTAGAAAAAACGAGGTGAAGTACATGGCAGACAAGAAAAACGACAACGGTCTCACTACCGTTGCCACTAACAAAAAAGCCTACCATGAATACTTCGTTTTGGAGAGTCATGAAGCAGGCATTGAGCTCTTTGGCACTGAAGTAAAATCAGTGCGCCAAGGCAAAATCAATCTAAAAGATGCTTGGATTTCTGTTGACAACGGCGAGCTTTGGGTCAATGGCATGCACATTGCCCCATACGATCACGGCAATATCTTTAACCGTGACCCTATGAGAAAACGCCGCCTTTTGATGCACAAAAAGGAAATCAACAAGCTCTTTTCTGAGGTCCAGCAAGAAGGTGTCACTCTTATCCCACTTTCCGCTTACTTCAATCGCGGCCGCCTCAAAATTCAAGTCGGCCTGTGCAAGGGTAAGCACACGTATGACAAGCGTGCCACCATCGCAAAGCGCGACGCAGACCTCGAAGCTCGTCGAGCTCTTAAAGAGCGCCAACATTGAAAAAGAGGTCCCCAAGACGAGTAAAGCGAGTTTTGGGGCAGAGGAAAACTTCAGTCTGACGAGGGGATGAAAGGATTTCGACGGGGATTTTGAAGCATGATAAGCGAGTAGTGGTGTAGGGCCCACTATAAAACTCTGCAACTTAAAAATAACTGACGAAAAACCAGTTTTACAGGCTGCCTAAGCGCAACCCGTCCTACTCTTGAATACCGCGACTTGAGATAGGGCGTCGACTAGCGGTGAACGTGAACAGGTGGGTACCTCCCCATCTGTCATGACGTAGAGGTTACCGACGGTATAAGCCCGTTAATCGGCGTATACTTGGGGGAATCAAAGTAGGTTAAATACACTCGTAGAAGTTTGTGTGAATGAGTTTTCGGACGCGGTTTCGATTACCGCCATCTCCACCAAGAAAAGGACCAGTGGTTTCCCACTGGTCCTTGTTTGTTGCCTATTTCCTATTTAAAGTGTATAATATTTTGCGGAATTTTTATCAGGAGGAAGTATTAATGTTTTTATCTAAAAAGCCTCAGCACATCGTTGTTGCTGGCATGGGCCAAGGCGGCATGGTAGCTGCCATTTACCTTGGCAAGGCAGGCTTCGATGTTGATATCTATGAGCAAGCAAAGGAAGGCGAGGTATCGTATCCTTGGACAGATGATACACCTGCAGCTGTCTTTGAAAGATGTGGCATTCCAATGCCACCGAAAGAAGCATATACACAAAAGAGCAACTGGTATTGGGTAAGCCCTGGAAAGCCAAGAAGGCTCATGTTCCCTGGCACCGCACCAGGCGTTGAAATTTCTGTTGATAGAAGGATGCTCAGCGCTCACTTTGCCTCACTTGCAAAGGACGCTGGATGCAAAATCCACTACGAGACACCAGTTAAAAAGCTCATAACACGTGGTGACAAGATTGTTGGTGTTGAGCTTGAAAACGGCAAGAAAGTATCAGCTGACCTTGTAATCGATGCACTTGGAATCAACTCTGTGCTTCGTCCACAGGCACCAGCAAAGTGGGGAATCCCTGCTCACGAAGCAGATGACGACTTGATGCTCGGATATCGTGCATTCTTTAAAATGAATCCAAACTATGTTCCACCAGAGTACCCTGATTATAGGGCCTGCATGTACTTAAAACACATGGGCGGCGCTGGCCTCTCATGGTGCAACGTAAGTCCTGAAAACACTATGGATATGCTCATCGGTCGCCTCTATGGTATGAGCGAAGCCGACATGGAAGAAATGAAGGCCGACCTTTTCAAGCGCCATGCAGATCAACTCACTGAAGAGGTCGTTGTACCAGGCAGATTCATCAAGATTGGTACACGCTATACACTCTCAAAGTTTGTAGCTGATGGCTATGCGCTTGTAGGAGACTCAGCATTTATGAGCATCCCACTCACAGGTTGTGGCATTGAATCATCAATGGATGCTGGTGTATACCTTGCAGAGACTGTAATCGCAAACAAAGGTCACGAAATGAATGCCAAGAACCTCTGGCCATATCAGGCCAAGTTCTTCCACAAGAAAGGCTTTTTGTTCGCACTTATCGACGTGCTCAAACGCTGGGTACTCAATTTAGATGGAGACCTTGTTGACTGGGTATTCTACAAGGTCGCAACCCCAAGAATTGTTGAATCGATCTCTGGCATGATGTTCAGAGGAATGTCCCCTGTTATAGGCATTTTCAACATCTTGACTTCCCTCCCACTCTCACTTATTAGGCTCTTCTCAAAGCCTTCTATTTTGAAAGAGATTGGTGGAGTAATTAAGGCAGGAGTTCACGCTGCACTTGTTGCATTCAAAGTTCCAACAAAGTACAACGAAAGCAAGATTGATGCGTGGGCAGCGGAGTACGAAGCTGCTATTCCTCACAAGAAATAATAAAATAAAGGGCAACAAAAAAGCTGATTTCGGTTTTACCGGAATCAGCTTTTCTTGTTATTAAAATCCAACAAAGTACGGTAGCAAGCATTGAGGCGTCGCATATATAACTTTATCAAGAACTTCCTTTGGATTCAAGGAGTCATTACTAGCCATTAACTCTTTACCCGTCTTTGTAAAACCATTTACCCAAAAGTCTATCGCATACTGCATTTTTTCATCCAGTTCACTTGTTTTATTGATACTACAAATGCGTTCTATGAGGATATCCTTTATGGCTTTTGCACCAATATCTAGCAAATTGTTCTGCCCTTCGTATTTTATAGCCGATAGCAAAAACGAAGCATTCTTTATAACCATAGATAGAAGTGTCAACAAAGCATCATACAAAGGCTCATCAAGCGGTGTGCTTTGAAATGCACGTATAATTCTTTCACTGACCACATAAAAGATCAAATCTTCTCTGTCCTTGAAATGATTATAAAAGGAACGAAGGCTTACGCCACAGTTTTCTGTAATATCCCGAACAGTGATATCCTTAATCGGTTTTCGATCCAGCAAATCGATTATAGAGTCACAGAGGAGTTCTTTGGTAGTCTGCTTTGTATGCATAGCGTCCCCCTTAAATTATGTGCTGTAAAAATTATACTCCATGAATTTTATTGCGTAAACAAGGATTGTGCAAGTTTGCACAATTTAGGGATTTTGTGCAAACTTGCGCTGCACAAGCGGATTGTGAACCTAATCACTTGAGAAGAAAAGATATAATCTAAATGAAAATAATATAAGAAATTCATCAATCAATACTGAAAGGAGTAAGATTTCATGCAAAATCAGGATAAGGCAAATATCGTTTCAACAGAAAAAAGCGGTGAAACGATGGTAACCTGTATGGGATGTATACTTGAAGTTAATCTGAGCACCAAAGAAATCAAAAAAACTCAGATTCCTGCAGAAGTATACTACAACGTGCTAGCTGGAAAAGGCCTTGGCGTATGGTACTGCTTGCGAAATATTCCCGCAGGTGCAGACCCATTAGGCCCAGATAACGTTTTGGGCTTTACTAGCGGCGCGCTAACTGGAACAGGAGTATTTTTCACCGGAAGAACAACCATAGTTGGTAAGTCACCGTTAACAGACGGATGGGGAGATGCCAACGTAGGTGGCATTTTCGCCCCTGCTATCAAGCAGTGTGGTGTCGACGCCATATTCTTCAAAGGCGTATCAGACAAGCCAGTCTATCTATACGTAGACAACGAGACTTGCGAACTTCGAGATGCAAGTAATTACTGGGGTTTGGATGCGACCGAAGCTGAACAGAAATTGATTAATGACAACTGGAACAAAAAGAAGCCTTGTGTTGCTCTCATCGGTCAAGCCGGAGAAAAATTATCACATATGGCTGGCATTTGTAACGAAGGTGGACGTATTGCAGCCAGATCAGGTCTTGGCGCTGTTATGGGAAGCAAGAAACTGAAAGCTGTAGTTTTGGCAGGAAGCAAGCCAATTAAATGCGCTGACAACGAAGCAGTAAAAGAAATTAGCAAAACCATTGCACGAAAGGTCAAAAAGGCCAACGCCCCAGACGTAATCAAAGGTACTATGATGGGATTAGGCGGACTCCTTTTGGGTGCATTGCCAATTTCATTCCCTTTGGATGGTGCGCTATCCAACATGCTATTAAAGCGTTGGGGAACACCGATGAATCAGCCTATGGCTAGCAAAAGCGGTGACGCACCAATCAAAAACTGGACAGGAAGCAGAGAAGACATTCCAAATGCAGTCAAGGAATTTGATCCAGATAAGACAATCAAACGAGAAACTAGCAAATACCACTGCTATGCTTGTCCACTAGGCTGTGGCGGAATGCTTGATATACGCGATATCTATAATGGACAATTTAAGCACACCCACAAACCAGAATATGAAACATCTAATCAGTTCGGACCACTATCACTGAACATGGATTATGATTCCATCATGTATATAAACGAGCTTCTCAATCGTGCAGGAATGGACTCCATCTCCTGTGGTAGCACAGTAGCCTTTGCCATTGAATGCTACGAGAACGGAATTTTGACAAAGCAAGATACAGATGGCCTTGAATTGACATGGGGTAACACCTACGCCATTGTAGAACTAGTTAAGAAAATCATAGCAAGAGACGGTTTTGGTGACGTGCTCGCAGACGGTAGTAAAATTGCGGCACAGCGAATCGGAAAAGGATCAGAAAATTATGCCATGCATGTGGGCGGTTCTGAACCAGCAGCTCATGATTCTAGGAACGATCCTGGTCTTGCACTAGCTTATTCTGTAGAACCAGCTCCAGGCAAACACACAGTTGCTATGGACCTTATGTACAATGCTATGTCACTATGTGATGTATGCTCTTGGGCTCCTCCAGTAAAGGTACATCCAAAAACAGAGGATGCTCTTCCAACCGAAGAAATGGCAATGCGAAGCGTTGCAAACGCATGCTATACCATGCTGGTAGACGGAGCAGGCTGGTGCTATTACGGAGAAATGATGGGTGTCCATACACTAAAGCCAATCGATTATCTAAATGCTGCATCTGGCTGGAATCGAGACGGAGACGATTATTTTGAAATTGGCAAACGAATTCAAACTATGAGACAGATGTTCAACCTCAAGCAGGGAATCGATCCAGTAAAAGTCACCCTACCAAAAAGAATGTTGGGTTACCCTCCATTAAAAGCAGGTCCATTAAAGAGCGTACAACTAGAACATGCTGATGAACAGAGACAGATGTATTGGAAATGCTTTGGATGGGATGAAAAGACCGCAGTACCACTAGAGAGTACAATCGATAAGTTGGGAATCAACAAGTTGCTTGAAATGGAGGTATAAACATGGCAAAACAATATCCTATTTTTGATTTTGAGCAATGCTGTTGCTGCCATATGTGCGAGCAGGCTTGTCCTGTCAGCGCAATCGTTCTTGATGTAAACGGTATTGACAAATGGAAAAACCTTTATCCGAGAGTAAACACGGAACAATGCATCGGATGTAGCATTTGCATGAAGAATTGTCCAGTGGACGCCGTTTCTATGACAAATGCATAATCGGAGAACAACGATGATTAAGATTAAAGTATTTCCGCCCCTTGGAATATCAAAAAATGTGCTCGATGAGCGCGGATGGATTGAAATGAATGAAGGCTCCACACTAAAGGACCTTCAAAAGGCTCTTGGTCTTTCCGGCATCTTGGCAAAAGCATTCAAACCATATTTAAACGGAGAGCAACTACCATCATCTACCGTGCTAAAAGACAAAGATGTGGTGAGTTACTTTTCTATGATTAGAGGCGGCTAAACTACAAACTAATATATAAGGAGAAATTTGCTATGGATAAAAAGAAAAAAAGCTATGTTGTTGTGGAAACAGCAAAAGAGCAAAATTACACAAAAGATTATGTTGCTCTTCCGGACAATTACGGCACACCAGAATACTATGCACGTGAAGATGTCAAAGAAATCAGAAGAGTCGTATTTGCAGCTCTTGACAAGTTAAATGAGAAAATAGATTTAGCTGATGAAATCAAAGGAAGACATATCATCATTAAGCCAAACCTTGTAGCGGTCAATCATAAGGTGGGATACAAATATGATGATATGCCACAATCCACAGACCCAAGAGTAATGGAGGCTGTTGTTGATTATCTTCGCAAGTATTCAAAAAAGATTACCATCGCAGAATCTACTGGCGGACAGTTAGGAACTACAGGTCATTTCAAAACCACAGGACTTGACCGAGTAGCAAAAAAATATAAAACCAAAATCGTTGCTTTTGAAAACATGCCTATCGATCGCTATATGCTACCAAAGGCAGAGGTAATGAAAGAGGTTGCTATCCCAAGAATTTTGAGCGAAGTGGTACGAGGAGAAGCCTATTATGTATCCGTACCAAAGATGAAAACAAACTCTTACACAGGAGCAACATTGGGATTCAAAAATGCTATGGGCACCCTGCCATCAATGATGCGTTACAGAAATCACGGCTATCAGATTGACAAGAAACTTGTAGACTTGCTCTATTTATTTAAGCCTAATCTCATCGTCATTGATGGTATCGTCGGAGCAGAAGGCGAAACTCCGGGACCAGTAGACCCAGTAGACTCTAGAATGATTGTTGTCAGCAATCAAGCTGTAGAAGCAGACAAGTTGACAACCGATATGATGGGCATCGGATCTGAAAACAACAAGCTTATCATGGAGGCAAAGGCACGTGGTTTTGACGACCCAGATGTAGAAATCATCGGTGAGCCACGTTACCTACAGTTCAGACAAGCTGATCGTTCTCTAATTTCAGAGCGATTCCAAAAGAACTGGCCAAAAGTTAAGGTGTTTATCGGACCACCAAAGCCAGACACAAAGCATGTAATTACCGACATCAACAGTGTAACACCTGAAATGGTAAGGGAAATGGAAGACGAATGTAAAGGCGGCTGTACTCCAGCACTTACATCTGCAATGGAAATGTACCATTATGCAAAAAAACCACTTGATTTAGAATTTGTCATCATATACGGACAGCCTGTAATATCCGGCGGAAAAGAGTACTATTTTGACAAAGATGGTAAGCCATACAGCAAGGAAGACATCGCTAAAATACCACTTAGAAAAATTGCTATAGGCGAATGCACAAAGTGTATGTGGGATGTAGTAAATTCTCATGGTGGCGGATGCTGTGACATCGGAAGCGCTACAACAGCTCTCATGAAGACAACCTTCAAGCCAGTACCAATGATGTCACCAAGCAAAGGTCTTCTCAGAATGGGCGGCGCCGCAGTAAGAACACTTGTAACACGTGCCGGCATAACCCTTAAGGGTGATTATTTTGATTTATCATATAGCCCAGATGATTTTGATATGATTTATCCAATTCCAGAATTGACAGAGGAACAGAAGCAGATGGATTATATCCCATGGCCACTTCCTCGTATGACAAAGGAAGACAAAATCAACGTATTAAAGAACTACAGAATAATGTAGCATAAAAAAGGACCAGCCGCGAGGCTGGTCTTTTCTTGTCTTGCGACAAACTTTATTTATTTCGAGAAGATTTTAAAATCTTGCCAAAATACTTTCTGCACGAGCGACTACATTGTCTGGTGATGGTGCACCAAGGCAGGTGCGGTCGTTTACGCACTTTTCAAGGTTGATGGCAGTGTATACGCCATCATCGAAAAGGTCACAGACCTTTTTGTACTCCTCAATTGGAAGTGTCTCCAATGTGAGGTTGTTTTTGATGCAGAAGGCTACGAGTTCACCCGTTGCCTTGTATGCATCACGGAATGGAAGTCCCTTGGAAACAAGGAAGTCGGCGCAATCCGTTGCGTTGATAAAGCCCTTGGCTGCGGCATTTCTCATGTTGTCCTCGAGGACAGTCATTGTATCAATCATTGGAATAAAAGCTGTAAGGCACATCCTTACTGTATCGAATGCGTCAAAGATTGCTTCCTTGTCCTCTTGCATGTCCTTGTTGTATGCAAGAGGGATGCCCTTCATTACTGTGAGGAGCGTCATGAGGTCACCGAAGACACGACCAGACTTGCCACGAACAAGCTCGGCAATGTCTGGGTTCTTCTTCTGTGGCATGATGCTCGAACCAGTAGAGAAGGCATCGTCAAGTTCGATGAACTTGAACTCCCAAGAACACCAGAGGATGATCTCCTCTGAAAAACGTGAAAGATGCACCATTACAAGGCTTAATGCGTTTGCAAGTTCAATGCAGAAATCCCTGTCTGATACGCCATCAAGGGAGTTCATTGTAACGCCATCAAAGCCAAGTGCTTTTGCTGTCATTTCACGGTCAATATCGTATGTTGTGCCAGCAAGTGCGCCACTGCCAAGTGGGCAGTAATTCATTCTTGCTTTGGCATCATTCAAACGGTCGATGTCACGAAGGAACATCTCTGCATATGCAAGAAGGTGGTGGCCAAATACGATTGGCTGTGCACGTTGCATATGCGTATATCCTGGCATTACAGCCTTGCTGTACTGCTTTGCCTTGTTGCAGAGCACTTTGATAAGGTCCTCAAGCATTGGCACGAGACTCTCGGTCTCGTTTCTCAATGTGAGCCTAATATCAAGTGCAACCTGATCATTTCTTGAGCGTGATGTATGGAGGCGCTTGCCGGCGTCGCCTATCCTGCTTGTGAGTTCACCCTCAACAAAGGTGTGGATATCCTCCGCCTCTGGGTCAATCACGAGCGCGCCGCTTTCGATATCATCGAGGATTGCTGAAAGGCCGTCAAGGATCTTATCCTTGTCCTCCTCGCTGATGATGCCCTGCGCGCAAAGCATAGTAGCATGGGCCATGCTGCCGGTTATGTCCTCTTTGTACATACGCTGGTCAAAAGAGATAGAAGAGTTGAAATCGTTTGTTTTCTTGTCTATCTCTTTTTCAAAACGTCCTGTCCAAAGTTTCATACTATTCACCCTTACTTATTCTGTGCATCCATCATTGCCTTAACCTTGATTGGAAGGCCGAAGAGGTTGATAAATCCAGCTGAATCAGCCTGGTTGTATACCTCATCCTCATCGAATGTTGCGAAATCTGGGTTGTAAAGTGAGTAAGGTGATGTAACTCCTGCGTTAATCATGTTGCCCTTATAGAGCTTGAGTTTAACGGTACCTGTGCATGTCTCTGTAGCCTTATCAAAGAAAGCTGAAAGAGACTCACGGAGTGGTGAATACCACTGGCCGTTATATACTGTCTCACCAAATGTGATAGCGAGCTTCTGCATCTCGTGTGCTGTGTACTTGTCAAGGCAGATTGTCTTGAGTACGTCGAGAGCCTTGTAAAGGATTGTTCCACCAGGAGTCTCGTATACACCACGGCTCTTCATACCAACAAGTCTGTTTTCAACTACGTCAAGAAGACCAATACCGTTCTTACCGCCGATTTCGTTGAGGGCCAAGATGATTTCCTGCATTGACATCTTTTTACCGTCAAGTGCTACTGGCTTGCCAGCCTCGAAATCAAGTGTGATGTATGTTGCCTCATCAGGAGCCTTGAGTGGAGAAACACCAAGCTCAAGGAAGCCTTCCTTTTCAAACTGTGGCTCGTTTGCAGGGTCCTCAAGGTCGAGACCCTCGTGGCTTAAGTGCCAGAGGTTCTTGTCCTTTGAATAGTTTGTTTCTCTGTTTATCTTGAGAGGTACATTGTGTGCCTCAGCATATTCGATTTCTTCTTCTCTTGACTTGATTGACCACTCTCTCCAAGGAGCGATGATCTTCATATCAGGAGCGAATGCCTTAATTGTAAGTTCAAAACGAACCTGGTCATTGCCCTTACCTGTGCAACCGTGGCAGATTGCGTCAGCGCCTTCTGCCTTAGCGATTTCTACAAGTCTCTTGGCAATCAAAGGTCTAGCGAAAGATGTACCAAGGAGGTATCCTTCATACTTTGCACCAGCCTTAAGGCAAGGAAGAATGAATTCGTCGCAAAGTTCATCAGTCAAGTCCTCAATATAGAGTTTTGAAGCGCCTGTCTTGAGAGCTTTCTCCTCAAGACCTTCAAGTTCGTCAGCCTGGCCAACGTTACCAGAAACTGCGATAACTTCGCAGTTGTTGTAGTTTTCCTTGAGCCAAGGAATGATGATTGATGTGTCGAGTCCGCCTGAATATGCAAGAACTACTTTTTTGATTTGTGATTTGTCGAGTGCCATTGTTTTGTACCTCTTCTCATTAAATTGAAATAAATAAAGTATGCTTATTATATTCACATGTTTGCATAAAGTCAAGTGTTTTATGCAAAATTTTTGCATAAATATTCAGTAGTGCTTTCAGGCTCAAAACGTGCTATACTACAAATGTATATTTATTTTTATATATTATTCTTTATTTATTAAAGGAGCACAAAAATCAAATGGGACTTATTAAATCTTTATTCGGAGATTATTCATCAAAGCAAGTCAAAAAGATGAATCCTATAAAAGACAAAGTGTTGGCCCTTGAG
This sequence comes from Acutalibacteraceae bacterium, assembly GCA_045599345.1. GTDB lineage: Bacteria > Bacillota > Clostridia > Oscillospirales > Acutalibacteraceae > UBA1227. The sequence continues at coordinate 33,500 of JAZRVV010000030.1, forward strand.
GAACAGTATCGCGCAATGAGCGATGAGGAACTCAAGGCAGTAACTCCTGCACTCAAGGAACGTCTTGCCGCTGGCGAAACACTCGATGATATACTTCCTGAGGCATTTGCTGCCTGCGTAGAAGCATCTGACCGTGTACTTGGCATGCGCCACTATCCAGTGCAGATTCTTGGTGGTATCATCCTCCACAACGGTGGTATCTCAGAGATGAAGACCGGTGAAGGTAAAACCCTTGTTGCAACACTTCCAGCATACCTAAACGCTCTTGCTGGCAACGGCGTTCACATCGTAACCGTTAACGATTACCTTGCACGTCGTGACTCAGAGTGGATGGGCAAGGTTTATCGTTTCCTTGGTCTCTCCGTTGGCCTTATCGTTAACGGTCTTGATACAGAGGAACGCCGTGAGGCATATAATGCCGATATCACTTATGGTACAAACAACGAATTTGGTTTTGACTACCTTCGTGACAACATGGTGTCTTACAAGAAGGACAAGGTTCAGAGGAAGCCATTCTATGCAATCGTCGATGAGGTCGACTCAATCCTTATCGATGAGGCTCGTACACCACTTATCATTTCTGGTATGGGCACAGAGTCAACAGAACTCTACAAACTTGCAAACAACTTCGTTAAGGGTCTTACAATGACCAAAATCAAGGAGCAAGACTCAAAGCAGGAATATGAGGATGCTGGCGACGGCGACTACATCGTAGATGAAAAAGCCAAGACAGCTACTCTTGCTCAGAGCGGTGTTGCCAAGGCTGAGCAATACTTTAATATCGAAAACCTTATGGATGCTGAGAACTCAACAATTCTCCACCATATCAACCAGGCTATCAAAGCTCATGGTGTAATGCATCGTGATATAGACTACGTTGTAAAAGACGGCGAAGTACTTATCGTTGACGAATTCACAGGTCGTATTATGCTCGGCCGTCGTTACAACGAAGGTCTTCACCAGGCAATTGAGGCAAAGGAGAACGTAAACGTTCGCCGTGAGTCCAAGACTCTTGCTACAATCACCTTCCAGAATTACTTCCGTCTTTACGACAAGCTCGCTGGTATGACAGGTACAGCTATGACAGAGGCTGATGAGTTCTCTGAAATCTATGGCCTTTATCCAGTAGAGGTTCCAACAAACAAGCCAATGATCCGTATCGACAACCCAGACGTTGTCTACAAGACAGAGATTGCAAAATTCAATGCAGTAATCGACCGCATTGTTGAATGCCATGAAAAGGGTCAGCCAGTACTTGTTGGTACAATCAACATCGAAAAGTCTGAGCGACTTTCTAAGATGCTTAAAAAGCATGGCATCAAGCACGAAGTGCTCAATGCTAAAAACCACGAGCGCGAGGCTGAAATCATCGCGCAGGCTGGTAAGTTTGGTGCAGTTACAATCGCAACAAACATGGCCGGGCGTGGTACCGATATTATGCTGGGTGGTAACCCAGAGTTCCTTGCAAAGGCAAAACTTCGTCAAAAGGGTTACTCAGACGAAGTAATTGCTGAAGCAACTGGCTTTGCAAGCACAGACGATGAGGAAATCCTCAGCGCACGTGCCGACTTTGCTGAGTTTGAAGCACAGTTTAAGGATGAAATCAAGGACGAAGCTGAAAAGGTAAAGGCCGCAGGCGGTCTTTACATCGTCGGCACAGAGCGTCACGAAGCACGCCGAATCGACAACCAGCTCCGCGGACGTTCAGGTCGTCAGGGCGACCCTGGTGAATCCCAGTTCTTCCTCTCAATGGAGGACGACCTCCTTCGTCTCTTCGGCGGTGACCGTATGTACAGAGTTATGGAAACTCTCAACGTAGACGAGAACCTCCCAATCGAAGTTAAATTACTTTCAAATACAGTAGAATCAGCTCAGAAGAAACTCGAGTCGCAAAACTACGCTATTCGTAAGCACGTCCTCCAGTACGACGATGTTATGAACAAGCAGCGTGAGATTATCTATACTCAGCGTGACCAAGTTCTTGATGAGATGGATCTCCAAGAAAAGATTCTTTCAATGTACGACGAGACAGTTGATCAGAACATGTCTCTCTACTGTCCAAAGGACAGCGAGGACTCTTGGAACCTTGCTGGTCTTCGTGAATACTATCTCGGCTGGCTTCTCAACCCAGATGATGACCTCAAGAACAAGAGTGCAGATGAAATTTCACAGTTCCTTCTTGATCGTGGTCACGAGCTCTATGCAAAGCGTGAGGAACAGTTCGGTTCAGAAATCATGCGTGACCTTGAGCGTATGATCCTACTTCGTAACGTTGATATGAACTGGATGGATCATATCGATGCTATGGAAGAACTCAAGAAGGGCATAGGCCTTAGAGCATATGCTCAAAAGGACCCTGTTGTAATGTTTAAATTTGAGAGCTTTGATATCTTTGATGATATGACAGCTACAATCCGCGAAAACACAGTTCGCCAGCTCTTTACAGTTCGAGTTCAAAAGAACGAAGAAGTAAAGCGTGAGCAAGTAGCAAAAGTTACTGGCACAAGCGGTGGCGACGGTACTGATGCAAAGCGCCCAGTAGTAAGAAAGGGCGAAAAAGTGGGTCCTAACGATCCATGTCCATGTGGTTCTGGTAAGAAGTACAAGAAATGTTGCATGCTTAAAGAAAATGCGGAGAACTAATCTATGGGAAAATATTCAAGCGACTTAAAAGGTGCGTTTGGTAACCAGTTACCTATCCGAGAACGATTCTTTAATATCATCTTCTCGGCAGCGGTACTTATCGGTATCACTGGCGTAATTGCCTGCATTACTCTTGGCTCATCAAGACAGGCAATTATGGTATCTGCTGCCATGACGCTCGCCTTTCCTCTTTTGGCCTACATAGGCATTAGGGCAAAACACCAGACAAGGATTATCTATTTCGCTTTGCTAATAGTTAATTTCCTTATCTTTCCTGCCCTCTACCTGTCTGGTGGTGCAATCAATTGCGGCATCCCGTCATACTTTGTCATAGGACTCGCCCTCACCCTGTTTTTAACAACAGGTGTTCCTGGCATCATCCTTGCAAGTGTTGAGTCCCTTTGGTATGCCTTTATCTTCTTTGCATCATGGTATTGGCCTTCTATCTGTATCGATGTTCCAGCCTTTTCAAGGGAAAACGGCGTCAAGAACTTTATGTTCCAAGCCATCACATCAAATACATTGATGGTTTGCATCGCTATAGGTATACTTGCCAAAATCATATTCCACCTCTATCAGCGTGAGGCCAAGATTGTCGGTGAGACAATCGTAGAAGTTGAGCGTCAGTCAATCATCGACCCGCTCACAACGGTATATAACCGCAGGCATATGTACTCATATCTCACCACTCAAGTTGAAAAAGCCAAAGAGACAAATGGAGACCTCTCCGTAGTCCTCTTTGACATAGATCATTTCAAAATGCTCAACGACACCTATGGTCACCTTGTTGGAGATGCGGCGCTCAAGGCTCTCGCATCAATAATAAAGAGAGCATGCAAGGATGACGAAATCGTTGCACGATATGGCGGCGAGGAGTTCCTTCTCGTCCTCCCTGGTTCCAATCACAAAATGGCAATTGGACGCGCAGAGGAGATTCGCCGCTGCCTTGAACTGTCACAACTTGCACCAGAGCTTCCGGCCGACAAGCCTGTGACAATCAGCGGCGGTGTCTGCACATTCCACGGCATTGAAAACGAGGAACTCCTCGTTGCCAAAGCCGATGAGCGCCTCTACAAAGCAAAACAAGCTGGTCGCAACCAGATTGTTGGAGAGGAGGTCGACCTCATATGAGTTCTATTAGAGATTTCTTTAAAGGAACTGGTATAGAAGACGCCCTCTTAAAAAAGGAATTCTTCTCACTCATCCTTTCGTCCTCTCTCTTTACTGCTACTGCATTCCTTATTGAAGCATTAATTTTCAGAAAACACATTTTCTGTGTTGCACTCTATATTGCAATGATTGCCTTCCTTTCAATCCTTGAATTCGCAGGCAAAAAAGATGATTCTTCATCAATGCAAAAGAAACGTTATATCTCCTACAGTATACTTATGGGATGTATCTTTCTCCCAGGAGTATATCTTGCAGGTGGCGGTATTGCCAGTGGCGTTCCTCTTTTCTTTATCATGGTCGGAGTATTCATCCTCCTTCTCCTTGATAATGCTTTAATGTTAACCATCTTTATAGTAATGGTCGCTGCTGCTGGAACTGTTTACATAATAGATTTCCAGAACACCGAACTCATTACTGGATTTACAAACCTTGGAGATAAGACATATCTCGACATAGGTATTTCAACAATTATAGTTGGTCTTTCAATCGGCTTCTTCCTCCGTCAACTCACCAAATTCTTTGATGAGAACCAAGAGAAAGCGAACGACTTGCTTGGCCGAATTGAAAATGCAGCAACCAAGGATCCTCTTTCAGGTGCATTCAACCGTAGGTACCTTATGGAATACCTTGATAAATGCATCAAACAAGTTGAGGATGAACAACTTAAAACATTCTCACTTTTAATGTTTGATATTGACCACTTTAAAAAGATTAATGATACATACGGTCACCTTGCCGGTGACGACTGTATCAAGAACCTTGTTTTAATCCTCAAAAGCTCACTTCGTGATGTTGACGTTGTCACTCGCTACGGCGGTGAAGAGTTCATCTGCGTTTTACCAACCGCAGAAGACACACCTGCATTCCGCCGCGCAGAGCAAATTCGTGTCGCTGTCGAGAACACTCAGCTTTCAGCTGACATCGACAAGACCATCACCGTTAGTGGTGGCGTATTCATGTACAAGCCTGGAATGCGCCCAGAGGAGCTTATAGAGGCTGTTGACCACAACCTCTACCTTGCTAAGGAAGGTGGCAGAAACCAGATTGTATGGCACGACGGAGGCATTCCTCCGCTTGTATACGCCGCATACAGCGGTGATGTACTTGAGCCAGTTCAAAACTCTGGTCGTCGTTTCACCGACGCCTCAGCAACAAAGTTCTAATCACACAAAACAACAAGGCCCCGTGGAAATCCCACGGGGCCTTTTACTATACAATCGTATTTAATTCTTATGCAAGGAATGCCTTGAGTTCATCATTACCTGTGATGAAGTTTCTACCAAATGCCAAAACGTTTTCTTTGTCTGACTCTGGTGGAAGTGTAGCCTCAC